>NZ_JBEYXD010000029.1:0-101774 GCF_040644975.1 Streptomyces sp. NPDC046900 | reverse complement strand
GAAGGCGGCATGGGAGAACACGGTTCCGCGTCGCACCATCGTCACCAGCCGCCATACGCAGACCAGGGCGACCTGGGCCGACACCATGCCCAGGACGGTGATCACGCGCAGCGGCGTCAGCGGGAGCGATCCGTCCTCCGGGTCGTTCCCGCTGACCAACGCCCACACCATCCCTGCCTGTACGAACACGGTGCCGGCGAGCACCACCACGAGCACGGCGCGCAGCGACAGGCGCCTGAGCGGGGGCACGCCGACTCGCCGACGCAGATCTCGAAGTGCCTTCTCTGACGGCTGCGGCACTCTGGCGGCCAGTCCGGCCACGAGCTTGCCCCACACCAGCCCGGCCCCCAGATGCTCGAACAGTCCGAGCGCGAGCACGAAGTACACCTCGACGCGAGAGGGGAGCCTTCGTAGTCGTCGCTCGCGAGCCTCGCTCTCGTGCAGTACCGCATCCACCAACTCGGGCGGGATGACCTGCGTTGACTCACCGATATGACCAGGCGCGAACACGTCATCGGTTCCGCGCGTGACAGACTGAGCCACTGGGCCTCTGTTTTCTCAGGAAGATCTTGGTCGATCCCCTGGATAGCAGAGGCCCTTTCGCATCCCGCCCACGCTTGACACCGCCGCTGAGCTCTTAACTTCGTGGCATTGGACGCTGGACGCGATCCGGTACCTGGTCGCGGGTGGGATCTCCTGGCGGGCGATGCCCGCGGACTTCCCCGGCTGGGGCCGGATCTACTGCGGGTGCCGATGAATCATCCGGTCTGCTCAAGCGACATGTTGGTACTCGTGCAGGGTTCCGCCGAGCCGGTCTCGTCGGCGGACCTCAAGGTGCCTGGTCCGCTCTGGCACGTTGATCGGTGTGGGCAGTGGGCGCAGCGGCGCGGCTTGTGCCAGGGCTCGGTATGGTCGGTGGCAGTTATAGAAGGTCTCGAACTCGCCGAGCGCGCGCAGAAGGTGGCTCTGGTTCCAGATCAAGGTGCGGGCCAGCAGCTCACGTCGGCACGTCTGTATCCAGCGCTCCATGAGGGAGTTCATCCGCGGTATCCGGATGCCGGTGATGACAACGTTCAGCCCGTCGTCGGCCAGGAGGTTGTCGAAAGCGGCCGTGAATTTCGAGTCATGGTCGCGGATCAAGAACCTGGCCCTGCTGCCCGCGTCCTGGAGGTCCATGAGGAGATTACGTGCGAGTTGCACGATTCAATTCGCCGTCGGGTGTGCGGTGGCGCCCAGGATCCGCACGCGCTGGGTGGCGTGCTCGATCACCGCGAAGACGTACAGGCGCGCCCCGGTCAGGGTGCGGACCTCGAACAGATCGCAGGCGAGCAGAGCTTCTGCCTGGCTGCGTAGGAAGTCGGCCCAGGTGGTGCTCTGCCGTTCAGGCGCTGGTGGGATGCCGTGCTTCTTGAGGATCTCCCAGACGGTGGAGGCGGCGACCTTGATGCCGAGTGCCGCGAGCTCGCCGTGGACGCGCCGGTAGCCCCACGAGGTATTCCAGCGCGCCAGACGCACGACCAGGGCGCGGATCGAGCGGACGGTGGGCGGACGGCCCCGGCGCTTGGGCATGCAGGGCGCAGCGTGGTGCCGTTTGAGCAGGTCGCGGTGCCAGCGCGGGAGCGTGTCCGGGCGGACCAGCAACAGGAGGTATCGCAGCTTGTCCATGGGGAGGTGGTTGAGCAGGCGGGCGAGGACAGCGCGGTCGGTGCCGGTGAACGTGGGCGGGCTGACTTGGCGCTGCAGGACCAGCAGTTGGTGCCGCAGTTCCAGGATCTCCACGTCCATCTCTCTGTCGCTCATCGGAAACAGGCGTAGGAGCGCGAAGGTTTGGGTCAGGCCGAGATGCACAAGGCGCAGCAGCACGAAGATCATGATGCCGTCGGTGCCCTGCGCAGGTAGACGCGTCAGGGTGAAGGGAGGCACGGCCGGAGATCGGGGATCAACCGCTTCACCTGGGCGGATGAATTATCGGCACCCGCAGAGTCCACTCGTGACTCGACCGCCTGACTACCTGCACCAGCGGTTCGTGCAGCCGTTCTGGGACAGCATCACACCGACGATCACGGCTCTCGTCGAGGCGGGGCGCATCCCGCGCGTAGCCCCGCGCATCCTCTATTTCGCGATCGTCAGCCCGCCACTGGCGCTGACACAGGACCCGATCGTCGACCGCCTCGACCCCGCCGCCCCACCGACCGCGTCGCGTGACCGCAACGGCATGGCCGACGCGTTGTCGGCCCTGGTCCTGCACGGACTGCTGCCGCCGGCCTCGCGGACATGATCCGGGCGATGCGCTCGTCCACGGGCATCTCCATATGCGCGGCCCCGACACCCGGCGAGCGCACTGCTCGGCAACGCGCCAGCCATCAGAACTTCCGACAGCCACACTGCATCGTAGGTCCGCTCGCTGGTCTTCTGCCATACCTGTGGATCGACGATGGGTGTGGCTCTTCCCGGGCCGGGGCACCATACGCCTTGACAGCCCCAACCCTCATGGGTGCAGCGGAGACCGTCAGAAGATGCCGGCAACACGAGCAATCCCGGTGGAGGGGCCCAGTTTCGCCAGGACCGCAGGGATCGGGGAAGATGGAGCGGCAGGCACGATGTGATCAGCTGGCGTAGACACCCTGATGATCACCACCGCTCTCGTGCCTGTGCTGTTGTTGCGTCAACTCCCGCCACCCGCGGACGATCTACGCGATCCCGGTACTTGCAGCCACCCTGGTGGCCGATGCGGCGGAGTCTGACCCAGCCGGAGCGGCTCAACCGAGGTAGAAGCCCTTGCGAGCGGCCACGAATGCCTCGATGGTCTGCGGAGCTGCGCCCGTCACACGCTCGACGTCTGGGGACGTGCGGTCGTAGCGGTTTTCCTGGTGCAGCCGGCCCATGATGACGACGTGCTGCTCAATGTGCGGCGGCAGGCCCATCTTGGACAACGCTTCCACTTGCCACCGGTCCAGCGGCACGTCCACGTACGACACCGGACGCCCCAGCGCCCGCGAGAACTCCTCGGCCAGCTCCGTCATGTTGACCGAGCGGGGCCCGGTCAGTTCGTAAACGTTCCCAATGTGCGGTACCGGATTGCGAAGCACGGTGGTGACCACCCGGGCGACGTCCTCCACTGCGACCGGTGAAGTGCGACCGGTGCCGAACGGCAGCACGATCGTGCCGTTCTCCTTGATCGTCCGCGCGGGCAGCGTGGTGAACAGGTGGTTGTCCAGGAAGGACGTCGGCCGGATGTGGACAACTGGCAGGCCCGACCAGTTCAGCACCTGCTCCGCCAACCAGTGCAGCCGCTGCTGGTGGGACTCCGCAGTGCTGGTGGCGGTCATCTGCGACACGGTCATCTGCGAGATGCCCACGAGGGCGTCCAGCTCACCGTGCTCCCGCGCCACCGAGGCCACCACGGTCGCCGCCAGGAGGTGGTCCGGCGACAGGGGCATCGCGAAGTACATCCGCTTGACACCCTCCAGCGCAGTCCGAACGGTCTCCGGCCGGGTCAAATCCCCGACAACCACCTCCGCGCCGAGCGCACGTAGCGCAGCGGCGCGTTCGTCGTCGCGGCGGACCATCGCGCGTACTGACACACCCTGCGCGAGCAGGTCCTCGAGGACCTTGCGGCCCACGCCACCGACGCCGGCGATGAGGACGAGATTGTCAGCAACCATCGATCGATCTCCTTCTTGGTATCCAATTGTTCGACAGCTGGGCACTGGCGATGTGAATCGCCATGTTGATCGCAACTCCATCAAGCCAGTTACGAGCATATCAGCCTAAATGGATGAGCAGACCAGCACTCGACCCCAGGGCCCCGGGGAGAGTCGCGTTGGTCCCGTTTGGTCGTGTGACGCCGGGTCGGTCCAGGACGCGGAGCGAGCACGGCACCTTGTGATCATGGAGTTCTCGACGCTTCATGATCCGTGCGCCACGAGGCGCCACTTGCCGTGTGGGGTGAAAGACCGCCGCCGTGGCTTTATCGCAGCAGGGTCGCGATGAGCTGCCCCGGATTTCCTGGAGTCCGCGATCATGTGATCAAGCGGTCTGCGGGGCTTCCTCCAGATGCTCCCAGTACGCCTGCTCGTACTCATCGGGCGGCACGTAGCCGAGGGCGGAGTGGACGCGTTTGCTGTCGTACCACGCGACCCACTGGAACACGGCCCGCTCGACCTCGTCGAAGTCCCACCACGGCCCCTGATGCCGCAAGCCGCCTCGCCGACGCCATATGTACCCCGGGCGTCCTACCGGCCCGTCGGAACATCGTCGCTGGTCAGAGCCCGTGCAGCCATTCTGAAGCGGTACGGGCGGGGACTGGAAACGGAGTGTCACGCGTCACCGCCCCAGCAACATCGGCGGCCAGGGCACGGACCAGGCGGGCGCTTACTCGGCCCGCTAACTCCTTCTGGGCGCGAATGCACCAACTTGGCGCGGAAGCTGGGCGAGGCTGTCAGTGAGACCGCGTCCGGGCCGGCCGTCGATCTTGTCGTTGAGGAATAGTTTCGGTGGGTGGGTGAGCGGCTGGTGACCGGCTCGACGTGCTGATCCTGAAATCTGGGCCGGCGCCGATGCCGGCCCGCGGGTGCTTGATGCTCGTCTCGGCAGTTGCGCTACGCGGGCCGGACAGTCCGTTGGTGGGTCAGCAGCGTGGTGCGAGCGACCACCCGGCACCGATACCGTAACCGGCGGAGGAACGCGGTCTGCCGGCCGCCCACGACGCTGGCTTGCGGCGACGGCGGGTGCGGCCGCACTGGTGGCGGCGGCGTGGGCCACCGTTCTCGCCGCGAGCGACTCCGCTGCGCCTTCCCACACGGTGGCGAAGGCTCTCCTGGCGCGGGACGGGACCGACCCTTACGACGACGGCTGCCGGGCGGATGCCAAACAGCTGGATTGGCAGCCGGTTCAGTGGCCCGACGGGCGAACTTACGGGTCCGTCCTGCTGATGTACTCCCCGGCGTGCAGGGCGGCGTGGGGATACCTGCAGGGACCCGAGTCCCGAACCTGGATCACCCATATCGATGCTCACCGTGACCCGGATCGGGCGTCGGCTCCGTCCCAGTACAGCGGAGATCAGACGCTTCCGGGAAGCTGGGGCAACGTCCTGTCCACTGGTCCCGGTTGTGTGTACGTGGAGGCGTACGTGGAGCAGAGCGGACACCTGGGCGCTCGCGCTCGTACTGCGTGCATGCAACCGGCCGCCCCTGACAGTGCCACTGGAGGGGGACGTAGCGTGACGCGGAGGAGCTAGTGCAGCGCCGCATTGATCTTGCGGGGGTAGGTACCCGCCGTCAGCGGCGACGGGGCTGCTGACGTCGGGCGGTGATGCGTCAGTTCTTGATGAGCACGGTCGCGAGAGGGGATAGCGCGGAGTTGACCTGGGCTGCGTCGAAGGCTGCGGGGTCGAACTGGTCGGCAGAGTCGAGGCCCAGCCATTCCAGGCGGTCTTTGTGTTCTTCGTGGCGGGAGTCGGCGAGAATCTCGACGAGGTAGTCGTATCCCCAGATGCCGCCGCAGTCCTCGGGCAGGCAGGCTCGGCGGCCGGTGAGGCATCGGGGGTAGGCGGTGCCGGCCTCCGGGGCGGTGACGTCCTCGATGAGGATGTCATGTTCCCAGTCGTCGCCGAAGCGCCGCCATCCGACCCGCCCGGTGAAGCCCGGCCAGATCGAGCAGCGCGAGTTCGAGTACCGCCGCCACGGCACCGCCTCCATCATCGCGGCCCTGGACGTGCACACCGGTCAGGTCCTGGTCGAAGACATCGTCCGCAACGACTCGGCCACCTTCATCCGCTTCCTGCGGATGCTCGACCAGTCCATCGACCCGAAGCTCACGATCCACCTGGTCCTTGGCAATGGGTCGTCCCATGTCTGGAAGGCGACCGACCCGGGCCTGGCTGGCAGCACACCCGAGGTTCGCCGTCCACCACACACCCAAACACGCCTCGTGTCTCAACCAAGTCGAGATCTTCTTCTCGATCCTGGCCCGCCGACTGCTGCGGCGCGGTGAGTTCACCTCGCGCCAGGACCTCATCGACCAGATCCGCGAGTTCACTCTCGCCTACGACGATGAGGCCCGACCGTTCCGCTGGACCTACGACGGAACCCCGCTCAAAGCCGCATGACCCTCGCAAGATCAATACGCTGCTGCACTGGCCGCCAGCGGACTCACGCCATGATCCCCACCGGATCGGCGAAGAGCCGGTTTTGTTTTTGTCTGGCGCCGCGTCGGTCAGTCGGCGGACGGCAGAAAGCTGAAAGTGTCGGGGTCGACCGGGCGGCTCTGTCTGGGAAGGCCCGCGACGACGAGCAGGTACGACTCGCTCACGAGGTCGTCCACCAACGCCTGCTCGATATCCGCACCAGGTCTGACGGTGATCCAGTGCTTCTTATTCATGTGGTAGCCGCGAGAGATGCTCGTGTGCGACGCGCGGAGCGTCTCCGCATCTGAGGGATCGGCCTTGAGGATCACGACCGGCTCCCCAGGCATCGATGTCTGCAGCATGAATACCTTGCCGCCGACTTTCCACACCTCCCAGTCGCCGGTGAACTGGTGCGTGTGCTCTGAACCCGGGAGCTCTGCCGCGCGCGCGGCCGCGCGGTTCTGAACTGTCCTGTCTGCGTGCATCTTGGCCTCCTCTAGGTCGGTGGACGTCGACTGTCCGGCGTCCGTCGGGCAACAGGTGCGGATGCCGGACAGTCGAGTCCCCCAGAACCGAGCAGGCGCGCCGATCGCGCGCCCGCTCAGTTCGTCACATGTGGGTGAAGATCTTCTCGGCGTCGAAGCGCGAGACCGGCTGGCGAGAGACGCGCGTCTCGTCCGGGTACCCGAGCGCCATGATCAGCGTTGTGGTGAAGTCGGTGTCGGTGAGGCCGAACGCTTCGTCGATCGCCGCGCGGTCGAACCCTTCCATCGGGGTGGCGTCGACTCCGAGAGAAGCGGCGGCCATCATGGTCGCGCCGACCACGAGGTACGTGTTCTTCTCCAGCCAGTGGAGCACGTCGCCGCCATAGTTCTCCGACTGGATCTCCACGAAGTTGGACGCTCCAGCCTCCCATCCCTTCTGGATCTCCGGGTCCGCGAAGCGACCGTCCGCGCGCTCCTTCGCGAAGATCTCCTGCAAGTGCTCGTCGGGAATCGTCTTGCGGGTCGTGAACACGATCGCGTGCGAGGCGTTGCGCACCTTCTCCTGGTTGTCCGCGAAGCGGCCGACGAGAGCGTCCGCAAGCTTGTCCTTGCCGGCCTGCGACTCCAGCACATGGAAGTGGTTCGGCTGGATGTTGATCGTCGTCGGCGAGGTGCGCAGGTAGCGCAGCAGGAGCTGGAAGGTCTCCTCCGGGATCTTCTTGTTCGGGTCGAAGTAGCGGGTGAGGTGCTTGGTGATCAGATTGTTGAGATCCATGCCTGGTTTTCGTTTCGTGTTCGAAGAGATCGGGTCGGGAGGTGGTTTCTGGGCGTTGGAGTCACGTCAGTACGTGGTGAGCGTCGCTGTCATGGGGGTGCTTTACGTGCCGGTCGACGTGGTTTCGACGTCGCTGGTTACGCGCCCGCACCGGGGATGTCGACGACGGTGTCGTTGACGTTGTTGAGGTAGTTCGTGAGCAGCGTGACGACCACGACGGTGACGATCGCCTGGATCTCCGGGTCGGTGTAGCCGGCCTCGCGGACCGCGGCGATGGCCTCGTCGCCCACCTGACCGCGGGTCTCGATCACCTGCTGGGAGAAGCGAGCCACGGCGGCACGCTTGGGATCGGTGGAGCCGCCGGTGCGGGCCAGCTCGATCTCCTCGGGGGAGATGCCTCCGAGGTTCGCGGAGATGTATCCGTGCAGCGCCGAGCAGTAGTCGCAGTTGTTGGAGTGGGACGTGGCCAGCGCGATGGTGTGGCGGGTCTTCGCGTCGAGGAGCTTGGCGATGCTGCCCTGCAGGCCCATCACGATCTCGAGGACGGTCGGGTTGGCGGCGAGCGTGGTGAACATGCCCGGAGCGAAGCCGAACTGCTTGGCGATGGCGTCGAGCGTGCCCTGCGTCTTGGCGTCGATGTCGGTGAGCTCGGGCGTGCTGAGACGAGACATGGTGGCGGTCCTCGGGTCGGTATCAGTCTGGGCTGTTTGGCCCACTCACAGTGAACGCGACGCGGAATGGGCTGTCAAGCCCAATCCGCGTTCATGTTGGGCCGCTGGGCCCAATCTGCGGGATAGGGTGGTGACATGCAGATGAACGATGGATCGCGTGATCTTCGCGGGCGCACGGGCAAGGGGCCGGCGACGCGAGGTCGCATCCTCGAGCACGCCGCGGACTTGATCTACACGCGGGGGTCCACGCGACGAACAACGAGCTGGTGCGAAGAGCAGCGGGGGTCAGCGGCTCGCAGCTGAGCCACTACTTCGCGAACAAGGAGAGCCTGGTGCGCGCCGTCATCGACTGGCAGGCCGAGAGCGTGCTCGGGTTCCACCGAAGCGAACGGTTCGCCGGCTTCGACACGATCGAGGCGTACCAGGAGTGGGCGGACTTCTTCGTCGTCTCCGGTCGCCCGTTCGAGAACGGCTGTAGCCTCGGATCCCTCGCGAGCGAGATCGTCAAGACCGATCTGGATGTCCGCGACGACCTCACCCGTGTCTTCACCGAATGGCGGGACATCTTCCGAGCGGGACTCGAGCGGATGCAATATGACGGACGACTCGACGCGTCGGCGGATCCGGCGCGACTCGCACACATGCTGATCGCCGCCTACCAGGGTGGCAGCCTGCTCGCGCAGATCGCCCGCGACGTAGCGCCATTGCGTGACGCGCTGTATGCCGCGGTCGAGCGTCTTCGCGCGTACACAACGTCAGACGACGTCGTGTGAACCTGATACGAAGCCCGGGCCTCTTGTTCCAGAGTGTGAACGTCTCGTGACGAGATCGGTAAGACCGTGGCGTCGGTAGACGCTAACGAACTCGCGTGGCAGCGTAGCGGGCCTGACGACCCGTCGTCGGTTGTCAGGCCGCTGATCCCGTGTGGATTACCGGCTCTTCGCCGATCCGGTGGGGATCATGGCGTGAGTCCGCTGGCGGCCAGTGCAGCAGCGTATTGATCTTGCGAGGGTCATGCGGCTTTGAGCGGGGTTCCGTCGTAGGTCCAGCGGAACGGTCGGGCCTCATCGTCGTAGGCGAGAGTGAACTCGCGGATCTGGTCGATGAGGTCCTGGCGCGAGGTGAACTCACCGCGCCGCAGCAGTCGGCGGGCCAGGATCGAGAAGAAGATCTCGACTTGGTTGAGCCACGAGGCGTGTTTGGGTGTGTGGTGGACGGCGAACCTCGGGTGTGCTGCCAGCCAGGCCCGGGTCGGTCGCCTTCCAGACATGGGACGACCCATTGCCAAGGACCAGGTGGATCGTGAGCTTCGGGTCGATGGACTGGTCGAGCATCCGCAGGAAGCGGATGAAGGCGGCCGAGTCGTTGCGGACGATGTCTTCGACCAGGACCTGACCGGTGTGCACGTCCAGGGCCGTGATGATGGAGGCGGTGCCGTGGCGGCGGTACTCGAACTCGCGCTGCTCGATCTGGCCGGGCTTCACCGGGCGGGTCGGAGGGCGGCGCTTCGGCGACGACTGGGAACATGACATCCTCATCGAGGACGTCACCGCCCCGGAGGCCGGCACCGCCTACCTCCGATGCCTCACCGGCCGCCGAGCCTGCCCGCCCGAGGACTGCGGCGGCATCTGGGGATACGACTACCTCGTCGAGATCCTCGCCGACTCCCGCCACGAAGAACACAAAGACCGCCTGGAATGGCTGGGCCTCGACTCTGCCGACCAGTTCGACCCCGCAGCCTTCGACGCAGCCCAGGTCAACTCCGCGCTATCCCCTCTCGCGACCGTGCTCATCAAGAACTGACGCATCACCGCCCGACGTCAGCAGCCCCGTCGCCGCTGACGGCGGGTACCTACCCCCGCAAGATCAATGCGGCGCTGCACTAGGCCTGCTTGATGGCGGGACGTCGGACTCGAGGACGACCTTGTCGCGGACCAGGACTCGTCGCCACCTGTGACAACACCGGAGAACAGCTGGCTGCGCCCCTGCACCCGGGCAACGTCAGCGCCAACGACGCCGAGGTGAACAACGACCTCCTGACCCGCGCGGTGGCCCAACTGCCCTGGTGGCGGCGACAGAAGATGGGTGCAGATCTTCCCAGGGTTGGCCGTGATCGTTGACCAGCAGGTTCGTCGTTGTCGACTTCAGGTGGAGAGGCCGCGTCGCGTCTTTTCGGCGCTGGCACACTCGAGGCGCGGTGCGAGTCGCGCCGACCAGCGGGAACGCCTCCTGGACGAGACGTGCCCAGGAGGGGCGGTGGTGTGACTCCGCAGGTCACGGTGGTCTTGTCTGCGCCCTCAGAAGATCTGCACCCTTCTACGTTGGAGAAGCGCCGGGAAGGGCGATTCGACCGTCCTCCCCGGCGTCGCTACGCGATCACCGACCTCCCCGACGGCCTGACGGGAAGCCGGGACGAGAGCGAGCGATTGTTCACTGTCACTGAGTCGGTTGGACGACCGACCACCGCTCCGGTGTGCGGTAGCAGTTTCGGTCCTGCGCGCGGGCTCCGCACAGTGGGCACGCGGTTTCCGCGGCGCAGGACCAGGTTCAGCGTGTCATCACCTGACGTCGACGTAGTCACCCGCGGCCGAGACGGCCGGGGTGGTGGACGTACCCGCGAAGGAGTAGCGCCAGTAGCCGTCGGCCGTCGCCTTGTAAGTTGTCTTCAGGTTGCCGTGGCTGTCGGTGCTGATGGTTTTGAGGGTCGTGTAGGTGTTGGTGCCCTTCTTCCGGAACTGCAGCTTGACCTTCTGCCCCGTGTAACCGGCGTACGTGTGGGTCTCCCAGTTCGCGCGGGTGAGGCGACCGGTGATGGTGAGCGTCTTGCCCTTCTTGACCGGCTCGGGCGCGGCATTCACGGTGAGCTTGGAAAAGCGCTGGACGGCGGGGGAACGCTGCCCGGTCAACTCAGCGGTGCCGATCTTGCTGACGTCCGAGGGGTTGCTCGGGTTCTGCCCGTTGTAGGCGATGGCCCAGGCCACCGAGTGCCAACTCGTTCCGGCGTCGGCGTTGCGCAGGTCGGACTTCGGGTAGATGTCGACGGTCCCCTTGCAGGTCTCCACGGTGACGACCTTCTCGTACGAGGACTCGGAGGAGGTCACGGTGCACGCCGCCGCCTGGTCGCCGTACAGGTCGGCCGACGGGGAAGTGGCGGAGCCCCGGTACAGGTCCAGGCCGACGTAGAAGTCGGAAGCGGAGACGTCCACGTTGGTCGCGGTGAGGGTGAAGCTGTAGGGCACGTGCACGATGGCGCTGGTGCCCACGGACACGGCGGACTTGCCGCCGGCGACCTTCACGTTCGAGAAGGTCACCGCCAGCGGGTACGGCGTGGCCGCGGTGGCGGATGCCGCGAAGGCGGACTTCCCTGTGGTGGGCGCGGAGTGGCCGGCGAGCTGCCAGGGGCGGGCGGCACCCCGGGTGCCAGCCGCCTGGGCGACCGGGATGGCGGCGCCGGTCAGTGCGGCGGCGCCGCAGACGACGGCGACGGCCGCAGTAGCGCGAATACGCATGCGATCTCCGTTGGAGAAGCGCCGGGAACGGCGATCCGACCGTCCTCCCCGGCGCACAGATTCGGAAAGCCAACCGAGAGGGCTGGCATGTGACAAGGACTCAGACATGCCAAGCCGGGCGATGGTTGTACGTCCCGCGGTCGAGGTTCGGCGTGGCAGATCTGGTCAGAAACGGACACGCACCGACGGAGCGCGCTGATCAAGCACGGGGCACGGCATCGAAGATCATTTCCCGCGCATCAAGATCTTTTCCAGTCGTCGTGATGAGCGAGTCGCTCAACATCGCATGCCTCACCCATCAGGTGCCACGCTGCTTCGCCCGCTGGATGCAGCTCGCTGACAAACCGTGCGCGTCTACTAGCGACTGAAACAGCGCGGCGTCACGAAGGCCAACTCTCCACCGTCCACGCGGCATGCGGTGCCCAGTCGGCCACGCCGTTACCACACCGTCTCGAATCCGCTCACGCGATGCATCACCGATGGGCCGCCCGTGCTGGCTCGCACGGCGAGCCTGTGGTCGACAGTCACCGTCCGCGCCGGAAGCTCCGGGGCTTCCGTCCGGGACGCGAGCAAGGCGAGTGCGGCCTCGGCGATCTGCCGCTTGTCCAGGGTGATGGTGCTCAGGGTCGGTGTGCTGAACTCGCCTTCCTCGATGCCGTCGAAGCCGATCACGGCGATGTCCTCCGGGACGCGCAGACCATGGTCGTGCGCGGCACGCATGGCGCCCAGGGCCAGCAGGTCGTTGAAGCAGAACACCGCGTCGGGTCTGGGGCGCTGCGACAACAACCGGTTCATGGCCTGGGCGCCGTCCGCGCGGTGAAAACTCTCCACGGGAGCCAGCATGGCAGGTTCGACGGACATGCCGTGTTCGGCGAGCGTCTGCCGGAAGCTGTCGAGGCGGAGTTGGGAGGTGGGGTGCGAACCGCGCGGCTGCGGTCTTCGCGGTCACCCCCACCACACTGTTGGTTTGGCATCAACAACTCGTAGCACGCAAATGGACGTACACCCAGCACCGCCGTCCTGGCAGGCCCTCCGCCGTGCCCACGATCAAACGACTCATCCTGCGCCTGGCGACGAAGAATCACACCCGGGGCCACCGCCGGATACAGGGCGAGCTCGCGCGCCTTGGGTACCCGATCGCCCCGTCCACGGTCTGGGGGATTTTGCACGAGACCGCTTGCGACGGGAGGCGTCAGTGTGACGACGGCGCATGAGGTCACGGTGCCGCCTCAGGACCGTCTCCGGCGAGACGATCAGATGTAGCTGCCGCAGCTTCGGCCTGAGGAGGCGGTGGAGAAGCGCGGCCAGGAAAGCGCGGTCCGCCGGAGTGACTCGCGGCCTGTCGATCTGCCGTTGCAGGACAGCCAACTGGTGGCGTGGTGTCAAGATCTCGATGTCCTTGTCCACAGAGCTCATCAGCAGCAGTCGGATGAAGGCGAACACGCTCGACACGGCCAGGTAGGGCAGTTGCAACAGCGCGATCCACCAACCTGACAGGCTTATCCGGGGATCACTGGCCGTTCGCGACAATCTGCAGGCCACGGCCCATGGATGGGGTTTTCGGCACCGCACCGCTCGTGCACCCACGGCGATGACATGACGACCGGTACGAGGCGGAGACGGGGCCGGCGCGCCGCTGGGCTTGCCGACCTGACGCTGCAGGACCGGTACCTGGTGGCGCAGTGTCAGCGTCTTGCTGTTCTCGTCGCGGTCGCTCGTCGGCAGAAGGCGCAGGAGTGCCAGGGTGTTGGTCGTGGCGAGATAGGCCAGCGCAGCAGCACGACAGAATCATGATGGCGTACACGTCTGTGCACGTGAGGAGACTGAGGCACGGCCGGGGAACGGCGATCAAGACCGTGACCTGGGAGGATGATTTATCGGCACCCGCAAGCAGAAGAACCTTGCGCCCGCTGCTCGACCACGACGGGGGACGACGTGCCGCCCCCTCCAGAGATGTCGCGGCCGTGGCGACCTGGGTGGCGTTGGCTTTTCACCGTGTCCAGCCGTGACCGCCGCTGTTATGGGACAGGGCCAGGACGGCGGTGGCCACGATGAGGTACTGGGTGAGGCGGCCTTGCCTGAACAAGGCCGCCAGTGCCCAGGCGACAGCCGCATACCAGGGCATCGTCCAAGGTGCCGTGAGGATCCAGGCGAAGGCGAGCGCGAACGGTGCGGCGACGACGGTGGGAGTGTCCGCCGGGACCCGGCGGCGGAGCGCCCAGGCCAGCGCGAGCATCAGGATGGGCCACAGGACACTGGTGGTGGTTGCGGCCGCACGAGGGCCCAGGAACGCGGTACCCAACCGATCGAACACTGCCCACAACGAGGGTGTAGATACCAGATGCGATGCGGCAGAGAGCGGGGCGAGGGCGTGCAGGCCGTACACGCCATAGAGGATGGCCAGTGCCAGCGTGGCCGCGCATGTCTGTCGGGCAGCCTGTCGCCACGCGCCTGAACGCAGCAAGGGCCATGCCAGTCCGACGCCGAGCAGGGCGGCACTGATCTTGACACCACAAGCCAGGCCGACCAGCCCTCCGACGACCAGGTCGTGGTGCCATCGGGTGGCCCTGCGGACGAAGTGGATCGCACCGACGGTTAGGCAGGCGACGATGGTGTCCTGATGCCCACCCGCGACCAGCACGCCGATCAGGAGCGGGTTGGCGATCCACAGTAGGCCGGCCCGGACCGGATCGTCGGCGGTGCGGAGCAGCAGGTAGCCGGTGCCCAAGAAAACGGCTGCGTTCGCGAGCATCAGCACCCATATCGTCAACCACGGCCGATCACCGCCGACGAACGCCGCGACGGCCTGCCACCACGTTGCGACAGGCCCGTACACAGAGGGGGTGTTCTGCCACCCCACGCTCACCAGCCGTGCGTAGGCCCCTCCCAGTTGGGCGGGGGTCGTTGAGTACGGATCACCGCCGAGCGCGGCGATGCGGCCGTACGCGGCGTAACTGGCCATGTCGGAGGAGCCGACCGGGGTGAGATCGGCGACGACGAGCACGGCGAGTGCACCAGCGCGGAACAGGAGCCGCGGGTTGGGACTCCAGCCCTGTCTGTGGGCGTTGAGCATGCCGAGTGTTCCGAGACAGGACAGCGCGATGGCAGCATAAGTGACCGCCGCGGAGACGGTGTCGGGCATGGCAGGCAATCGAAGCCAGGTGATCGGTGCCCTGAGCGTGTTGTGGTTGGGTGCGCTCGCACCGACCAGCCCGAACAGTGCGATACCTGCCGCGGACATCCATAGGGCTGCGCGTGGCCGAGGCTGCGCAATGACCAGCAGTGCCGGCGAGGGAGCTGTCCGGATCCGAGCCGCAGAACGCAGAGCCCGTCCATCGTTGTCGGTCGTCACGGTCACTCTCTGAGTCGCTGTCGGGTCTTGTGCGTCCGACGTCGAGTGCAGTCGAAGGGACCGCAGACGCAAAGCTACGCGGACCACCGAGGTCCGTACTCGGCCGGGTCTTGGAGCTTGGCAGTGGTGCGCGGACGAATCAAGCCCGGACTCCGGCAACGTCACCGGCTTCGCTTCCGTCACGCTCTCCGGCGTCACCGTGAACGGCAAGCCTCGGGGCTCGTGGCCGCTGTGGACGGGGAACGTCGTCGACATGAGCGGGGTCCAGGATGACACGGTCTTCGCCCTCCCCAACGGCGGCCGTAGGTTCACCGCCGCCGGTGTTGGGAACGGGGGCTACTTCGGCTTGTCCTCCGCGGGCGCGGTGCTCGTCGGCTCGTCATTGAGCTGCCGGGTGACCGGGGTGCGGAAGCCGTTCGTGGAATTGCAGATGGCGTCGGGCTTGTGTGGCTGTCACTCTTTGCCGCCGATGACCGAGCGTTCCGTCCAGCCGTGGGCTTGGCGCGTCGAGGATGCCTCACGGAGCTGCTGGAGTTCATGCGTCAGTCCGCTCCATGCGAACGGCTTACTTGCGCAATGGCTTCCAAGGCCGCCTGCCCGGACGTGTGGGCGGAGTCGTCCTTGCGCAACCACGACCGTATCGTCAGTGGTCAACTCGCCCCTCGGACACTCGCTGTAACGATACGGAAGCGACGGCCTCGACCTTACGGTCGCGGTCCTCGTCGCATGTTCGTAGCTGATGGTGATGCCCAGGGCTTCGTAGAGTGGGCCTTTCTTCTCTGAGTCGGCAACGTGGATGCGTTGTGCGATGTCTCCGAGTCTCTCGGTCATGGCCCGGAGATGGTCGTTGGTGAGCGGTGGTTCCGTGTTCCGGGGGGCGGCGGGCAGCGTGGCGAGCTTGCTCTTTGCCGCTTCCTCGTCTTGTTGTGCTTCGTTGATCCACTCGGTGACGACGGCTGGGTCGGCTCCGGCTTCCAGGGCGGCTTGGTAGTGGGCGAGGCGCCGCTCGCATTGCTTGATTGCCTGCCGAGCTTGGTCCTGTTCGGGGGTCTGCACCTGTGCGGTGCTCGCCGCGATGCTCGCGTGGCTGAGTGCTGTGAGGGTGGCGGTGAGCCGGTCCGGTGCGAAGACACGGGCGATCCACGCATCCAGCGCCTGGCACACGGCGTCTTCGCGCAGGTTGACGGTCCGGGGGTGGTGGAGCCCGGGATGGAGCGCGGCTTCCTGCTCCTTGAATTCGCATCGGTAGTAGACGCGGTCGCGGATGGCGGCGGGCTGCATTTTCCGTCCGCACAGCGCGCACCGCACCCGTCCCCATCACGTCGACGCCGCGATGCGTGAGCTGATCGAGGCCCGGCAGTGGCTGACTGTTTTCCGCTCCCGTCTACACGCCCGACCTCAACCCGGCCGAGGGCGTGTGGGCACATCTGAAGAACAGCTTGGGCAATCTGGCCCCGTGCAGCGTCGACGAGCTCGCCGGGCTGGCCCGCTCCCGCCTGAAACGGACGCAGTACCAACCTGGCCTGCTCGACGGATTCATCGCCGAGACCGGAATCATCCCGGCCCCGCCATGACGTCACCCTGAACCGAAAATCTCAGTAGCTGAGTCTCAGAAGCGATCGCGCGTCCTGGTGCCCAATCCCCTCGCCGGATACGCGCACGCAGAATCTCGACGAGTTGCCGGTACGGCGTGAGCGGGGCGCCGTGATCAATCTCCGCATCCGGATCAATGGCCATAGCTGGAAGCCAGGCGTACCCCTTCGTGGTGGCACTTCGAGATAGGTCTAGAGACGTAGCGATATACCCAGACAGGAAAGGCCCCGACGGTGCGGCGAATACCCCGCCGAGGCGTGGCCGATCGCTGAAAAGGAGCGAACGACAATACGAAGCCTGGTGACACTGACTCTCGGCTTCCTACGGGTCGGCCCCGGAAAGTGCTGGGCGGAAGTGGTGTCGACGGCGCCGATACGAACCCTTCCCGTTCCGTGTTGCTGGCGTGTGGCGGACGTCATCGGGGCGGATTCCGTGCTGCTGGTGAAGCCGTACCTGGTGGCGCACAAAAGGCGCGAGAAGGGCCGGCGGGAGAGGCGGCGTGCGGCAGTACGGGCAGCCGTGCGGCAGGGGTACGTTCCGGCGGTGACCGAATGACGCGCTTTCGACACCTCCCGTTCAACGGGCCGGAAGGCAAGCCCGCGTACATACCTTCCGACAGTCCAGGCGGTCCGCTCTCGCTGTTCGCAGACGCCATCGAGGCGCGACAACTCGAAGTGCATGTAGCGGTGTTGGCGTTGGTGCGTCCCATGCTGGGCGCGACCTTGACTGCTGATGAGGCCATGTACATGTGCGGCGCGCCGCTGAATGCCTCCGCGTTCGCGCTAGACGTGGCGGAGTCCCGTGGTCGGCGGCTAGGCCTGCCGGACCAGCCGCTCTCGGGAACTTCAGCCGAGGTATTGGGCCAGGCACTGAAACGCTCAGTGCCCGACAGCCTGACATGCAGTCAGGGAATGGAGGCGACGTGGGCGCGTAGCGACTCGACCAGTCCTCGAATACACGATGCCCGTAGGCCCCGCGAGATTCGCATGTGTCAACAGGGCAGGCCGCGTTCTCCCCGAACAACTCCGTCTGCAGCGGGTGCGCTACCGACGATGCGAGCCCGACCACGGTCACGATGGGGGCACCAGGTGATCGATGCGCAGGTTTCTGTCTCCACGTCCAGTGCAGTAGTCGGCGGTGCCAGGAAAGCAGGGAGGACAGGTGCCGGGCGAGGGTTGTGGGCATGGCACGGTCCGGCCAGGCAAAGCGTGGCCGGACGCCGAGCCGTCGGCGCAGCACCGCGTTCTCGTGGCGCAGTGCGACCAGCTCGACGTGCTTGGCCTCTTCCGAGCGTGACAGCAGCAGGAGCAGTCCAAGGAGCCGGAGGAGGGCCGGGTAGGTCATGCGCAGCTTCATGCAGCCCGAGCCTGCCGTGATCGCCTGGAGCTGGAAAGTGCCTGATCAGAGGCTGTACGTTACGTCTGGCACCCTACCGCTGCGCCGGCACCGCGACCTGATGCGCCGCCGCCACGCCAAAGCCTCTCTCGCCGAGGTCTTGTGGGGGGTGAGGGCGGCGAGTAGCGTTCCGCCCGTTGATTTCCCAGGGACTCCAGGTGATGACAACGCGAGAATTTCTCTGCAATGGAGTTGACGCAGGTCTTGCGCCCTATGTCCTCATCCGATTCAATCCAATTGCGCCCATTTCCACGAGTGTTTCCCATCATGCAGTGATGGACCGGATCGCCGCACTGAGAAATGAACGGGCGACTTTACGGGAGTCATTGCTCAGGACGCTATTCGACTTCGTGCCAAAGGCCTCGGACCAGGACCGGAAACGGGTGCTGCTGCCCTTCTCCCGTGCGGTGCACAACGATCGGATGCCTTCGGTCGGACTCGCGGCACTCGAGGCCACCGGCCTCAAAACCGCAGAGGCCGCCGCCTGGCTGACGTCCCGTCGTTGTGAAGAACTGCTCCTCAGGGAGCTCGACAGCAAAGTGGCCGCCGCTCTGCTGGCCGACCGTCGCCGACTCCAACGGGTACTCTCAGAACCCGACTTCATGCTGGCCGCGGCTCTTACGAGCCCGTCGCTGGCGAGCGGCGCAATCCGATATGTGCAGCTGGAATCGACGGAGCCCGACAAACAGACCCGCAAGGCCGAACCCAAGTTGGCCCGCTACGCGGAGCGCGCACTCACCAAGACGAGCCCCTTCAGCCACTACACGGTGGCCGCGTTCGGCCGCTGGGGCGAGATCGGCTCAGGTCGGGTGGACACCCGGGAGCGGGCCGTGCGGACAGTCCCCAACCTGCTGTTCGTACTGCGTCTGCTGGACGCTGCCCTGACCGACCCGGCCCTGGCATCCTCCGTCCGCTTCGCTGTGAACAGCGTCGCCAACCTCACCGAGCGCGGATTCGAGTACGAGCTGCTCAAGGACGATCCCGACAGCTCACGGCTCTATCGAACGGCCCGGACCAGGACGACCATTCCCGCGACCGGCGCCGTCCGCCTGGTGGTCCAGGCCGCCGGTGCGAGCGACGACGGGCTCACCTTGGCGGAGCTGGCGGACCGGCTCGCACGGGCGGCGGACCCGCCCATGGAAGTGGCGGCGACCTACCGCTATGTGCACCGGCTGTGGGAGGTCGGGCTGCTGGTTCCCAGGCTCACGGTCCGCGAGCAGGACGAGCAGCCGGCCCTGCGGCTCGCCGAGGACCTGGAGGCCATAGCGGGTGAGGCGGCCCACCGGCTCGCCGGGCAGTTGCGGGAGCTCCATACCTCGACCGTACGGATCGCCGAACTGGGCGGTGTCGAGCGGGTGGCCGCGGTCACGGCGCTCGCCCGAGCCTGGTCCGCCGCGTTCGCGGCATGGGGCGCCGATGTGCCCCCCGGCAGCCCGCTGTTCGAGGATGTGGTCACCACCTCTCCGATCGCGGTTGACCAGGCACGCTGGGCGGAGGTCAGGGCTGACCTGGCGAACCTGTTGCCTGCCCTCGAGCCGTTCAGCATGGACCATCCGGGCAGCTCGCTGATGCGGTTGAAGGTCATCGACAAGATCGGCACCGGCGGGCGGATCCCGTATCCGGAGTTTGCCACCCTCCTGCGGGACATCTTCACCTCCGAGCAGGTGAGCATCGGGGCGATCCTGCGGGAGATCGGCGGCCGGGATCCGGCACTGCTGTCGCTGCTGGAGCTGCGGGACACGTTCGTGCAGGAGATGGCGGAGGCACGGCCGGAGACCCGTGAGGTGGTGATCAGCGATGAGTTGGTCGCCGCCGTCGCTGCCGCGACACCTGGACGTTTCCGTCGTGAGAGCACCTCCGCCGGCGCCTTCCTCCAACCCGTCGCCGGAAGCAAGGCCCGGGTCGAGACCGCGGTGCTGAACGCTCTGCTCGACGGTAACGGGCAGTTCCTCAGCAGGTTCCTGCCGCTGTGGGACGACACGGCCACCGAACTGGTCCGGGAACATCTGCGGGAGACCCTGCCGACCGGAGCAACCGAGCTGCGCCCGGTCCAGGGCTTCAACGCCAATGTGCATCCAGCGCTCCTGGAGCGGGAGTTCGCGATCGACGGAGTGACCAGTCCGCTCGGCGCGACCTTGCTGGGGCCCGACGAACTGACCGTCGTCCACGACATCCAGAGCGATCTGCTGATCCTGGAGGACCCGACCGGAAGCCGGGTCGACCCCCGCTACCTGGGCTTCCTGGTCCCGTACTACCTGCCGTGGGAGCTGACCGGGCTCTACCTCCTCAGCCGCCCGACGCAGTACCGCCTCGACATGGCCGCCGAGTTGGAACGGCGCCTGCCGCCGGAGACCAAGGACGGCATCCGGCATTACCCGCGGGTGCGTTACCGCTCGCTCGTGCTCGGACGGGAACGCTGGTACGTGCCAGCCGAACTGATGCCTCAACAGGCCGCATCCGAGTCGCTCGCCGAATGGCTGGTGCGGCTCGACACCTGGAGGGCACAGCACTGCATCCCGGAGCGGGTCTTCGTCGCCCGGCTCCAGGGCGATCCCAAGGCGGACTCCGCGCTCGGCCCAGCGGACGCACAAGGCCGGCCCAAGCCGATGTACGTGGATCTGCGCTCGCCGCTTCACGCCCGCTGCCTGGCGGCCTGGACCCGGGGGGCCCCGACCCTGCGGATCGACGAGGCCCTGCCCGACCCGGCCGGGGTCCCGGTCGCCGATCCCCATGTCGGACGGTCGGCTGTCGAGTACCTGATCGAGTGCTTTCGCCACGAAAGGGATCCGAGATGAGCGCCACCGATCAGCTGCAGCCCGGCGATCAGGCCGTCGTCGTGAGCCACTACGACGAGGACAAGTCCGCGCTGCTCGGCCGTTGCCTGGTGCCGATCGCGCTGCGACTGCAAGCGGGATACGGCACCGCACCGTGCTATCTGGAGCGGCACTGGTTCCGGGGCCCGCACATACGGCTGGTGGTCCCCGGATCCTTGCCCGGCGGCGTGGTCATGGAGGAGGTTGTCGCGCCGATCCGCGCCTATCTCACTCGGCATCCTTCCACGACACCGCTGGTCACCGAGGACTACCTGCGGCTGAGCGAGGAGCTGGGCCGCGCCGAGCTGGTGCGACCGCCCTACGGGCCGCTCCGACCGGACAACACGGTGTCGGTCGAGGACCAGGCCGCCCAGGCGCAGGCGAGCACCGTCCTGATCGGCGAATCCGGTTACCGCCTGAAGCAGTTGTACCTCACCCAGGCCGTACGGCCGCTCGAGGCTGCTTTGGCAGCGGTGGGCCGGGGAGCCCACAGGGCGGTACCTGCCTTTCAGGCGCTGGTGGCGAACGCCGCCCGGTGGCCGGTCGGAGGGCTGGTCACCGGCCAGCTGAGCTACCGCTCACACCTGGAGGACTTCCTCGCCAACGACGACGGCGACGGCCGGATCAGGGCCCGGTTCGAGGACCAGTTCGGCCGAACCAAGGCGAAGTTCGCACGGGTGCTCGCCGAGTTCCTGGAGAACTCCACGGACGGCGTCTACACCGGAGCGGACCCCTGCCTCCGGGCGTGGACGGACGTGTTCGACACGGTCTGGCCACGCGTGCTGGCAGCGGCCGAGCGGCGTGACTTCGAAGAGGACCTCGGCCCCGGCTATCTCGACCAGGCCGGCCTTTTCGATCCGCAGACGGAGCGTCAGTGGCGTTTCGGCAGCGACCGGCCGTCGAGTGAGTTCCATGCGCAACTGGGGAAGTTGAACTTTCTGGACGAGCGGGTCAACGTGGTGCCGTTCGCTGCCTATCGCTTCTTGACCAACAACCTCACCCGATGGCTGCCGCTGCTCGATGTGCCGCCGATCGAACGGTACTTCCTCTCCTACGCGGTCTCCGAACTGGTCGAATCGCACTTCGGGACCAGCTGGCGCACGCAGTTCGAGCAGATCCGCACCCACGGGCGGCTGGCTCCGGAGGCCTCGTCGTGAAGACGATGGCACTGCGTCCGAGTGCGGCGGTCCAAGTGGTGGACGAGGGACTGCTGTTCTGCGGATGGAGCAGCAGTTCGCTGATGGCATGCGGTGCGGGAGTGATCCGGGTCTGGCAGGCGCTGGAACCGCTGCTCCGGGACGGCACCGACGTCGCCGAGCTCGGCGGCCGGGTGCCGGCGCGGGTTGCGCCGGTGGTGGACACCTTCCTGGAGGTGCTGTCCACCCACGAGATGCTGATGCCGGTGGGTGGGCTCTCCGAGGACGAATCCGAGCCCGCGCGGCGCTACCTCGAACAGTTCGCTCCCGACCCGGGCGAGGCCTCGGCCGCTGTCCGGAGCACCGTCTTCTCCGTGTGCGCCGAACCTGCTCGCGCCGAGCGGATCCGGGCGCTGCTGCGACAGTCGGGGTTGCGCTGCACGACGCCGGGCGAGGCTGCCTCCATGGCCGTGTTCGCGGGTTCGGCCGAGGAGTTCGCCCGCGAGTCGGACAGGCCGGGGCAGGACATCCGGTTGGCCGCGGTCTCCTGCGGCCCGTCGGTGATCGTGGCCGACTGCGCCGAGGGCACCGGCCGTCTGGCGGCGGCGATCGGCCGCCTGACCGCGCAGGGCACGGAATCGACCGGTCCGGGCCCGCTGATCTGGAAGATGGCCTGCAGCGTCCTGGTGGACGCCGCCTTCCACCTGCTCGCCGGGACGGCAGCGACGGATCGATGCCACCTCGTCGACTCTGCAGGGGTGCGTCGGCTGCCGCTCGCGCCGCCGCGGCGGTCGGCAGCACAGTGGGGAGCGCTGGAGGACACCGGAGAGCCATGGCGGCCGAGGGACGACAGCGGCCTGCTCGGCCGCACCGAGCCGGTAGCCGCCGAGGTGATCGGCCCGTTCCCGGCACCCCGTCCGGGCACCCTGGTACAGCACCCCCTCGCCGTCCAGGTCGTCCCCGGGAGCCCCGGAACGCCCGGCGCCGGCCCCGACCAGGCCGCTGCGGGTGCCGATGCGCTGCTGTCCGACCTGCGCCGCTGCATCGCCGCGCAGACGTCGGACACCAACTGGGTCACCGGGCCGTTTCCGGCCGCCGGTGACGGGTGGGCGGACTTCCTGGCAGACGCGGCGGGTCGCTTGCTGGTCGAGCTGTCGGTCGAACCGGCTGATCCCGCACCGGTGACCACCCGTGCAGCACGCCGCTGGGCGGCGGCGTTGACCAGGCTCACCGGGTCGGAACCCACCGTCTGCTCCACGCGGTCCGCATTCTGCCCCGGAGTGGTGCTGGCCCGGGCGGCGGGCGCCGGTGCCGAGTCCTGCGGATACGGGAGCGGCACCGCCACGGCGGTGGAACACGCACTGCGTGGCCTCCTCAAACGAGTGATCACCAGCGGCCCGCCCGATCCGTCCCGAGTGGGCGTCAGCCACCATCCTGCGGCCACCGAGGACCTGCTGGGCGCGGTCCTGGGAGAGCATCCCGAGTTCCTCGGCCCCACCGAGTCGGTGCGGGCGATGGAACGGGCCCTGCCGGGGTTCCGGGTCGAGGTCGCGGATCTGGCCGGCGGGCTCCTGGCCACCGGCATGATGGTGGGAAGGGCGGGAGTGCGCTGATGAGCACAGCCGTGCACGCGGCCGGACCGGTCGTGGTGGAGGGTGACGGATCGCTCGCAGTACGCCTGCGAGCCGCCGTACGGGAGGCAGCCGCGGCGGACCACCGGCAGGCACCGGGGACCGTGCTCGTCTCGGTCCAGTCGGACGATCGCATGGAGGACGTGCTCAAGCGGCAGAATCAGGCGTTCGCCGCCGGATCGGCCTTTCTGCCCTGCCGGGTCAAGGGCACGGTGGTCGAGATCGGACCGCTGTGTGTGCCGGGCCGTCCGGGGTGTGCAGCCTGCGCCCAGGAGCGGCACCGCTCGGTCGTCCATGTCGCTCCCATGCACCAGCGGCTCGCGGACGAGGGCGCGCGCACAGCTCTGCCGGCCCACTGGGAGCAGCTGGTCTGCGATCTGGTGGTGGACCGCCTGGCCACGGGGGTCTCCGACGACACGGTCCATGTGATCGCCCTGCCGCGCGGTGAGGTGACGGCTCACCGGGTCACGCCGGTGCCGGACTGTCCGCACTGCGACACACGCCCCGACGACTCCGCTCAGGCCGCCCGGCTGGCCTTCCGGCCCCAACCACTCAGCGATCCCGAGAAGCTGCGCGTCAAGCCGCTGATGCCGCTGACGGAGCTGCGCTCGGCCCTGGTGGACCACCGCTTCGGTCCGATTCCCCACCTGTTCCGGGAGTCGGCGGCGCCCATGGCGATGACCAGTGTTGAGGTGGCGACCCTGGGGCTGCGCCCCAGAATGTTCGGCTACGGGCGCAGCCCGGACTTCGACGAGGCGCAGCGGGTCGGACTGCTGGAGGCGGTGGAGCGGGAATCAGGCTCCTGGCCGGCGGCCCGGCGGACCGTCGTCCACGGGAGTTACACCGAACTCGCTGCCGACGCACTCGATCCTGCGCTGCTGGGTCTGCCCGACCCGGCGTACGACGGGCATCCGTCCTCACTGCTCGACCCGTACTCGCCGCAGGAGCGCACGGCCTGGGTGTGGGTGCATGCCTTCGACCGCGACGCCCCGGTGCTGGTGCCCGAGCATGTCGCGTACTACGGGATCCCCAGGGGCCCTGGCCGGGCCCGCTATCTGTACGAGTGCTCCAACGGCTGTGCGGTCGGCGGCAGTCTGGAGGAAGCGGTGCTGTACGGGTGCCTGGAGGTGATGGAGCGGGACGCCTTCCTGCTCTCCTGGTACTCGCAGACACCGGGTGTTCGGCTGTCCACGCGTGGTGCCGAGGACGAGGTGTGCGCCGGGTTGCTCGAATGCCTGGCCGGAGAGGGCTATTCGGCGCATCTCTACGACATCACCACCGACAACGGGATGCCGGTGGTCTGGGCCCTGGCCCTCGACCCGGACAACCGCACCGGTGCCAGCCTGTCGGCCGCCGCCGCCCATCCCGATCCGGTGAAGGCCGTCCGCGGTGCACTGGCGGAGGTGACGACCATGGCGGTGTTCGGCAACCGGCGCCAGGACCACCCGTCGGAGGAGTCCCGGCGCGCGATGCTGGAGGATCCGACCCTGGTCCACACGATCGACGACCATGTGGCGCTGTACACCCTGCCCGCGGCCCTGGACCGGCTGGCCTGGCTGATCGACGCGGGTGGCGAACCGGTCGACGTGGACGAGCGGTTCGGCGACTGGCGTGCGCGGTGGCAGCGCGCCGACCTCACCGAGACCCTGGACCTGGTGCTGGATGCGATGGCCACAACGGGAACGCCTCCGGTGGTGATCCGGCAGACGACGGACAGGGACGCCCGGCTGGGTGTCGAGGTCGTCAAGGTCCTGGCCCCGGGCGCCGTGCCGGTGACCTTCGGCCATGTCCACCACCGGACCCGCGGCCTGCCCCGGCTGGATCGTGCTCGCGCCCGCAACGGCGTCACCGGCCCGGTGCTGCCGCACCCGTTCCCGTGAGAGGACTGCCGTGTCCACCTGGTCGTCGCTTCATGTCCACGCGCACGGTGACCGCGACTACAAGGACGAGCTGCTGCTCGACTGCCTCGCTCCGGCAGCCGACCTGATGGTCGCCGAGGGCGCGGCCTCCGGTTGGTTCTTCATCCGCTACTGGGCGGGCAGTCCGCATGTGCGCATCCGGCTGCGGGACGCGGATCCGCAACGGGTGCGGCAGCTGGCGGACCAGGCACGGACCTGGCTGGCCGCACACCCGCTGGACGCCGAACCACTGGATCCGGAGGCGTTCTATGCCACCGTCGGCGGCCGCGCCGCGCTCGAGTCGTACACCTGGCATCCCCATGGCAGCGTTGTGCCGGGTGTGTACGAGCCGGAGTCGGAGCGCTACGGCGGGCAGTTCGCGATGGCGGACGCCGAGGAGCTGTTCATCGTCTCGACTCAGGTCGCGCTCGCCGCGATCCGGTCCTCGCGTCAGGGCGGTCAGCGGCTCGGGGTGGCCTTGAACCTGCTGACCGCCTTCGCCTCGGCAGTGTGTCCCAGTTCGGCGGTGGAGGTGACCATGCTCCGCCGGTATGTGTACAGCAGCCGGTTCAACACGGTGGACGCCCCCCGGGTGGACCTCACCGCGCTGCGTGAGCGAGCGGAGGCGGACTACGCGGCGGGCCGTGAGCGCTATCTGGCGGCGGCGGCCAAGGTACGCGGCGTGCTGGCCCGGGGCGGCACCGGCCGCGGCTACCCGGGCCTGTGGGCCGACCGCGCCGGCGACTACGCCGAAAGGCTTGCGGCCCTGGAGGCCGAGGGGCGGCTCACGGGGCTCGGCAGCCGTTGGACGGTGCTGCTCAGCCAGGTGCACATGCTGAACAACCGGCTGGGGGTGGAGCTGGCCGAGGAGTACCACCTGGCCTGGCTGACCTCGCTGGTCGCCGCCCGGTCGAGCATGGGCGAGGGGTTCCACACACGTGGTCTGGAGACCCCGGCCAGGCGCCTGCACGAGGAGTCTAAGTACTTCGCGGTGAGCATCCGGAACCAAGTCCCGCTGCGGGCAGAGCGGACGGAGCCCCGCGGCGACGGCGGCCGGGTCGTGGAACTCCCGCCGCCGGCTGAGGACTCGCTGGTGCGTCCGGGACTGGTCGACTGCCTCGCTGCCCGCCGCAGCACCCTGGAGAACATCGGCGGGAAGGTCGGTGTGCCGGCGCTGTCGGCGCTGCTGGGATTTGCCGCCGGGCAGCGCCGGATCGAGGTCCCGACGGTCTCCGGCGAGCCGATGAGCGTTGCGGTCCGGCCCCACCCCAGTGCCGGGGCGACTCTGCCCACCCGGATCCTCGTACTGCCCAGGAGGGTGCCGACCGTGGAACCGGCACTGTACGAGTACTTGGCGGACCGGCATGCGCTGCGGACCATCGCTCCGGCCCCGACCGATGACGAACTTGCCCGCAGCTCACCGTACTTCGACCAAGCGCAGGGTGTCGCCATGGACGCCGCCTCAGTGCCGCTCTGGCTGTTCGTGGTCGGCGGCCTCAGCGCGATCACCGAACGCTACGGGATGCGGGCCTACCGCTTCCTGCTTCTTGAGGCCGGTCACCTGGCACAGAACCTGCTGCTGACGGCCACCGCGCTGGGGCAGCGCTCCACCGTCCTCGGCGCGTTCTACGACGACGCGTTGAGCCAGCTGCTCGAACTCGATGGTGTCAACTCGGCCCCGTTCTACGCCATTCCGGTGGGCGCATGAGATCGCCTGGCCGGATCGTGTATCAGGGAGCCCTGCTTTTCGACGGCACCGGGGCTCCCGCGCGCGAGGCCGACGTCTCGGTTGAGCACGGGCGCATCGTCGCGGTGGGCAGCGGCCTCGACGGCGACACTGCGGTCCCACTGGCCGGGTGCACCCTGCTGCCCGGATTCGTGGACTGCCACGTCCACGTGATGGTCAGCAGCACCGATCTCACCACGGTGGCCCGTACCTCCCCTGCCTACCGGTTGCTGCAGGCGACGGTCAATCTGCGCCGGACGCTTGCCGCCGGAGTGACGTTGGCCCGCGATGCCGACGGGGCCGAGGCGGCGCTGCGGGACGCGCTGGCCGACGGGCTGATCACCGGGCCACGGCTGAAGGTCGCGGTGAGCATGATCGGTCAGACCGGCGGACGCTCCGACGGCTGGATGCCTGCCGGTTTCGACTTCCCGGCCTTCGATGTCGGACCCGGGCGTCCCAGCGGGGTGGCCGACGGCGTCGACGAGGTCCGCAGGACGGCGCGGCGGATCATCCGGGCCGGGGCCGACGTGCTCAAAGTGGCGGTCAGCGGAAGCCTGCTGGCCGGTGGCGATCCCACCCGGCACACGCACTTCCGAGCGGAGGAGATCGCCGCCGCGGTAGCGGAGGCCGAGGCCGCCGGACTGCCCGCGATGGCGCATGCCCATTCTGCGGCCGGCGCGAAGGCCGCCGTGCGCGCGGGGGTGCGGTCGATCGAGCACGGCACCGCACTGGACGACGAGACCCTGGAGTTGATGGCCGAACGGGGAACCTGGCTGGTACCCACGCTGGCCGCCACCCGGGCCACGCTGACCGCCCATGAGCTGGCCGGTGCCCCCCGCTCGCGGATCGACCAGCTTGCGGAGACCGTCGCCCGGCACACCGAGTCGGTGACCAGGGCCTGGCGGGCCGGGGTCCGGCTGGCGATGGGCAGCGACAGCGGCGTGACCCCGCACGGCGCCAACCTCCTGGAGCTGGCGGAACTGTCCGCACTCGGCCTGCCTGCGGCCGAGGTGCTGGTCGCCGGTACCTCCTCGGGCGCGGCGCTGCTCGGGGCCGGTGAGGAGGCAGGGACGCTGGAGCCGGGCAAACGCGCGGACATCGTCGTCCTGGCCGGCGGTGTCGAGGACCTGAGCACGCTGCCGGACCGGATTCGTGCGGTGCTGCTCGGTGGGCGTCTGCGCGCGGGGGCGTTCCCCGTCCCGGTCGGCCAGGAGGCGATCTGATGGACCTGCGGAGCGACATCCTGGGTTTGGCGCAAGGGGAGACCGGGTGGGCGATCGCCACCGGGCTCACGAGTGCGGAAGCGGTGCTCGACCTGGATGGGCTGGACGCCGGTGTCCTCACCCGGCGTCTCCCGCAGACGCGTTGGGTCGTGGCGGCCTGTGCTCGCGACCCGGAGGACGGTCTGCTGGAGGTGGCCGGGCGCTGCGAGGAGCAGGACGTCCCGCTGATCGTCGTGGTCCTGGGACCGTACGACCTGCGGATCGGGCCGGCATACGGCCGTCCGCCCCTGGCGTGCTACCCCTGCCGGGTCGAACGGCGCCTGGGCGCCCGGGACCGCGTGGCGCAGCAACTCGCCACGCACTACGGGCAGCACCCGGAGCGGGCACCGATCGGCGGGCTCGGACATCATGTCGAGTTCGCGGTCTGCGCCGTCACGGCTGAGCTCGAATCGCTCTCCGACGCAGCGGGCTCACCTGCGGCCGAGCGGGTCCTCGATCTCTCCCGCAACACGCTGTCCACGCTCCCTGCGGATCCTGCCGCCTGCCGACGGCATCGATCGTCCCTGCACTGACCCGGCCTCATAAGGAGGGAGCTCGGATGCCTCGCATCGGAACCGGGGACTTCGCCAGGTCCGTGGCCCAGGTCGCGTTCTCGGACCCGCACTTCACCGTACCGGCGCGGCCGGCGCTGCGGCCGGAGGTCACCTGGGTGGAGGTCGAGGGCGGTCTGGTCTTCGACGGGGGCGCCGAGCCGTTCCTGGTCCGGGGCGAACGGGCAGCGGCAGCATTCCGGGCGCTGGTGCCCGAACTGCGCGGCCGACTGGACGTGCCTGGATTGGCCGCGGCAGTCGGCCTGCCGCTGCAGGTGGTACGGGAACTGGTCGGCCTGCTGGTCGTCCGCGGACTGGTGCAGGACGGCCCCGGCACCCGGCACGCCGGGCTCCCGGCAGCCGTCGTGCACCACCTGTCCCGAGGCGCGGCGATCACCGGTGCCATGCCGGACGCCCCGGCGGTCGCCCGAGCAGTGGCCGAGGCCTCGGTGGTGGTCCTGGGAGACCCGGCCCTGGCCGGGCCGCTGAACCGCAGCCTCACCGCTGCGGACCTGCTCGGCGAGGTACGTGTCGTCGACCGTGCACACCAGGTGCCGGAGGCGTCATTGGTGGTGCTGTGCGGGTCCGGCGCACCGACGGATGCGGACGAGCTGAGCGAGCTCGTCGAGAAACGCGGGCTGCCGACCCTGGTCGCCGTCTGCCGCGGAACCGCGCTGTGGTGCGGCCCTGTCCTCGACGCCGACTCCGCCTTCTGCCCGGCCTGCTGTCTGGACGCCCTGGGCGAGCCGCCGAGCACCGGGCGGTCCGGGATGACGGCGGTCGAAAGGCAGGCCGCCGCCGGTCTGCTGGCCGGCGAGGTACTGCACACCCTGGGCCGATTCGGCCGGAACCAAGGTGGGACCCGGGTGGTCCGGCACGACCTGCGGACATGGCGCAGCAGCACCCTCGATGTCATCGCCCGCCCAGGCTGTCCTCGCTGCGCCGCGGACGCGGAACCCCCGGATGCCCCGCTGATCCGGCGGTACGAGGCGGCCGTGTCCCTCCCCGCACGACAGTGGCTGGACCCGGCGGTGCACCGGGCGCATTATCGGCCCGGCCACCTGGTGGCACAGCTCAGGTTCCGCGCAGTCGAAGGCGCGCAGGTCATAGGGCTCGCCGACCACGCACTCGACGAGGACGGTCTGGCCGACGGCCCGGTGGCGGAGTGGATCGGCGCTCTACTGCGGCACGGGGTCGGCCTGCGCCGCCGCCCCTCCCCTGGCGAAGCGCCGGACCGATGGGCGGCCAGCGCCGGAAACCTGGGTTCAACCGTCGCATACTGCCTGGTCCGCGATCTGGGACTACCGGACGGCCTGTACCAGTACGACCCTCTGGCACACCAGTTGCTGAGGCTGTCGGCACGCCCCGAGGAGCTCGCCCTCCTGTGGGCCGATGTCGGGAGCGACGGGAGCCTTGCCGTCGTGGTCACGGCGGACCTCGGCAAGCTCGCGGCCAAGTACGGCCTCAAGTCCTTCCGCCTGGCCTGGCTCGAGAGCGGTGTGGCGCTGGCCCAGTTGCGTAGCGCCGCCGGTCTGCTCGGGGTGCCGATGCGGGCCTGGCAGGCCTGGGACGACCGGCTCTGGCAGCACGTCCTGGGCACCTCCGCGCGCGAGGAGTCGGTATGCGCCGGAGCGCTTCTCGGAGTCCCCGGAGGTCCGCGGTGATCCCGCACGAGGAACTGGGCGCTCGGCTCGCTGCCGCACTGGAGGTGCCGGCGTGGGGACCCGGCCAGAGGCCGGCCGGGCAGCTCGGCTCGCCCACCGCCCGGCCCACGGTGGCCCTGGACACCCTGGCCCGCCGACGCAGCGTGCGCGAGTACGGGACCGGCCGGGTGCCGCTGGACGTCCTGGGCCGCGCGATCGACGCCGGGTTCGACGCGGACAGCGCGCTCTGGTCCTCACCCGGGCCGCTCGATGTGCTCGTCCTCGCCACCCGGGTCAGCGGTCTGCGGTCCGGAGTGCTGCATGCGGTGCTCGCCGGACCGGCCTACGAGTCCCTGGGTGCGCTCGATCCGACGGACGCTACGCTCCAGCGCGACCTCGCGGGCGCTGCGGCGCTGTTGATCGTACGGGGCAGGCTGGGCGGCGCAGTCGACGGGGACAGTGCCCGGCAGTACCGACAGCTGCTGACCAGGGCGGGGGCCTGGGTGACGGCCTGTCATCTCGCGGCGATCGAGTACGGCCTGGTCGGCTGCCCGTTCGATGGACTCCTCCCGCACCGGGCCCTGCGCAGCGGGACCGCACCGGAGCCCCTGGTCCTGTGCGGGCTCGCGCTCGGGATCCCGGCAGAGGCGGAGGCCGACGGATGAGGGTGCGGGGCGAACACGATCAACGACCAAGGACAGCAGGAGGACCACCCATGGATGGCTACGTGCGGCTGAGACCGGGCGTCCATGTGGCACCCGTCGGTGAAGGACTGCGGATCACCGGCCGTGGCCGGTCGCGGATCCTGCGCGGCGATGCCCGGACGCTCGACCGGATCTGGCAGCGGATCTTCCCCCGGCTGCACGAGGGCAGCTCCCCGGAGGACCTGGTCTCGCCGCTGCCGGCCACCGATGCCGAGGCGGCCGGCCGCCTGCTCGACCTCTTCGAGCAGCTGGGGCTGCTGCTCGGGCAGCGACCCGTTCCGGACCGGCAACCCTTTTCCGACGTGCTGCGGTACCTGGAGTCGTGCGCGGACGACCCCGCGGCCGCGCTGGACCGGTTTCGATCGTTGGAAGTCTTCCTGTCCGGCACCGGCGATGTCGTGCTCGCGGCCGGACGCGCGCTGCTCTCCTTCGGCCTGGCCCGACTCGTGCTGGTGGAGGTGCCGGAACCGGTCTGCGCCGAGCTGCGGGAGTTGGCGACGGGACGGGGCGGAGCCGAGGTTGTGGTCGCGGACGCGATCGGCTCGGACGGCCTCGTGATCACGGTGGATGCTCCCGCCGTGCCCCGCACGCGCGCGCACTGGCTGGGCGTGGCACGGTGCGGTCAACGTGCCGTGGTCGGTCCGCTGGGCCGCCCTGGCTCGGGGCTGACGCTGGCGGATCTGCCGGACGCCGCCCCGCACGAGGCCGAGCACCTCTCGCCGATGGTCCAGGTGCTGGCCGGAAACCTGGCGGCGCTGGACGCGTTCGCCTTCGGTGCCGGTCTCGCATCCGCTCACGGCTGGCGCGCACACGTGGTTCACACCGACGGCCTGCGGGTCGAACGGACCCTGGTCGCGCGTTCCGATGCGGCACCCTGGTCCGGAAGGCCGGATGCGCCCGTGGTTCCCGGCCTCGGCGTGCTCAACGCCGGCCTTGAGCCCGCGCTGCTTGCCGACAGCGGGCTTCCGATGGCCGTGGCCCAGTGCGAACTGCCGGACGGCCGCGCCGGGTTGGGCTTTGCCGCACCGGAGGACGAGGACCTTGCCGTCGCCGCTGCCCGGCTCGACGCGCTGCGCCGACTCGTTCCCGGAACTCCGCAGGCACTGTGGGACGAGCGTTCCAGTTCCCACCTCGCTGCTCCTGCCGAGGCCCGCCCGGTGGTCGGGAGCAGCGCCGAGGACGCCCTTCGCGACGGCATCCGCCGTCTGCTCTGCGACCCCGCAATGGCGTCCTCGCTGCTGGAGCCCGCGCATCGCGTCGAACCGTCCTCGCTCGACGGGAGCGCTGCCGACCTGTTCAAAGCCCTGGACCGCTTCGGCATCCCCATGGAGTTGGAGGTGGCTGCGCCCGCGGCAGTGCCCGCCGGGCTCCGCGTCGCCCGGGTGAGCACCTACGGGAGGCTGCTGGGCACGGACTGCGCGCCGAGTGCCGACCAGGCACTGGCCGGGGCACTTGGGCAGGCCGCGCTCTCGGTCACCCGCGGTGCCGATCCGGTCCCGACCCACGCCGCGGATGAACGGTGGGATCCCTCGCCGGTGATCGAAGCCCTCCGTGAGCAGGGGCACACCGTGTTGACCGCTCGCTGGACGGGCGCACCGGCGCCGGACATCGATGCGGTCCTCGGCTGGATCACGCTGACCACTGAGTCGTCCAATCCGTCAGCCGACCAGACGCGGCTGCTCCCGGGCAAAAAGGAGAACTGACATGGTCGACGCCGAGTCGGTGACCAAGGACGGAACCGCCGCCGTCGAGGACATCCTGGAGTTCGTGCGCGTTCAAGCGCGGCCCGACCTGGTCTTCTCCCATCAAGGGGGGCGCGGTGCTGCGGCTGGGGCAGCAGACCCGACGCCGATCCGCAGCGTCTCCTCCTCGCCCGTCCCTCTCGACCGGGGCCTGTCCGCACTGCTGGCGGACACCCCGTACCCCGAAGTCGCCGCCGACTCCGCGAAGCAGCCCCGATCGCGCCGACTGCAGTGCCTTCTGCAGCAGGCCGCTGGGTTCCAGCGCTACGAACCCGGCAACGCCTTCAACACTCATCGTGCGTTTCCCTCCGCCCAGTGCAAGTTTCCCAGCGAGGTCTTTCTGTCGGTCGGAGAGGGCACCTGGTACTTCGACGCCGCGCGCCACGAACTCCGTCCGGTCGGGAACGGCGCCGCAGCGCCGGATCTCTGGGCGGCGGTCGATGCCGGGGCACCGGCCGTGGTCATCGTGCTGGGCCGGCCGGGCAGTCTGCCGGGGTACTACCGCGAACTGCGCTGGTCACTCACGCTCTGCGAGGGTGGTCATCTCCTCGGCCTGACCGCCCAGTTGGCGCGGACACTGGGATTCGACGCCCATGTCCTGACCGACTTCGACGACCAGGCGCTACTGCAACGTGCGGGCGCCGAACCGGGCGACCAGTGGCTCCCCGTGGGCCTGGTGGCGCTGGACGGCGCGGACGCGGCGCTCACCCGCACCGACCCCGAGTGGCCGGTCGACCAGGACCCGGTACTGCGCATGGACCGTCACGCGTGGCAGGAGGATGCGGGACCGGACGCGGGGACCGCAGGTGGTCTGCATCCGGCAGTACGGCCGGCGCCGCACCGGGTAGTGGCATCCAGCCGGTCCTGGGGCGACGTGCTCTTTGAGCGTTCCTCGGGGCGCGCGCCAGGCGGATTCACGGCTTCGCCTGAACTGCTGCCCTCAACTGCCGTCCCCGAACTGCTCGATGCGATCAGTGACGCGGCCGCGATGGACTGGGGAGGACTGCTCGGTGGTGCCGAGCCGGGGATCCTCCTCCATCTGGCGGTCGAACGGGCCGCCGGGATCGACGACGGCATCTATGCGTATGACGCGATGACGGGGAAGCTGACGCAGCAGCAGCATGGAGCACGGCTCGCTGAGGTGCAGCAGTCGTTCTTCTACCCGCAGCAGGTCACCCGGGTCGACTCCTGCAACGTGGCGATATTCGGGAGCATCAACTACGCGGGAATCCTGGCCTCCCATGGGCCACGCGCGCTCCGGCTGGCCCAGATCCAGCTGGGCGCCCTGATGCAGGCGGGCGCCCTGGCGTGCGCCGCGTCGGGCCTGTTCCTGCGGCCCTGCCGCAGCTTCAGCCCCGACGGCCTCGGCGCACTGATCGGGCTCGGTGATCAGGAGACGGTTTCCTATCTCTGCCTGGCGGGCAAGAGCCGCTTCGCCGACTTGCTGCTCGACCAGCGGATCTGACGCACGTGCCGCTCACCGGCTCAGCAAAGGGAAGGAGCCAAGTGTCATCGGGTACGGGAATACCGGGCCCCAGGGACGATCCGTACGGGTGGTACGCAGGACTGCGTCGGGAGGGGCCCGCGGTGTGGCACCCCGCGCTCCAGGCGTGGCTGATCCCCGGGTACCGCGAGTGTGTCTCCCTGCTCGCCGACCCGAGGGTACGCAAGGACCGCACCTACGACGAGCTGAGTCCCGAGGCGGCGGCCAGCCCGTTGCTCAGGATGCGTTCGCTGTGGATCTTGATGCGGGACGGCGACTACCATCGCAGGGTCCGTCCGATCGTGGCACGTGCACTGTCCCGCTCCGCAGTCGCCCAGTTGAACGAGATGGTCACGGCGGAGTGCGAGGCGATCACCGCCGGTCTGGCCGGAGGCGGGCAGTTCGATCTCATGAGTGAGGTCGCAGCACCGCTGCCGTTCCGGATTGTCGCCCGGCTGCTGGAGGTCCCACCACGGTTCGACGACTCACTCCGGCTCGCCTCCTCCGTCCTGTTCCGCACTCTGGAACCCGGCGTCACCCCGCAGTTGTGGCAGGCGGCCGAGAAGTCCACGGCCTGGCTCACCGAGCTGTTCACCAGGCACCTGGCAGCCGGCTCATTCAAGCACGGGACCGTCATCGCGGCGATCGCGACCGCGCTGCGCTCCGGCGAGCTGTCACTGGAAGAGGCGGTCGCCACCTGCACCCTGATGTTCATCGCAGGGCACGAGACCACCTCCCAGTTCATCGGCAACGCAGTACTCGCCCTCGCCCACCGTCCCGATCTCCTGGCCGATCCGGGTTGGGACCATGAGCACAACGCGGTCGACGAACTCTGGCGCTACGACACCTCGATCCAGTCGACGGTGCGCATCTGTACCGAGTCACTGGACGTCGGCGATGTACGCATACCGGCGGGGGACAAGCTCATCTTCCTGCTGGGATCGGCCAATCGGGACGAGCGTGTCTTCGCGCAGCCGGACACGATCGACTTTCACCGCGAGCGTCGGCCACATCTCGGGTTCGGCTTCGGCGGGCACTACTGCCTCGGCGCGGGGCTCGCCCGGTTGGAGGTCGCGTCGCTGCTTCGAAGCCTGCGTGCCCGGGGCACCGCATGGAAGATCGATCACCACGCTGTCGAGTGGAGTTCCTCACTCACCGCCCGAGGCCCACGCAGGATCCCGATGGCCCTCGGCTGATTTGCACCTTCAACGGAACAGAACGAAGGATGATCTCTGTATGAACCCAGCCGTGGAGATACAAGGACTCACCAAGTCCTATGGCTCCGTCCAAGCGCTGGACCGGGTTGATCTGACCGTGGCCGCGGGCGAGATGGTCGCGGTGCTGGGCGCCAACGGCGCAGGCAAGACCACCCTGTTCGAGACCGTACTCGGCCTGCGGCGCCCCGACGCCGGCCGTGTCGTGGTGCTCGGCGGGACCCCGCAGCAGACCATCGCCCAGGGCCGGGTCGGTGCGATGCTGCAGGACGGTGCCCTGCTGCCCAAGGTCACCGTCCAGGAACTCCTCACGATGGTCTCCGGCTGGTATCCCGATCCCGAGCCCTTCGACCAGCTGGTCGAGCGGTCCGGAATTTCGGCCGTCCTCAACCAACGGACCGAGACCCTCTCCGGCGGGCAGGCCCAGCGGGTCAGGTTGGCCATGGCCTTGGCAGGCCGACCCGCACTGCTGGTGCTCGACGAGCCCACCGCTGCGATGGATCCCCAGGCACGGCGGCTCTTCTGGCAGGACCAGCGTTCGGTGCTAGCGGGTGGTACGGCCGTGCTCTTCGCCACGCACTACTTCGAGGAAGCGGAGGCCGGTGCGAACCGGGTGGTGGTACTCCATCATGGCCGGATCGTCGCCGATGCATCACCCTCCGCACTGAAGGCGACGGCAGCCGCCACGAGCCGGATCACCTTCACCCTCACCGCACCGGACAGGGCCGGGCTGGCCGCCCTGGACGGTGTGGGCGAGGTGGTGATCGACGGCGACCGGGTGACGCTGGCCTGCACGGACACCGACGCCGTACTTCGACTGGTGGTCAGCAAGTACCCGGATGCACGGGACATCGAGGTCAAGGGCCTCGACATCGAGGACGCATTCTTCGCCCTGATCGGGGGACAGCAGTGAGGAACTACCTGGTCACCGAGACCCGCCGGGTGCTTCGCGATCGGCAGTACCTGCTGTTCGCGATCGGCTTCCCTGTGCTGATCTACACCTTCTTTAGTCAGGTCGGGGTCACCCACGGACAGATCGCGGGGACCGACGGGACCGCTTACTCGATGGTCTCGATGGCAGCCTTCGGGGCCATCAGCTCCACCGTCTTTCTCGGCAGCCGGATTGCCGCCGAGCGAAGGATCGGATGGAACCGCCATCTGCGGATCACCCCTCTGCAGGCCAGCACCTATGTCGTCGTCAAGGTCCTCTCGGGGCTGATCACCGCAGTGCCGTCGGCGGTACTGGTGCTGTTGGCCGGGGCGGCTGTGGCCGGGGTGCGGCTGCCCGTACTGAGCTGGCCCGGAATCGTCCTGGCCTTCGCCCTGGGTGTACTCCCGTTTGCCGCTCTCGGGGTGGCGATCGGCTATGCGACGAGTGGCGATGCGGCTCAACCGGTTGCTGCTGCCACCTACATGACTCTCTCCATGCTCGGCGGCCTCTGGTTCCCGGCCGAGCTGATGCCGTCCTGGATGGCGCAGACGGCACACATTCTGCCGACCTACCACTTGGCCGACCTCGGATGGAGGATCCTCGCAGGCCGACCACAGCGAGTAGCCGATGTTCTCATCCTGGCTGCCTGGGGAGCAGCTTTCGCCGCAACTGCCGTGCTGCTCTACCGGCGCGACACCGAGCGGATGAACTGAGCCCCACTGAATAGAGATAAATTCATGTTCGGATTCCGGGCGGCCGTGCGGTGCGGTCCGGAAATCCGGCCTGCCCTATCCGGGCCGGCGTGTCGCAGAAAAATTCAAAAAATTCTGTTCGCCGGCATCTTGGCTGTCCGGTTGGGTTCCCGATAGCGTTCTGAACGCCAGTCGGATCGACTGACAAACATCTCATCTGCCTTTTTGATCAAGAGGCGGAAAGGGTCTGGCATGCAGAACATCCAGCTCCAGGATCTTGAGAACCTCGACCTGTCCCTCGACCTCGACATCGTCGAGATCAGCTCCGTGCGCGACGCAGTCCAGCTTGCCGAGACCGGAGCCTCCTCCGGTGGAAGCAGCTGCGGTTCGACCTCCTGCTGCGGCTCCTGCTCCTGCTGCTGCTGCATCTGATCAAGAAATGTCACTGTACCCGGGCGGGATTCCCGCCCGGGTACAGCCATGGGAAATCGCAGATAGCCCTCGGAAGGCGCTGCTACTTTGCTGAAAATTTCCTTGAGATTCCCTGAAGAAGTTCGGCTTGGGCGTACCAGCAGCGGTTTCCTGCAGTTGACGGATTCACAACGGCAGAAGATCGTCGGGGCGGCCACTGCGGAGCTTGTGTCGGAGCTTCGGGCGATCGCCTCCGGAAGGTACAGCGAAAGCGTGCTCACCCCCGAATGGGCCGGACTGCGCAACAGCGGCTGGCTGCAGACGGTGATCGAGAGCGGGCAGGGCGTCCTGGTCAGGATCCGGACCTTTGCTCCGCCGGCGCCGAACACGGCTGATCCGACCGCGCCGCTCGCGCTCTCCCGATTCTGCACGATACGGAGAGCGGCACAGCACCTCGTCCTCGAGTCCCCGGCGACTGGGGCGACGGCGGTGATCGAATCACCGGATGTTCTTGCGCTTCTGCTGCTCCTCGCCACATCCAGGCGCCCCGAGGACCTGAAGGGAGTGCTGCCCGACGACGTCCTGAGCGAGCTCCTGAACCGGTTCGCGGCTGTCGGATTTCTGGTCAATTCTCCCGGTACCGAGGAATTGGAGGTGCACTCCCTTCAGTGGGGGCACCATGAAATGCTGTTCCATGCCAGGAGCCGCTGGGGACATCGCAGCATGCCCGAACACGTGGGACCGTCCGATCGTCTGAGAGAGCGGTTTCCTCCGCTTCCGTCCCGGCATTCTTTCGCCGGTGCGGAGATGGTCCCGCTGGCGCGCCCGGGCAGCTCCGATACCGACCTGCGGAAACCCTTCGAGGACGTCCTGGGTGAACGCCGATCGATACGTGTCCAGAACGAGGAGAATCCGATAGGAGTTGACGAGCTGGGAAAGTTCCTCTTTCGATGTGCGCATGTGGGATCAACATTCTCCTACCGGGGAGTCGAATACTCTCGCCGACCGTATCCCAACGGCGGTGGTGGACATGAGATAGAGCTGTACATCTCCGCGAGAAACGTTGCAGGACTCACTCCCGGCTTCTACCACTACAATGCCCACGGGCATCACCTCGAATCGCTCGCGTATTCCCTGGAGCTGGTGGAGAGGTTCTCCTCCGCAGCCTGCCGGGCAACGACCCTGGATATTCCACCCCAAGTCGTGATCGTGCTCGCCGCGAGGTTCGGCAGGCTCCTGCCAGGCTATTCTGGAATGGGGTATGCGACCATTCTGAAAAATGCGGGTGTGCTGACCCAGACCATGTACCTGGTTGCTGAGGCCATGGGGCTGGCGCCCTGCGCGCTCGGCAACGGCGACACTGACGCCTTCGCCCAGGCCACCGGGGTGTCCCCTCGGGAGGAGTCAAGCGTCGCGGAATTCGCCCTCGGCAGTCGCCCCCTCACCGGCACACCCGACCAGGCACCCGCGATCGCGCCCGCAGGTGCCAAAAACTCCGCCGATGGCCAGTGACAGTGCCCTCGAGGATGGGCGGGAGCCGCCCCGAACACGGACGACGGGAGTGCGGCGGCGGCGCGACCAGGCAAGTCCGGGAGAAGCTCTTGCGCCCGTCGGGTCGGGCGTCGGGCAGGGTCGGTACCGCTGGTCCCAGGCCCTGCTTTATGGTGATCAGGTCGTCGGGGTCGGCGAAGGCCCGGTTCGCCTAGGCTGGGTGCGCCGCAGCACGGACCAGACACTCACGACGGACGGGGCTGAGGTCGGTTGCGTAGAGCGGCAGTTGGACGACGGTGAGCCAGTCGCGGTCGGCGCCGTAGCGGCGCATTCCGGCATCGCCGCCGACACTTCGCCGCGGTGCGGTTCAGCGTTGCCGACGGTCTCTGCTTCGGCCGACTCCGGCGGGATTAAGGCGAGCTCGATGAACAGCGGACCGCGTTCGAGCTCCGATCCCGGACCGGAGGTCCGCAATGCGGGCGGTCGGATCGTCCTCGAGCGGCATGCGGGCGCGCTGTCCCGCGGCCGCTTGCCGTAACGCCCCGACCCAGGAGCGGACATGGTTACGCCGTCCGCTCCTCGACCGTCCGCCCCGCCGCACGCAATACCAGGAGTGTGATCTCGCTTGGCGCGAAGATCCGGAACGGTGGCCCCCAGAAACCCGTGCCGCGGCTGGTGTAGAGCTGAGTGCGTCGCCCGTGCCGGGACAGGCCGGCCACCACCGGTTGGTCGATGCGTACCAGGTGATGGAACGGCCACATCTGCCCGCCGTGGGTGTGTCCTGAGATCTGCAGGTCGACTCCGGCCGCGGCCGCCTGTTCCACGAATTTCGGCTGGTGGGCCAGCAATACCACCGGCAGATCCTGGTCCACGCCCTCCAGCGCGCCCTCGAGGTGGGCGCGGTGGCCGGGCAGCCCGGAGTGCTCGGCGGTCACGTCGTCCACACCGGCCACCACCAGCAGGTCACCGCCGCGTTCGACAACCAGGTGGCGGTTGCGCAGGGCGTGCCAGCCGAGCTCTGTCATCCGGTCGACCCAACCCTGTGCCTGGCTGTAGTACTCATGATTGCCCGTCACATATACGCGGCCGAGGGGCGCGTGGAGAGAGCCGAGGGGCTCGGCCTGTGCCCGCCGCCGGTCGGCGGCGCCGTCGGCGATGTCGCCGGCGTGACAGAGCAGGTGCGGATTCAGGGAGTTGACGGCCGAGCAGACCTTCGCCGACCAACGGGCCCGGTCCAACGGGCCATAGTGGGTGTCGGTGATGACCGCCACCCGGGTGCCGTCAAGGCCGGCACCCAGCCGTTCGAGCTCGACGTCGACATGGCGGACGCGGGGTACGCGGCGTGCCTCCCACAAGCCCCAGCTCAGGAGCAGCGCCGACACCGCGAGGACGGTGTACGCCACGATCCTCGCGCGCTGGACCCCGTCGCCGACGCCGCCGAGTACCAGGGCGACGCGCAGGAAGATCCCGACCAGCACCGACCAGGTGAACACCACCCACACCATGCCGAGCAGCGTGTCCCCGACGATCGCCGCCACATCCTCCTGCCGGGGTCCGTGCCCGCGCATCATCGCGTACGGCATGCCCGTCAGCCCGAGTAGCACGAGGACACTGCCACCAGCCTTCACCCAGGCCGGCCAGTCCTGCCCACCGAAGACCAGCACCCACCACGGTACCAGCCACAGGATCATGGGGGCCGCCAGCGGAAATACGCGCCGGACGAGCCGCAATCCACCGGCGCGCGGCCCCGCCTTCACCTCCGCCGCGGGCCCGTCCCCCTCGGTGTCCGCCTCCGGCGCGGGCTCGCGCCCCTCGGCCTTCGCCTCGGTCGCAGGCTCCTCCGCGGCATCCGCGGGCACCACCGCCTGCCCGCGCGGCCGATCGGATCCGACCTGCCGCATGTCTTCGGTCTCAGCCACGGTGCCCTTCCGTCGTTCAAACCTGACCCTGTCTCACGCTGCACACGGTGTGTTCGCCCCCGGTGGACCTCCGGCCCCGGCCGGTCGTCGCGACACCCGTCGGCCCGTCGCCCCCGGACCGTGAACCTGCCGAGGCGCTCGTGCCGATGCCACCGTAGTGCGCACCGCGCCCACCGGGGTCCGGTGGCCCCCAGGCACGGCCGATCGGAAAATCACCTTCACCCCGGCCGCCGACCGCCTGCCAGAACTTCCTGGACCAGCATGGGATCCCCCGGCTGAAGTCCCGGCGGCCGTGAGCGACTGACAAGATCCCCGGCAGGGTCAAGCTTGCGGGGCGGCCCTTGGTTCGTGGGCGACATCGGGGCACGTCGCAGCCCCAAGCCGGGCTGAGGTCGCCCGGCTCACAGCCCCCACCCGCGCAGCACCCCGCTACGCTTCAGGCGGGTCAACTCGCCTGCCGCGAGAAGCCATTCGATAGCCGCGACATCCGCCTCCTGTGCCGTTCGGAAACTCGTCGCCGCTGGTCAGGCCGCATGGCTGTACTCGTTGATGACACCGCCGAGTACTTGGGTGCGGACGAGTCGGCGCGCGGTCGGGTCGGTCCCGTCCGCGGGGTGCGTCTGGGTGAGGAGAGCAAGCTGTCCCCGGCTCTGATGTGGGCGATAGTGGTTGTAGTGCCGGGCGTAGCTGTCCAGGACCTGCCGGGCGTGGGCCTGGTTCCAGATCAGCAGGTGGTCGAGGGGTTCGCGCCGCAGGGTTCCGATGACCCGTTCGCAGTGCGCGTTCATTCGAGGAGCCCGGGGCTCGGTTCTCGGGGCCTCGATGTCGTCGGCTGCGAAGACCGCGTCGATGGACTCGGTGAACTTCGCGTCCCGGTCGCGGATCAGGAACCGGAGAGAGGCGACCCGGACACCAGCTCGAGGGCGGGGTTTCTCGCCTGCTGCACCGTCCACGGCCCGGTCGGATGCGCAGTAACCCCCGCAATGTGCAGTCGGCGCGTGCCGTGCTCGAGGAAGACCGATGCGTACACGCGGCGCAGGTCGATCAGGTCGATGTGCACGAAGTCGCAGGCGATGATGGCCTCGGCCTGCGCGGTCAGGAGCTCGCGCCAGGTGGTCGGTTGCGACGCGGGGCCGGATCGATGCCGGAAGCCGTCAGGATCTCCCAGACCGTCGTTGTGGCGATCGGATGCCCCAGACGAACAAGTTCGCTCTGGATCCGACGGCAGCGCCAACGCGGATTCTCCTGGGCCAGCCGCACCACCAACGCCCTTACCGCGCTCGTGGTCGGCGGCCTGCCCGGCCTGCTCCGGCGCTTGCTGTAGTCCCACTTGCGTGCGATGAGTCTTCGGTGCCACGCCAGAAGGGTCGGGGGCGTGACCGGGAAGACGCGCGCCCACCGACGTCGCGGGATCAGCCCGGACAGTGCCGCGAACCACAGTCGGTCCGCCGGCTCATGCCGCACCGGGCCCGTGAGCTGCCGCTGCAGCAGCGCGTTCTCATGCCGCAGCACCAGCGACTCGGCGTCCTTCGCCGCGCGCCCGCGCACCAGCACCGCCGGGACCGACAGCAGTTTCCGGGCCACCTGGTACACCAGTGAGACGAACATCCGGTCAGGGTTCCAGGAGGCCATCGTGGCGCGCCAGACCTACTCCGAGCAGCAGCGATGAGTCCGCCCGCCCACCGATGTCCGAGACCTCGTCTCGTCTCCGGCCATGAGCACGTGCGCGGATGCGGGAATGCGAGAGCGACCGTCACACGCAGCCGCTTCTCTTCGGGCCGGTCGCGGACGAGTGATTGTGCCCGGGCTGCCGCGGCGCGCGGGCCGGGGAGCAGGTCACCGTGCGGGGCGCGGCTGCGGTCCGGGCCGTTATTCGCGGGCGGGTCGTCCTTCGACGAGCGCCTCTCGTCGGCCCCAGGCCCTGTGCGCCGCCTTTGTCCGGTAGCTCGCTGTCGCGTCACCGGCTGCTGTATAGAGTAACCGCGCCGCCATCGAGCTACTGACTCCACCGAAGGGCTGTGAAGTGCTGTCCGGAACCGGAATACGTGTCCGTCTGAGTAGGCGCCGTGCCGTCGGTGTCGTGTGCGTCGCGACTGTCGTGGCCGTGTCATCCGGATGCTCGGCGCACGACGGCCAGCGGAAGCCGGCGGGACGACACGGCTCCTTGAAAACCACGCAGGCCCAACCGGAGCCGAAGGCCACACGTCCCGGGACCGGGGCCGCCGGCCCGGAGCCGAAGACCGCCGCGCAGTTCGTCGCCCGCGCTCGGCAGACCATGAGGGCCGAGAAGGGGTGGACGTTCGTCCTGCGTGGCAGCGAGTCCGCCATCATGCAAGGGCAGGCGCCGTCCAGCGCCACCTATGCCGCGACCGTACACCGCACCACCAACCCGGCCGCACTCCAGCAGACCGGCACGGTCACCACCAGCAAGGGGGTGCGCAAGCCGGATGTGGTGTACGTCGTCGGAGGGACGGGTTACGTCAAGGACGCTGCCGAGGGTTGGAAGAAGGGGGCGTTGTCTGATCAGGACATAGCCAATGACGTCGAGGATCCCGTGGCCGATCTGGACGCGTTCGCGGCGTACGCCAAGAGTGCCGGGGTGAGTCGTACGGCGACGGGCGTGCGGCTACAAGTCAGCGCATCTGGCTGGCAGTTGTCGGCCGCCCGGAGCCGTCCCGCGCTGAAGCGGGCGGTTCGGGAGGTGGAGCCCACGCTGGATCAGTTGCGCAAGGCCGGGGTGACGGCGACCGACAGCCAGATCACGCTCAAGAGTTTCAGCGAAACGTGGGACCTGGACCGTACGCACGGATATCGGCTTGCGTCGCACCGTTACGCGTACACGTTCCTCGTCCCCTTCCAGAGTGGGGACATCACGGTGAGTCAGGAGGTACGGGCCGACAACGGTGGGGTGTTCGGCGGGAGCGTGGCCTTGCCGTCAGGCGTGAAGTGATCTGTGCGGCGTTGCGGGTGCCGATACATCATCCGGCCTGGTCGCGCGGCGTGGTGGTACTCCTGCAGAGTTCCGTCGAGTCGGTCTCGTCGGCGGATCTCCAGGTGTCTGATGTTCCTCGGTTCCTTGATCGGGTGGGGGAGTAGGCGGAGGGGAGCGGCTTGGCCCAGGGCTCGGTGTGGGTGATGTCTGTTGTACAGCCCCGTATCGCTTCAGAGTGGCTTCACAGCCTGTGAGCTGCGGCTTTGCCGGACGATCGGCTGGCTCGGTGGTACTCATCGATCAGTCCGACGACGGCTTGCCGGCGTTCGATCCGGGCTGGTGGAAGGGGGATGACGTTGGCATCGTCCAGCGGCGCAAGTTGGCCCCGACCTTGATGCGGGCGATGCCGGTTGAAGTGGCGGGCGTAGTCGTGGAGGACCTTTTCGGCGTGGCCGCGGTCGAAGATCAGGAGCCGGTCGGTGCACTCCTCGCGTGCTGAGCGTACGAACCGCTCGGCGTGGGGATTGCAGTTTGGGGGAGCGCGGAGGGATTTTGGTGACGTTGATGCCCTCGCTGGCGAGCACGGCGTCGAAGCCGGCGGTGAACTTCGTGTCCCGGTCGCGGATCAGGTGAGTGCAGTCGGATGCGCGGTTGCGAGTTGCCATATCAGCTGTCGGGCCTGCTGGGTGGCCCAGGCGGCAGTGGCGTGGGCGGTGACCCCCAGGATGTGGACGGTTCGGGTGCGGACCTCCATGACGAACAGCGCGTACGGCCGCTGCAGGCCGACGGTGTCGACGTGGAAGAAGTCGGTGGCGAGGAGGCCGTGGGCGTGGGCCTTGAGGAAGGCGGTCGACTCACCGCGCGCTGATTGTCGGCGAGGGGCCGGCCCGAGGCCGACGGTGCGTAGCATGCGGCGGACGTTGGCCGGGCTGACCTTGTGCCCGAGGCGGCGGAGTTCGCCGTGGACGCGCCGGAAGCCCCATCGTGGGTTCTCGGTGCCGAGCTGGGTGATCAGGTCGCGCAGCTCGTCGGGTACCGACGGGCGTCCCGAAGGGCGGGTTGTGTCCACTTGTCCTTGATCAGACGTTGGTGCCAGGCCAGGAGGGTGCGCGGGGAGACGATTCGATGCTGGCGTAGCGCCCGTGGGAGGAGTCGGGCGAAGGTGGTGAGCAGTGCCCGGTCGGGTCAGGTGGGCTTGGGGGCCGCGACCTGCCGGCGCAGTACCGCGACTTCGTGTCGCAAGATCAGTATCTCGGCCTCCTTCGCCGCGGAGGAACGGGAGAGCAGGACCAGCCACGCGAAGATCCGCGTGGCGACCAGATAGAGCATTCGTACGAGCACAAGGTCCGATGGTGCCCGATCGGCCGGCGGAGCGTCGTCCCAGGTCACGGGCTGTGCAGCCATTCTGAAGCGGTACGGGCATCCCGCCCGCTCGGCCCGATGCGGCGTGCGGGACCCGCGCCGGGTGACGGTCGACTCCCAGCGGCCCGGCGCCTGAGCGCAGCGGGGCTCCCGCCCACGCCGGTGACCGGAGCGCGGGAGGCGCGGACGGCTCCCCACCGACCGGTGCCGCTCACTCAGGCGCCTCGGGGAACCGGGCCCCGCGCGGCGCGTGCTCCGAGGCGGGAACGGGCCCTGGACGGCGCGCTCGTCACCACATCTCGTCAGGCGCGGACGCCGGCGTCATCTCACGTTGCCTGCTGCCCTGTTCGAAGGCGCGGGCTCAACGCAGGCCGTTCCACAGGACCCGCAGCTCGTGGTCCGGATCGTGGGCGATGTCCGGTGACGAGCCGAACCGGCGGACGGCGCGGTCGGATTCACGGTAGGCGGGCCAGCCGGGATCTCCTGTGGTGGCGAAGGAGACCCATGCGGCGTGCATGCTGTCGGCGATGTCCTGCGGCCGGGTGTCGCCGAGCAGGGGAGCGAAGCCGGGTTCGGCCAGGTTGTCGAACACGAAGGGGATCTCGACGGCATGGCAAGCGCCGAGCATGCCGTCGAACGCCGGGGAGGCCCAGTCGAATTCGTACACGAAGGCGCGGGCACCGTGGCGCGTCTGCGCTTCGGCCAGGCGCAGGGCGGGCAGGCGGTAGAACCAGTCGGTGGCGATCTTGGTGTAGAGGTCGCCCGGCGTCGTGTCCGGAAAGGCAGCGCGATAGACGGGCACGCCCTGGCCGGGCGGCAGGCCGTACGCGGCGGCGGCGCGCTCCACGAGCTCGTCGGTCACCAGGCCGTGCAGCCCGGTGGGCACGGTGAACAGGCGGAACTCGTCGCGGGTCCAGCCCACCAGAACATCGATGCCGGCGGCCGTCCCGTCGGCGATCGCGTCGATGGGCGTACGAGGCAGGGTGTCCTGGTCGACCACGGGCTCGAAGGGCATCATGTTGACGGACGCCTCGCCCCACAGCTCCGGGTCGGGGCGGGCCGAGATCTGCGCCCGCAACTGCTGCTGCGCGGCCAGTAGTTGTTCCAGAGGCACGGCGGCGAGGTCCGGCCGGGTGGCGGGGACCTCGAGGATCGCGGCCAGGCGGGTGGCGACGAGGGCGGCGGACGCGGGGGAGAGGGTGTGGTGGGCCGCGCCGCTCTGCAGTACGGCGCGGTGGATCAGCCCCTTGGCGGCGGGCATGGCGAGCAGGGCGCCGATGCTCATGGCGCCGGCCGACTGTCCGAAGACGGTGACGCGCCGCGGGTCGCCCCCGAAGGACTCGATGTTGTCGCGGACCCACTCCAGGGCGGCGATCTGGTCCAGCAGGCCGGGGTTGGCCGGTACCGAGTCGTCCGGGCCGAGGTGGAGGAACCCCTGTGCGCCCAGACGGTAGTTGAGGGTGACCATGACGACGCCGTCGCGGGCGAACGCGGTGCCGTCGTAGCCGGGGACGGAACCGGAGCCGTTGCTGAAGGCGCCGCCGTGGATCCACACCATCACGGGCAGGCGCCCGGCCGGGTCCGGGGTCCAGACGTTGAGGTTGAGGAAGTCGTCGCCGGGGATGTCGGCCTCGGGGATGAGGCGGTCCATCGGTGCGGGGTAAGGGGCCTTGGGGGCGGTGGGGCCGTAGGCGTCGGCGTCACGGATCCCGTCCCATGGCGCCGGAGGTCGCGGTGGTGCGAAGCGCAGTGGCCCGGTGGGCGCGGCGGCGTAGGGGATGTTCCTGAAGCAGGCGATGCCCGCGGGGCCGACGGTGCCTCGGACGGAGCCGTGGCGGGTGGCGAGGACCGGTCGCATGGTCGCTCCTTCACGCAGGGCGGGGCGGGGAGCCCCCTTCGGGTGAGGGCGGTGAAGCCCTCTCAGGCAGGGTAGGGAAACGCCGCGGCTCGGCACACCGGGCAGGTCCGGAGCCAGGGCGCTCAGCGGTCGGGGCTGACCATGCGCAGCGCGAACTTCGCGTACTGATCGGCTACTTGTTCACGCCTACGGTCGAGGGCGGGACCGAACCAATGGGCGACCTGTACGCCGAGGCCGCCGATGGCCGTGACGGCGAGCAGCGGATCGGGGAGGCTGAACTCACCGTTCTTGATGCCCCGTTCCAGGACGTCCGCGAGCAGTCGGCGGCACTCGTCGCGCAGTTGGAGTGAGGGCGCCGCCAGTTCCGGATCGAGGGCGTGGAGCTCGCTGTTGGTGACGACCGCCAGCAGCGGATAGTCGGTGTGGACCAGGACATGGGCGCGGACCAGGGCGGTCAGCTGCCGGGCGGCGCTGTCGTTGCGGGTGCCGTCGGCCGCCTCGGCCAGCCGGGCCCGCATCTCCTCGTGCCCGATGCGCACCAGCTCGGCCAGCACATGCCCCTTGGAGGGGTAATGCGCGTACAGGGTCGCGGAGTTGATGCCGACCATGCGTGCGATCTGCCGGATCGAGGCGCCCGCGAAACCGGACTCGGCGAACAGTTCGAGGCCGGCCTGGAGGATCCGCCCCCGCGTGCCGGGCGGTGTGACGCCGTCGGGCAGGACCGCTGCCATGGCGACGACCCGGCGGGGCTCCCATGCGGGAAGGTCCATGGCTGCTCCTGAGGGTTCGAAGAATTCCAACCAATCGATTGGTTGACACCGTAGCGCAGAAGCCGGATGGTAACTCGCAACGGTCCGGAAACAACCAATCGATTGGTTGGCGACGTGGACATGGAGAACGACGCCCGGGGCAGCACGACTGGTCCAGGCCGCGTGTGCGCGACCTGCTGCCGGCCGTCCGATGCATCGCCGAACGGACGGTGTGAGGGTCATCGGGTCCGGCTTGAGCAGCCCTCTCCGAGGCCGCCCGCACGGGCGGTCCTCGTCATCCCTCCCCCATCACCGGAGTGTGCACATTGAGGTTCCGCTCCCTACGCAGAGCCGTCCAAGGCATCGCCGTCCTCGGTGCCGTGGCTGCTCTGGCCACCGTCGGCCTGGCCGCGCCGGCCCAGGCCGCCACCCCGCCCCTGCCGGAACTGAACATCACCGGCACCTATGTCACCGGAGTCTCCTCGGGCGGCTTCATGGCCACCCAGCTCCAGGTCGCCTACTCCCGGACCTTCGACGGCGCCGGCATCGTCGCGGCCGGGCCGTACGACTGCGGTCAGGGCAATGTGATCAAGTTCGTCACCTGCGACCTGGGGCTGGGCGTCGGCACGCTGGAGCGCCAGGCCGAGGACTGGGCGGCGCAGAGCCGTATCGACCCCGTCGCCGACCTGGCGGGCAAGCCGGTGTACACCTATCACGGCTACCTCGACCCGGTCGTCAACCCGCTGGTCTCCCAGGCCGGCGTCGACTTCTACCAACACTTCGGCGCCGATGTCACCTACCACGACTGGGACCCGGCCGGGCACTCCTGGCCACGCCCGACGGCGTCGTGCCCTGCGCGCTGACCCTGCCGCCGTTCCTGAACAACTGCCACAACGACCCGCAGCGCGAGATGCTCACCGCATGGCTGGGCGGGGTCAACCCGCGCAACAGCGGCGCGCCGCAGGGCACCCTCAGCCACTTCGACCAGACCGCCTATGTCCCCGGCGGCTCCGCCGGGGACTTGTCCATGACACCACCGGGCAGCTCTATGTCCCGCCCTCCTGCGCCGCCGGCGCCCCTTGCAAACTCGTGGTGGCCCTGCACGGCTGCCTGTCCGCCCAGCAACTCCTCGGCACCGCCTTCGCCGAGAAGGGCAACCTCGACACCTACGCCGACACCAACGACCTCGTCGTCCTCTACCCGCAGGACGTCTCCAGCATCTGGCCGGTGAACCCGCAAGGCTGCTGGGACTGGTTCGGCTACACCGGCTCGGACTACGCGGTCAAGAGTGCGCCGCAGATGAGGGCCATCGTCAACGTGGTCCACGCCTTGGGCGGTTGACCCGGCTCGGCGGTCCGGCCCGTCCTCTCGGTGCCCACGGACAAGTACCCACCTAAGGGTGGGGGTGAAAGGGACACACCAGGAGGGTCCGACCAATGGCCACCACAACACTCCGCATCGCCACAGACGTTGCGACCGCTCGGGAGTTCCTGCGGGTCAGCATGGGAAGGGGGCGCACCGCCCGCAGCATCACCGATCAGCACCGGGACAACCTCGTGGCTGAGCAGGACGTCGGGCCGTGGGAGTGGGGCGAGGCGTACACCGACATCGGCTCCGCCTCCAAGTTCGCCACCAAGGCCCGCGAGGACTTCGAGCGGCTGACGGCCGACCTCGCCGACGGCACTTTCGGTGCCTCTGGTGACATCCTCGTGCTGTGGGAGATCTCCTGCCTCGCCCGCGAGACCGGCAAGGACGTCAAGCTCATCGACCTGTGCGAGGCCGGTGGGTGACGCCCTGGACGCGTGATCCCGAGCACGACCGAGCCCCCGAGCGACCAGCCGGGGGCTCGGTGCTGTGTGGGCTACTCGGCTGCGCCCCGGGCACGGGCCAGCAGTACCCGGACCAGGATCGCCGTCGCCGCCGGGTCCGGCCGCACGAGGCTGGCGTGCGCCCGGTGGGCGTAGATGTCCCGCCCCGGCCCGCTGTTGCCCGGCTCGTGCGCGACGAACACCGCGTCGGCCGGGTCGGTGAGCGGCTCATCGCGGTGGCGGCACACCCGGACCGCGCTCACCGGTTCGCCCCGCCCAGGTTCTGCACGTGATCGCACAGCGCGTTAACCGAGCGGGCCAGCTTGGTGACGACGGACAGGCGCAGCCGGTCGTTGTCCCCCTCGCCCAGCCTGAGCCGCATGCGTGCCTCGCCGATGCAGGCGAGTGCGCACGCCCGGGGGATGTCGTCCTTCGGCAGCCGACCGGCGGCCGACTCCACCTCGGGCACGAGCTGCCGGATGTGATCGCGGAGCAGGAGCCCGAGGTTCAACAGCTCCTGCGCTGTGGTCTGTTCGGCGTCTCCGGCCAGGAGCCGCCGGGCCGTGGCCCGCATCGTCTGCAGGTCCAGCGGTGGCGCCTCTGCCATGGTCGGCGGCCGGGATGTACGTTGCGTCATGTCGTCGCTCCCTCGAAGCGTCGGCCAGCCCCGGGACGGTGTCCGCCGTCGCCGGGGTCTTCCGTTGGTCAACGTACTAAGCCATCTAGAGCTATGTATAGCTCTCCCGAGATTCGTGCAGCTCCGGGGCGCCTTACGTTGCATGAGTGAGTGATCGCAGCGAGGTACCGGACTTCAACCCCCAGGGACCGCAGCTCATCTATGTCGCCGTCGCCGACCACATCGAGGCGCGGATCAGGACCGGGGAGCTTCAGCCCGGAGCTCGCCTGCCCGCAGAGCGCGACCTCGCCCAGGAGTACGGCGTCGCCTACCTCACCGTCCGGCGTGCAGCCCAGGTGCTGCGTGAGCGCGGCCTCATCGTGACGGTGCACGGCCGGGGAACCTTCGTCTCCGATCCGCTCCCGCCGGAAGACGGCGCCTAGCCTCGGGACCTCCAGCCGGGTGACCCCCGGACCTGACACGGCTGACGCGTCAGACCGGCCCCCGACCACCCCTTACGGGGGTGGATGGCTGACACGGGCTCTGACAGCCCGGCTGACACGCCTGACACCCGGTTGACGCGGCCGGGCCGACACACCCCCTCGGACAGTCTGTCCGCGCCGGGACGGGGAGCGGACAACGTTCCCGGACGCGAGCTCTCCCGGGACAGCCTGTCCCGGGACACGGGCCGGACAACTGATCCCCCGCGTTGTCCGGTGCCCCGGGACAACTGCACCCGCTTGTGCAGGTGCTGTCCCGGTGCGGGACAGGGCCGGACACCGCTACGCTGCCCGGTCATGAAGTCCGACATCGTTGAGATCAAGCGGTGGAAGACGCCGCAGCCGCAGCGTGACACGGCAAGAAGTCCTGCACCCGCGACTTGGTGGCCGACGTCTACGTGAAGGATGCGGGCAGCCCCCGCATCCACTGGACTGTGTGCCCGCACTGGCTCGACAACGAGCCGGACGTCGCGGCATTCGAGGCGGCCTGCCGCTAGCTGCGGCCGTGAGTCTTGCGCTCCAGCTCGTTCAGGCGGTCGATGGCCAACCGCACGTAGTCCCCGGCGCAGCGACGATTGCCGTCTGCCTGCCGAACCGCCGGTGGTTCTCCCGGTCATTCCGTGAATCCGGGTCCAGCACGCCGTCGAGGAGCCGCGTGGGCGGAGCCGCCGCGAACGCCTCATCCCATGTCTGCGTCACCTTGGCCAGGTGCCCACGCAGGGCGCTGTCCTTCCTGCGCTCCGCCAGATCCTGAATGCGGCGGGCCGTCTCGCGCCGCTCCTCCTGGAACCAGTCGGCGCGGCGCCCCCTGCGCACTGATGTCCTCGAACAGCCCGCGTATCGCAGTCAGGGCCTCGCGCAGCTCGTCGTCAGCGGGACCCAGGGCGACCCTGTTACGGCGCACCCACACACTGCGGGCCCCAGCACCGAGCGTCCACGCGAACGCCAGCCAGCCGGGCAGGAACTTGGGTCAGTCGGCCCACCGGGAAGAAGCAGCCAGTGTCATGCGGGGATTGTGTGGTCTGGGGCCCGGCCCTGAGCAGACCGCTGCCGGCGTTGCTGGGACGCATCGGATCGGCGCGGGTGCTCAGGACGACGGACTTCTCGTTCTGAGCACCCGTGTCCCGCCACACGGCGGGGCCCACCTCGCAGCGAGGGGAGGAGGCCGGACGGTGCCTCACATGTTGATCATGTGGCCGGCCAGGCCGTGCACCGCTTCCTTGACCGCCTCCCCGAGCGTGGGGTGGGCGTGCACATTGCGCGCCACCTCATGGACGGTCAGGTCCCACTGCTGGGCCAGGGTCAGTTCGGGCAGCAACTCGGTGACGTCGGGGCCGATGAGATGGCCGCCGATGAGCTCGCCGTACCTGGCGTCGCTGATCAGCTTCACGAAGCCGGTGGTGTCGCCGAGGCCGTGCGCCTTGCCGTTCGCGGTGAACGGGAACTTCGCCACCTTGACGTCGAAACCGCGCTCGCGTGCCTGGGCCTCGGTGTAGCCGAAGCTGGCGATCTGCGGCTGGCAGTAGGTGGCGCGCGGGATCATCGCATAGTCGAGTTCCATGGTCTCCGCGTCCGCGAGGGTCTCGGCGGCCACCACGCCCATCGCCTCGGCGGCGTGCGCCAGCATCAGCTTGGCGGTGACGTCGCCGATGGCGTAGATGTGCGGGACCGAGGTGCGGCAGCGCCCGTCGATGTCGATGGCTCCGCGCTCGCTGACGCGCACGCCGGTGTTCTCCAGGCCGAAGCCCGTGACGTTGGGCGCGAAGCCGAGCGCCTGGAGCACCTTGTCGGCCTCCAGGACCTGCTGGGCGCCGTCCTTGCCGGTGACGGTCACGCGGACCTGGGGGCCCGACTCGTCGATGGCGTCGACCCGGGTGGACGTGAGCACGTCGATGCCCAGCCTGCGGTACTGCTTGGCGAGTTCGGCGGAGACCTCGACGTCCTCCAGCGGCGCGATGCGGTCGAGGAATTCGACGACGGTGACCTTCACGCCGTAGTTGTGCAGGACGTAGGCGAACTCGACACCGATAGCCCCGGCGCCCGCGATGAGGATCGACTGGGGCAGATCCTCGGCGAGGATCTGCTCCTCGTATGTCACCACGCGCGAGGTCCGGCGGGTGCCGGGCAGCAGCTTCGGGGTGGCGCCGGTGGCGATGATGCAGTGGTCGAACCCGATGGTGCGGCCGGCGCCGTCGTATCCGGCGACCTGAAGGGTGTGCGGGTCCAGGAAGGTGCCGCGGCCGTCGATCTCCGTGATCTTGTTCTTCTTCATCAGGTAGTGGACGCCCTTGACGCGGCCGTCGGCGACACGGCGGCTGCGGAGGAAGGCCTCGCCGTAGTCGAACGTGACCTGCCCGTCCACCTTGATGCCGAAGGTCTTGGCCTCACGGGTGAAGATGTGCGCCAGCTCCGCGTTGCGCAGCAGCGCCTTGGTGGGGATGCAGCCGACGTTCAGGCAGACCCCGCCCCAGTACCTCTCCTCGACGATGGCGACGCGTTTGCCCAGCTGTGCGGCGCGGATCGCGGCGACATAGCCGCCGGGGCCCGCACCGAGTACGACCACGTCGAAGTGCTCGTCCTGCTCGGCCATTTTCGTTCGCCTCTCTCCTGGGCACTGCTTCCGCTGCCGTGGCGGACCCGGCCGCCCGGCTCCGCCCCGCGTAAGGCTACGCGTCGGGTGGGCAGGGCTGCCTCAGCCACCGGGCGGAAGCGGCATGTTTCTGCCTGCGCGTGTCCGCCCCAGCTCGATCTCCAGGTGGCTCCTGCCGGAGTGGAGAGGGCTTCGCTGCCGCGCGAACCCTGCCGCTTCGCGCGGGTCGCGACGCGCACCGGCCTGTCCGCGTGGGCCCGTTGTGGGCTCTGGTGACGGATGCGACGATGCCGGCACGGATGCCGCGACGAAGGGGAGCACCTTGAGTGACGGGGACGAGCGGTCACGGGCGGCCGCGGTGTTCGACGCGCTGGGCGGCGAGTACGAGAAGGCCTTCGCCCGCTCAGCGGCCCACCGCGCGTCGTTGACTTGGCTCTTGCGGCAACTCGACCCCGGAAGCGGGGTGTTGGACGTGGGTAGCGGCACGGGCCGGCCCACCGCGGCGACGCTCGCCGCGGCAGGACACGATGTGCTCGGCATCGACGTCTCCCCGGTCATGGTCGATATCGCCGCTCGCCAGGTGCCGGGCGCCGTCTTCCAGCGCGCCGATGTCCGCGAGTTCCCGCTCGAGGACGCTTCCTTCGACGCGGTCTGCGTCTACTTCGCGCTGCTGCAGATGTCCCGCCAGGAGCAGTCCGCCGTCGTGCGGCGGCTGGCGCGGGCCGTGAAGCCGGGAGGCAGCGTCGCCCTGGCCACCGTGCCGCTCGACGTCGAGGACGTCGAGGGTGTCTTCATGGGACAGGCCGTGCGGGTGACGAGCTTCGCTCCCGCGGACTTCGTCGGCCTTGCCGAGGGGGCGGGACTGACGGTGGTCTCCCAGGAGAGCACGATGTTCGCCCCCGCCCATCCCGAAGCCACGCCTGAACCCCAGCTGTTCCTCCACTGCCGGCGCGACAGGGCATGAACTCCGGGTGCGCCGTGGCGGGGGCGGAGTCCGGTCCCGCGCCACGGCGGCGCGTACGTAGGGCAGATTGACGGGCGCTGAAGGAAGGCCCGCGCGCCAGGAGTTTCCAGTCGATACGGGGTTCGCCTTGCGGGAGTTGATCCCGGAGGCACCCGGGGGTCAGTTGCCCGCCATCACGGCCCTGAGTTCGTCGAGCGACTCCTGGATGAGGTGCCAGAGGTCCCGCTCGTTCTCCTCCTCGATCCAGCGCTCGAACGCGACCTTGAAGACGGCGACCCCCGCCTCGGCGGTCAGGCTCGCCGCCGGCTCGGCGACGCCCCGCAGGCGCAGGGCGTCGGCGAGCGCCGCGGACAGCGACGCGAGTTTGATCAGTTCCCGCTCACGCAGTTCCGCGTTCGCGATGATCGCCTTCTGACGCTCCCGGGCGTATGCGTGGCGCTCCTGAAAGGCGCCGGCGACGACCTCGAGCGCCTGGGCCACGGCGTCGAGCGGCGCCGCGGACTCAGGGGCGCCGGAGACGGTGCTCACGAAGAGGGCCTCCAGCGATGCGGCGCCCGCGAACAGGACTTCCCGCTTGTCGGCGAAGTACCGGAAGAACGTTCGCTCGGTGAGCCCGGCCCGCCTGGCGATCTCCGCCACTGTGGTCTGTTCGAAACCGCGTTCGCCGTACAGCTCGAGTGCCGCCTGCTCCAGGCGCCCGCGCGAGTTCGGTTCCCATCGACCCATGCCCTGATCTTACGTGATGACAGTTACTGACATCGGTGCTACGGTCGATGACAGTCACTGACATCGACCTTCCGTGCGGCCCCCTCGCGCCCAGGACGGTCGACCTACCTGAAGGACTTTCCATGCGGGTTTTCGTCACAGGAGCGTCCGGCTGGATCGGCTCCGCCGTCGTTCCCGAACTCATCGGCGCGGGCCATCAGGTCGTCGGGCTCGCCCGCTCGGACGCCTCGGCCGCCGCACTCACCGCGGCCGGAGCCGAGGTGCGGCGCGGCACCCTCGACGATCTCGACGTCCTGCGCGGCGCGGCCGCCGCGTCGGACGGTGTGATCCACCTGGCGTTCAAGCACGACATCGCCTTCTCCGGCGACTTCCAGGGCGCCGCCGATGCGGACCGCCGTGCCGTCGAGACGTTCGGCGACGCGCTCGCGGGTTCCGGGCGGCCGTTCGTGCTCGCCTCCGGGACGCTCGGGCTCGCCCCGGGACGCGTGGCCACTGAGGAGGACACGGGCCCCGACCTCTCCATCGAGCATCTGAGCTCCGGTCCGCGGACCCGGATGGGTACCGCGCAGCTCGCGCTCTCCCTCGCTTCCCGTGACGTCCGTACGTCCGTGGTGCGGCTGCCTCCCACGGTGCACGGCGACGGGGACCAAGGCTTCATGGCCGCGCTGGTCGGCGTCGCCCGGGCCAAGGGCGTGGCGGGCTACGTAGGCGACGGGACCGACCGCTGGCCCGCCGTGCACCGGCTCGACGCGGCGCGCCTGTTCCGTCTCGCCCTCGAGAACGCTCCGGCCGGATCGGTGCTGCACGCGACCGCCGACGAAGGAGTGCAGATCCGCGCCGTCGCGGAAGTGATCGGGCGGCATCTCGGTCTCCCCGTGGCCTCCGTCCCCCAGGAGTCCGCGGCCGAACACTTCGGCTGGCTGGCCGGCTTCATCGCACTCGACAGCCCGGTCTCCAGCGCCCTGACCCGTGAACTGCTGGAGTGGCAGCCAACAGGCCCTGGGCTCATCGACGACCTCGAGAAGGGTCACTACTTCCACACCACCGCGTAGATCGGGCCTCGCCGGCCGCTGCACACCCGGGGGTGACCGTGCCCGCGGCCCGGCAACGGCGAGTACGAGGTCCCTCGAATCGGCGCCGACCCGCCGCACCACGTCCTCGCCGCCCGGACCCGGACCTCGCCGTCCCCGAAGCCGAGTGGCCGGGGCGGTGCGGCGCCCGTGCGAGACGGGTGAAGTGCCGGCCGCGAACGCGTTCGCGGCCGGCAGTGCCACTCCGGGAGGTCACTGCTCGCGCATGCCCCAGGGCGAGCCGTAAGCCGTCAGCAGCTCCAGGAACGGACGAGGCCGGAAAGCCTCCGGGCCGAGGACGCCCGAGCCGGACCAGGCGCCCGTGGCGAGCAGCTCCAGAGCGATCACGGGGTTGACGGCCGTCTGCCACACCACGGCCTGGCAGCCGTACTCCGCCATGGACCACTGGTTGTCGACCACGTGGTACAGATACACCTCGCGCGGTGCCCCGCCCTTGGCGCCGCGCACCCAGGTGCCCGCGCAGGTCTTGCCGCGCATGCGCTCACCCAGCGTCGCGGGGTCCGGCAGACAGGCCGCGACGACGTCCCGCGGCGAGACTGCGACCGGACCGGCCGGGCCCGGCACCGTCACCGGATCGGTGCGGTCGAGTCCGAGCAGGTGGAGTGTCTTCAGCGTCTCGACGAACTCCCGCCCCAACCCGTACTTGAAGGTGACGCGGCGGGCGTCCACCCAGCGCGGGACCAGCAGCACCTCCTCGTGTTCCACGTTCACGCACTCGACCTCGCCGATGCCCTCCGGGAAGTCGAACACCTCGGGCTCGCTGAACGGTGCCGTGGTGAACCAGCCCCGCCCGGCCTCGTAGACGACGGGCGGGTTGAGGCACTCCTCGATCGTGGTCCAGATGCTGAAGGACGGTGCGAAGTCATAGCCGTCGACGGTGAGGTTCGCGCCGTCGCGGATGCCGATCTCCTCGATCTCGTCGAAGAGTTCATCGGCCGCGTAGCGGGCGAACACGTCCGAAAGGCCCGGCTCCACGCCCATTCCGACGAGCGCGAGCATGCCCTCCTTCTCCCACTCGTCGGCCTGCGCGAACTGGGCGTCGCCGAGCTTGACCCCGCATTCCTCGTAGGGCCGTTCGGGGTGCGGACGGGACAGTGACATCGCCATGTCGAGGTAGGTGGCCCCGGCCGTATGCGCCGCCTGGAACAACGGCATGACGAACCGCGGGTCGGTCGCGTTGACCAGCACGTCGCAGTGGTGCTTTGCCAGCAGTGCGGCCACCGCGGCCTCGTCCCCCGCGTCCACGGACTCCGCGACGAAGCGGCCGTCGTCGCCGAGGGCCGCCACGGCCGCCTCGGCACGGGCCGGGTCATAGTCGGCGACCACCATCGTCTCGAAGAACGCACGCCGGGCAGCGATCCTGGTGATCGCGGTGCCCACGCCGCCGGCTCCCACGAGCAGTACACGCATGGCAAGACTCCCTGTCGGTCTCTGGATGCTTCGGTGTCTCGGATGGCAAGGCGCGCCCTTGGCCGCAGATACAACGCCCGGTGTTCCCGTAAGGTCAATGGCGTTGGCATAAGAGACGACCGAGGAGGATGTGGTGCCGAAGCAGGTGGTGCCCGAGGAGAGGCGGCGACGGCGCCGTCCCACCAAGAGCGGCACCGTGCTGTCAGAGAGCCTGATCGTCGAGACCGCGCTGCGGATGCTGCGCGAGCACGGCAGCTCGGGACTCACCGCACGGCGCCTCGGGACGGCGCTCGACTGCGACCCGAGCACGCTCTACCGCTACTTCCGCGGCATGGACGACCTCACCCTCGCCATCGGCGACGCTCTCATCGGGCAGGCGCTGCGGGGCTGGGAGGCGACGGGGGAGTGGCGTGCGGACCTGCGTGCTGTCGGACTGCGGATCCATGCCGCCTATGTGGCCCATCCGCAGGCGGCCCAGCTGACGGCGAGCCGCGTCACCGGCCGGCCGAACGAGCTGGCGGCCGACGAGGCGGTCCTGGAGGTGCTGCGCACGGCCGGGTTCCCGCTGCCCGACACGGTCCGGATCTACCACGCCTTCATCGACCAGACGCTCGCCTTCGCCGCGCTCGACGCGGCCTCCCTGGCGCTGCCGAGGGCCGCTCTGCACGCCGATGAGGGCATGTGGCGCTCGACGTACGCCCGGCTTCCCGCCGCGACCCACCCGCGCATCGCCGAGGCCGCTCCGCTTCTCGCCACGCGGATGGTCGCCAGCGCCTACCCGACGGCACTGGAGATGCTGCTGGACAGCGCGGCGGCCCGGCTGGCCGCACTGCACTGACAAGCGGGTCCCGGCTCGGCGGCCGGGCCGAGGGCCCTCTCGCCTGGCGTCGCCGTCGGCCGAGCTCACCTGGGACCTCCGAGGGTGCCCCGGCTTTCAGGCCGGGGAGGAATCGGGCTCCTGCGGAGCAGGGCAGGGATAGCCGGATCGCCGCCAGGGCGATCCGGCGTCCACTCCACGTCGGCGTGAGGCAGCCCATAATGATCAAGAGCTCTCAACTGTCAGTCCTCCCGGGTAGGTTCAGGTGCGTGACGACAGAGGCGCACACGGAAGTGTCCGGGCATGCCCGGTACACCTTCCGTGTGCGCCTGTCCGCGACGGCCCGGCGTCAGCTTGAAGCCGAGTGGGACCGGTGCCGGTGGATCTGGAACGAATGTGTGGCGAAGTCGAAGGCCGTGTATCAGCAGGCCAGGGCAACGGGCGAGAAGCTGACGTGTGGCCCGGCGCAGCTCGACAAGATGCTGACCGAGGCCCGCAGGATGACGCCCTGGCTCGCTGAGGGCGCTTCGGTCCCTCAGCAGCAGGTGATACGCGACTTCGCCAAGTCCCGCGCGAAGGCCCTGAAGGACATCAAGGACCGGCTTCCGACACACCGCCGGGCGGGGATGCCCAGGTGGAAGAAGAAGCGGGAGGCGCGGCCGAGCTTGAACTACACCCGGCGCGGCTTCCGGCTTGATGACGGTCGTCTGCACCTTGCGGGCGGGATCGTCCTGACGGTGGTGTGGTCGCGGGAGCTGCCCGCGGATCCGTCCAGTGTGCGCGTGTACCAGGACAGCCTCGGCCACTGGTACGCGTCCTTCGTCCTCCCGACTCAGGTCGAGCCGCTCTCTGAGACCGGCCGCTTCCTGGGCGTGGACTGGGGTGTGAAGGAGACCGCCACCACCACCGATGACGCCTACGACCTCCCGAACGCCGAGCACGGCAAGCGGGCCGCGCAGCGGCTTGCGAAGTACCAGCGGATGATGGCCCGGCGGCGCCGGCCGAAGGGACAGCCCGCATCCGCCGGCTACCGGCAGGCGCAAGCCCAGGCCGCGAAGCTGAACAAGAAGGTGGCTCGGCAGCGGGAGGACACCGCCCGCAGGTGGGCCAAGCGTGTGATGCGCGGTCATGACGGCGTTGCCGTGGAGGACTTCCGGCCGAAGTTCCTCGCGAAGACCACCATGGCCCGCAAAGCGGCGGATGCCGCCATCGCAGCGACCAAACGCGCCCTGCTCGAGATGGGCCGCAAACACGCGCGAGACGTCCGTCTCGTGCACCCGGCGCACACCACGATGGACTGTGCGCAGTGCGGAGCGAGAACCAAGCACGCACTACCTCTCTCCGAACGAACCTATGCCTGCACCGTGTGCGGAGCCGTATCCCCCAGGGATAAGAACTCCGCCCGCGTGATGCTGGTCCGGGCAGGTTGGAACCCGGACGGTGTCGAGGGCGTAAGACCGCCGGGGCCGCTGGCCCATGCGGCAGCCTGAGCCGTAAATCCCCACGCACGCCCGAAGGCGCCCCGCCGGGGGGCGTCCGGCCACCAGGCCGGGCGGGAATCCCCCGCCTTCCGCGGGGGGAGCCTTCAATGTGCGTGTCGCTCGCCGGCCGCGGCGTTCAGGCGTTCACGTTGCGGGACCACGACGTAGGCGGGGTCCTTCGTGGACGCGACTCCCGCCTCGAAGGTGCCGAAGCGCTGCAGGGCGCTGCCGGCGAGCAGCGACAGTCCGGCCGCCACCGCTGCCGCGCGGCTGCGCCGGGCGACCGTCACGGCGGCGAGTGCTCCGCCGAGAGTGAGGCACTCCGATGCCTGGCGCAGACGATGGGCCCGTCCGGTGGTGTAGGCCTTGGGTACCAGACCCGGCCGGCGATCGATCAGCCGGGCCGCGACGAGTTCGACCGCCGCCCCCACCGCGCCCAGTCGCCGGGCGGGGCCTGCCTCGTCCACGGGGGCCACGAGCATCCCCAGACCGCCACCGCTGGCGGCAGCCGACCCGGTGAATACGAAGGGAAGCTCCTGACGGGCCTCATGCCAGGCTGGCACGGCCGTCTGGGACAGCAGTACCGCCGTGTAGGCGGCGAGCGCCGGTGCCATCGCCGCCGAGGACATCCCGGCCGGGCGGGCCGCCTTGTGCAGCAGCCGCCCGGGCAGGCTGCTCCGCAGGGTGGCGGGCAGCAGCTCCGCCGTGGCGGCAAGACTGATGCCGGGACTGTAGGCCATGAGGATCCAGGTGCCGACGGACATCGGTGAACTCGGCTTCGCGACCCGGAGCATGTGGTGGAACCGCTCGGGCCGGCCGAGGTCCGCGATCAGGAAGTAGCTGCTCGCCAGCAGTGCGCCGAAGCCGCCCAGGCGGCACCACCGGCGCAGCTCCGGGCGTCCCGTGACGTCGGCGCCGGCCGCGAGCAGGGCGCCCCCCGCCGAGAGCCCGCCGGCGAACAGATAGGCCGGCACCTTCCACTCCCACACCGGCGGCTTCAGCACCGGCCGGCCGTAGTACGAGCGGAAGTCCGTGCGCGGCACGGCGGACCCCTCGTGGCCCGCGCCGCCGCGGCCGCCCGAGCCGAACGTGAGTGCGCGGGCGTCGTCGGCGTGCGTGTCGCTGCGCGGCTCACGCGGGACTCCGTCCTCTTCGGTCATCGCCCGCCTCCTTTCAGGAAGACGGCGACGGACGCGGCCAGCAGGCCCGAGGCCGCCACACCGGCGTACTTCCACATGGACGGCAGGTCACGCGTGGGTACGACGGGATCCGGTGGCAGGCCGTACACCTCCGGCTCGTCGAGCAGCAGGAAGAAGGCTCCGTCGCCGCCCACGCCGTCGTCGGGGTCCCGCCCGTACAGCCGCGCCTCGCTCACGCCCGCCTCGTGCAGTTGCTCCAGCCGTCGGTCGGCGCGCTCGCGCAGCTCGTCGAGCGGCCCGAACTGAATGGAGTCCGTCGGACAGGCCTTGGCGCAGGCCGGCTCCAGGTCGCCGCGCAGCCGGTCGTAGCACAGGGTGCACTTCCAGGCGCGCCCGTCGTCGGGCCGGCGGTCGATGACCCCGTACGGGCAGCCGGACACGCAGTAGCCGCAGCCGTTGCAGATGTCGGGCTGCACCACGACCGAGCCGAACTCCGTGCGGAAGAGCGCTCCCGTGGGGCAGACGTCGAGACAGCCGGCGTGCGTGCAGTGCTTGCACACGTCGGAGGCCATCAGCCAGCGGAACTGGGTACGGGTCTCCGCACCGGCGGTGGCTCCGGGCAGTTCGAAGGAGGGGAACCCGAGGTCGACCGGGCCGGTGCCCAGCTCGCCGCCGCCGCGCGGGGAGTCGCGCACGGCGTCCGCGACCACCTCCGCGGTGGCCTCGGTGCTGGAGGGGCCCGTGGGAAGTCCGGACAGCCCCGGGTCCTGCCGTCCCAGCGGGCGCTCCTGCTCCACGAACGCGACGTGCCGCCAGGAACTCGCGCCGAGCATGCCGGTGTTGTCGTACGACATGCCGAGCAGCTCGATGCCGTCCTCCGGGACGTCGTTCCATTCCTTGCACGCCACTTCGCACGCTTTGCAGCCGATGCACACGGAGGTGTCCGTGAAGAAGCCCACGCGGGGCGGCGGGTCGCTGTGGCCGGCGTCCGCCGCGGGGTCCTCGAGCGGCCCGTAGAGGCTGTGCTTGTCCGTCATGAGGACTCCTCCGGACGGCCCGGTTCGGTGTGGGCCGGGCTCTGGTCGGCACCGGTCGTCAGGATGCGGGTGCCGGTCGCCGGTGTGATCCCGGCCCGGCGGCGGTACTCCTTCACGTACTCCAGCAGGGCGGGGCCCCGAGGCCGGGGTCCGGGGCGGATGTCGCAGGTCAGTACCTTGCTCTCCTGGATGAGCACATTGGGGTCGGCCACCACGCCGATCAGGTCGTTGACCACGTCGCCGCGAGTGAGCCCCGTGGAGCCCCAGTGGTAGGGCATCCAGACCTGGTGGATGATCCGGCCGTCGACCCGCAGCGGCGCCATCCGGTCGGTGACGACCACGCGGGCGTCCACCGCGGTCCGGCTCGTGATCACATGTGCCCGGTCAAGGTGGCGCAGACCGCGTTCGGAGGCGAGCTCCGGTGACACCTCCACGAAGAGTTCCGGCTGAAGCTCCGAGAGGTACGGCAGTTGCCGGCTCATGCCGCCCGCGGTGTGGTGCTCGGTGAGCCGCGAGGCGGTGAACACGAAGGGGAACACCTCGTGGTGCGCCTCGGGCGGAGCGGGGTTGGACGGGTTGTCGGGACGCCCGTACACCTTCCGCACCGGATTGCCCTGCTGGCCGTAGAGCAGGTTCCGCAGCGGGGACTCCGCAGGCTCGTAGTGGGTGGGCAGCGGGCCGTCGGCCAGCCCGGCCGGGGCGAACAGCCAGCCCTTGCCGTCGGCCATCATGATGAACGCGTCGCTGCCGGAGAGCGCCTCCGGCCCCGATGCCCCCTCCGGCGGTCGGTAGTCGGGCGGTTTGTTCTTCTCGAAGTCCGGAATGTCGTGTCCGGTCCACTCGTGGCGCTCCTCGTCCCACCACACGAGGGCCTTGCGCTTGCTCCAGGGCCGCCCCTGCGGATCGGCGGAGGCCCGGTTGTACAGGACGCGCCGGTTCAGCGGCCAGGTCCAGCCCCACTCCGCGTCGTACGGACCCTGTTCCAGCCGCGACTTGCGGCGGCGGGCCTGGTTGACCTCGTCGGCGTAGACCCCGCTGTAGATCCAGCAGCCGCAGGAGGTGGAGCCGTCGTCCTTGAGGTCGAGGTAGCTGTCGACCGTCCGGCCGGTGCGCAGGTCGATCCCGTTGATGTGGCGCAGCACGTCCGCCGGGGACGGTTCGCCGCCCTCGGTCCGGTAGTCCCAGGCGAGGTCGAGGACCGGGCGGTCGCGTTCGTCGGTCGAGCCGGAGAGCTTCTCCTTGATGCGCAGGCCGAGCTGGTAGAAGAACCACAGTTCCGAGCGCTGGTCCCCGCTCGGTTCGACGGCCTGGTCCCGCCATTGCAGCATCCGTTGCGTCTGGGTGAACGTGCCGGCCTTCTCCACGTGCGAGGCGGCCGGGAAGAAGAACACCTCCGTGGGGCAGCGTTCGGTGACGATCTCGCCGGTCTCGATCTCGGGAGCGTCCTTCCAGAACGAGGCGCTCTCGATCATCGTGAGGTCGCGCACCACCAGCCACTCGAGGTTCGCCATGCCCAGGCGCTGCAGCCGGCCGTGGGCCGATCCGACCGCCGGGTTCTGGCCGAGCAGGAAGTAGCCGAAGACCTTCCCGTCGACCATGTCCATCACGGTGCGGTACGTGCCGTGGTCGCCGTTGATCCGCGGCAGGTAGTCGAAGCAGTAGTCGTTCTCTGCGGTCGCCGCGTCGCCCCAGTACTCCTTGAGCAGGGAGATCATGTAGGAGTCGGCGTTGCCCCAGTACCCCTTCTGCTTGGGGTGGCGGACTCCGTTCAGATAGGTCGCCAGGTTCTCGTGGGTGGTGTCCGGCATCGGCAGATAGCCGGGCAGGAGGTTGAACAGGGTCGGGATATCGGTGGAGCCCTGGATGCTGGCGTGCCCGCGCAGCGCGTAGATGCCGCCGCCGGGACGGCCGATGTTGCCCATCAGGAGCTGGACGATCGCACCCGCCCGGATGTACTGGACGCCGACGGAGTGCTGGGTCCAGCCGACGCTGTACACCAGTGCGGTGGTGCGCTCCCGGCCGGAGTTCTGCGTCCAGGCGCGGCACACGTCCAGGAACAGGTCCTGGGGCACCCCGCAGATCCGCTCCACCATCTCGGGCGTGTAGCGGGAGAAGTGCCGCTTGAGCACCTGGAACACACTGCGGGGATGCGCGAGGTCCGGATCGGACGCGACATCGCCGGAGCATCCCTCGACGGCCGGGCCGCCGGCGCCGTGCTGGTACGGCGCGGACTGCTCCTTGTTCCGGTCGCCCGCGTGCTCCTCGGCCTGGATGCTCTCGTACGCCCAGCTCGACGGGTCGTACGAGGCGGTGTGCGGGTCGTAGCCACTGAACAGGCCGTCCAGGTCCTCGGTGTCCTGATACCGCTCGCTCAGGAGGCATCCCGCATTGGTGTACGCCCTCACGTACTCACGGAACTCCAGGCCGTTGGACAGGATGTGGTTGATCACGCCGCCGAGGAAGGCGATGTCGGTGCCGGCGCGCAGCGTGACGTGCTGGTCGGCCAGCGCACTGGTGCGGCTGAACCGGGGGTCGATGTGGATGACCCTGGCGCCGCGCGCCTTGGCCTCCATCACCCACTGGAACCCGACCGGATGGGCCTCGGCCATGTTCGAGCCCATGATGATGATGCAGTCGGCGTTGATCAGGTCCTGCTGGTAGTCGGTGGCGCCGCCACGTCCGAACGAAGCTCCCAGACCGGGAACGGTGGCGGAGTGTCAAATACGCGCCTGGTTCTCGATCTGAAGCGCACCGAGAGCGGTGAACAGCTTCTTGATCAGGTAGTTTTCCTCGTTGTCGAGCGTGGCGCCGCCCAGGCCCGCGAAACCCATGGTGCGCCGGAGCGTGTTACCGGCCTCGTCGGTGTCCTGCCAGCCCTTGCGGCGCGCGTCCAGCATCCGGTCGGCCACCATGTCAACGGCCGTCTCCAGGTCCAGTTCCTGCCACTCGGTGGCGTACGGGGGCCTGTACCGCACCTTCTGCTCACGCTGCGGGCCGGTCACGAGCTGCTTGCTGGCCGAGCCCTTGGGGCACAGGCGGCCACGCGAGATCGGGCTGTGCGGGTTGCCCTCGATCTGGATGACCCGCTCGTCCTTGACGTAGACGCGCTGCGCGCAGCCCACCGCGCAGTAGGGGCAGACCGAGTCCGCGACCCGGTCCGCCTCGTCGACGCGGGGTCTCAGGCCAGCCGAGCGCTTCGACTGGGCGGCCTTGCCCCGGCCCAGCCGGTCCGCCCCCGTGATCTGGCGGTACACCGGCCACGCTTGGATCCACCGTTCCAGGCCCATGCACCTGCTCCTTCGTGCGGTGGCGGTCACCAGCAGACGCTACCGCCGGGGTGGCCGTCCGCAAGTCGAGGCGCGCGCGGCCGGCCGCCGCAGATACTCAGATACGGTCGCCCGCGGACCGGAGGGTGATCACGAGCTTGCCGCGGGTCCGACCGTCCAGCAGGTGCCGGATGGCCGCGGCGGTCTCGCTGAGCGGGTAGACCCGGTCGATGACCGGTGAGACCTTGCCGCCCTCGATGAGGCCGGACAGGGATGCCAGGTCGTCGGCGTTCTCCGACGCGACGAAGGTGCCGAGGGTCTGAGCGGTCCAAGGGGACAGCAGTTGAGCCCGGAGCTGGCGGTCGACGCCGCCGAGCCAGCGACCGCCGTTCTCGCCCCCGACGATGACGAGGCGTCCCTTCGGCGTCAGAGTGCGGCGGAGATCCGACAGCCGGCGGTTGCCTCCGATGTCGAGGACGACGTCGTAGCGGTGCCGGCCGTCGGCGAAGTCCTCACGGGTGTAGTCGATGACCCGGTCGGCGCGGAGGGCGTGGACCAGGTCGGCCTTGGCGGTACTGCACACGGCCGCGACCTCGGCTCCGTATGCCTTGGCGATCTGCACGGCGAACGTTCCCACGCCTCCCGACGCCCCGACGACGAGCACCTGTTGTCCCGGCCGCACCCGGCCGTGGTCGCGAACGGCCTGCAGGGCGGTGACGCCGGAGATGGGGACGGCGGCCGCCTGGTCGAAGGAGAGAGTCGCAGGCTTGGCGGACTGCCTGTCGGCCCGGACGCAGGCGTACTCGGCGAACGAGCTGTTGCACGTGCCGTACACCTCGTCGCCCGTCGCGACGCCCGTCACGGAGGCGCCCACGGCTTCGACGGTCCCGGCGAAAGCGCGCCCCGGGCTGGGGTTCTTGGGCCTGCGAAGGCCGAACCCTGCCAGCCGGATCGGATAGGGCAGCCCGGCCATGATGTGCCAGGTGCCGCGGTCCACGCCGGCCGCGTGCACCTTCACCAGCACCTCGTCCGGCCTGATCGCCGGCCGGGCGATCTCCGCCGTCCGCAGGACGTCCTCGGGCTCCGGCCCGTACCGGTCCTGCACGATCGACCGCATCGTGGTCGCGCGGGGGGCTGTGGCGGCCGGCCCGCTGGGGGAGTCGAGCGACGTGGGCTGCATCGGGACGCTCCTGGTCCTGGGAGTCTCAGCGTCTGGATCCTTACGTCGTAAGGTTCTTCCTTACCCAGTAAGGTTGTCAAGGTGAAGACGGAAGAACGCCGATGACCCCGCGCACCGGTCGTGACCGGGCGCCCCGTGTCCCCCTCAGCCGCGAGAAGGTGCTCCACGCCGCTGTCGCGCTGGCCGACGAGAGCGGGATCGAGGCGCTCACCATGCGCAAACTCGGCGAGGCGGTCGGCGTCGAGGCGATGTCTCTCTACACGCACGTCGCCAACAAGGAAGACCTGCTCGACGGCATGATCGACCTGGTTTTCGAGGAGATCGAGCTTCCGTCCCCTGAGGGCGACTGGAAGACGGCGCTGCGCCGTCGGGCGATCTCGGTGCGCCTGGTCCTGTCCCGGCACCGCTGGGCGATCGGTCTGATGGAGTCGCGGACCTCCCCCGGCCCCACGACGCTGCGGCATCACGACGCGGTCATCGGGTGCCTGCGCAGGGCCGGCTTCTCCGTCGCGCTGACAGCGCATGCCTACTCCGCCCTCGACAGCTACATCTACGGATTCGCTCTGCAGGAGCGCAACTTGCCGTTCGACACCCCAGGTGAGACGGCTGATCTGGCGCAGGCCATCCTGACGCAGGCCGCCGAGCACTACCCGCACCTGACCGAGCTGGCGACCGAGCACGTCCTCCGCCCCGGCTACGACTACGGCGACGAGTTCGCATTCGGGCTCGACCTGATCCTCGACGGCATCGAGAGGGCCGGTGGCAGGGCGTAGGGCCGCCGTGGAGCGTCCGCGGCACCCCGGGCGACATGGTGTGCCCGTACTGCGGTCCGCCCGCCCGCGGCAGCAGGGGTCCGCGGATGTCGGCCGGCAGCGAAGGCTTCATCTGCGACAGAAAGGGGACTCGTCCCTTCTCTCCGGTCCCGAGACGAGGAGGGGTGCCTGATGTCCGAGTACGAACGTTCACGCACCATGCCGGCACTGCCCGAGAAGGTCTTCGACCAAGCCGCCGACGTCGACCAACTCGAGGACTGGCTGCCGACCGCACTGCACGTGCATGCCGAGGTCCCGCCCGCCGTCACCGTGCATGACGATCTCGCCGAGCGGGACACGTCCGCGCTGCTGAAGGCACGGCCCGAGCAGATGCGCATCGAGTGGGGCACCCGCGACGAGGGGTCCTACGCCGGTTGGCTCCAGGTTGCGGGCATCGGCAGCGGAACCAGTGAAGTGACCGTGCATCTGTCGTTCTTCGACGACCGCCATGACCCGGGCGAGAGCTCCGTGCACGAGGCCCTCGACAGCAGCCTGAGGCGACTGGAGGAGCAAGTGCGGCTGAGGGCCGAGAACACTCCCGGCTGACAGTCCGATCCCGCCGCCGGAATCATCGGCAGCCCCTGGGATCCCACGCTTCTCACCAGCGGAAACGGCATGGCGCAGATCCCAGAATCGCGCCTTGCGCCCGGACCCGCATCCTGACGAGAAGACGCCACCCAATTGGCCTACAAGCTTCCGATTCCCGGCATGCGGAGTACTCCGTTCGGCCCCATGCTGAGGCTGGAACTGTTGCCAATGGAGCGCCGTTCTGATCACTGCTGCACTAGGGGGCACCGTGATCCTCATAGCCCTGCTTGTCCCGGTGATACTCCTTCTGGTCATGTTCGCTCTGGACGCCCTGGAGAATTTCCTCTTCCCACCGCCGGAACAACCGGTCCTGAGAGAAGAGACAATCCCGGAGCAGGCGACATCCGAGTGATCCGGGTATCCGGGCCGTCGCACCGCTGACCGGTGGCAACCGCTGCGACGCACGCGGTTGCCGGCCGAGTTCGGCGGGATCGCTCCGTCGACCGCTCCTTTCACTCGCAAGCCGCTCCACCGTGGTGCACTGTGGGAGGCATGGGCTTGTGGCAGCGAGGCTTTTCCAGCCTCGAGCGGCCGTGGCAGTCGAAAGTCATACTGCTGGTCATTCCAGTGGTGCTCATTGTCCTGATCTCGGTCGCGGACATCATTGCCCCGGCCGACATCGTCCTCGGACCGCTTCTGGTGATCGCGCCCGCCCTCACCGCGTGGTTCGACGGCCCGTGGACGACCGGGGCCGTGGGAACGCTGGCCATGGCCGCGCAGGCGTTCATCGGGTGGCGCTCCCACGCGCTGTTCTCGCGGAACGTGATCGTCGAGGTCATCGCCCTCGGGGTGCTGACGTCCGTGGTCGTGATCATGTGCGTGCTACGCGATCGGCGTGGACGCCAGCTCGCCCAGGTGCGGTCGGTCGCCGAGGCCGCCCAGCACGTCCTGCTGTGGCCGTTGCCGACCCGGATCGGTTCGCTGCACCTCGCATGCCTCTACCTTGCGGCCGAGGACGAGGCCGAGATCGGGGGTGATCTGTACGCCGCCGCCCGCACCGAGGGTGCGGTCCGCGTGATGATCGGCGACGTCCGCGGCAAAGGGCTGCCTGCCGTCGGCGAGGCGGCCCTCGTGCTCGGCGCCTTCCGTGAGGCCGCCCATCTGCACGCCACGCTGCCCCAACTGGCCGCCGCCCTGGAGCGGAGCGTCGCCCGCTACCTCAGCGACTTCGAACCCGACGAGGAGACCGGCGAACGCTTCGCCACCGCTCTTCTGCTGGAGATCCCGGACGACGACCCCGTCATCCGGGTGACCAGTTGCGGACATGTGGCCCCTCTGCTGCTCGGTCCGGGCCGCGCCGTGACGGTCCCGGACCTCACGCCCGCGCCTCCGCTCGGCGTCGGGATGACCGGGGCCGACGTGTACAGCCTCGACGTGCTGCCCTTCGGCCCCGGCGACACCCTGCTGCTCTACACCGACGGCGTCATCGAGGCCCGCGACCGGAACGGCGCCTTCTACCCGTTCGCGGAACGCACCGCCCAGTGGGTCGAGGACGGGCCCGAGGCCCTGCTCCACCACATCAGACGCGATCTGCTCGCGCACACCGCCCGCCGTCTCGGCGATGACGTCGCCCTCATCGCCATCCGTCGTGCCGTCGGCCGGCAGCCCGGCCACCACCTCGGGCGGGTGGTGCGGTCCAGCGGATCGTGCTTCGGCCCCGAAGCGAAGGAAGCGGGTGGCGAGACGGCACACGCCGGCCAGAGCCTCGGCTGGGGCGCGGCCGGTTCCTCCCGGTGACGCGGCGGACCCGGCCTCGGCCGGCATGACCGACAGCGCGGCACCACGGACTCGGCCCGAAGGCCTTCACGTTCCACGGCGCGGAGTTCTGATGTGGCGTGTTTGCTCGGTAATCGCCTGAGTTGGCGGGAGGCCGACCCGGGCGGCGCCGAGTGGTTGCATCGTGAACGTTGTCATCATCGGTTGCAGACCGGTAGGTTCACCTGACCGTTGTGAGGGTACGGGGCGCCGATCGGCAGCGATGGCGGTGGGGGATCGGCGGGCGTTCACGGATCGGGCACGTCTGCCGGCTGAACGGCGGCGTAACGCCGAGCGAAACGTCGGAGGCTGTCGAGGCGAATGTGTCTCCGCCTCGTCAGGATGTTCATTTCTGTTCACCTTCAAGCGGTCGTATGTGAACCGTACGGTGGCCGACGGGCCCGGGCTGGCTTGTGAGGATGGGTAGGTACTGATGCGCGGTGGGGACGAGAGACCGCCGGTGTCCTATGGGGGTTCGCTCATACCCGGACAGAGAACACCGAACGGATTGCAGCAACCACTGCCTCCGCTCTCCGTGGCCGACCGGTCGCCACAGCCCCCGCAGAAATCGACGGCGGCGCAGAAGCGCGCCGCCGGCGACCGCGCGGGACGCCGGCTGTACGCCATCGACGGAATCCGTCTGTTTGCGGCGCTCATGGTGGCGGTCCACCACTATGCCGGTACGAATCGGATGAACCACGAGAACAACCGGTACTGGGGCCGCCCGGTGTCCGAGATCATGCCGACGGTCTTCCGGTTCGCCTCCTACGGATGGATCGGCGTCGAGATCTTCTTCGTCATCAGCGGGTTCGTGATCTGCATGTCCTGCTGGGGGCGTACCCCGCGGCAGTTCTTCATTTCCCGGGTGATCCGGCTCTATCCGGCGTACTGGTTCGCCATCGTGTTCACGACGCTCGTGCTGACGGTGCTGCCGGGTGTCTGGGGGCGGCTGCAACCGCGCGAACTGCTGCTCAACCTCACGATGCTGCAGACGGGTTCTGGCGTCGCGAACGTGGACGGCGTGTACTGGACCCTCTGGTCCGAACTGCGGTTCTACCTGCTCTTCCTGCTCGTCGTCGCCACCGGGCTGACCTACCGGAAGGTCGTCCTTTTCTGCTGCGTATGGGGCGCGGTCGCGATGCTCGCACCGGTGTCCGGGTTCCCGCTGCTGGAGCTGGTCGCCAATCCGGACGGCGCCTGGTTCTTCATCGCGGGGCTGGCCCTCTACCTCATGCACCGGTTCGGTCAGGACCTGCTTCTGTGGGGCATCCTCGGCATGGCATGGCTCATGGGACAGAGGGAGCTGGGGTCCCGGATCGACGAGGTCGAGCACGTCTCCAGCTGGCGGGGGAGCCTGGTGATCTTCACGGTGTTCCTGCTGGTCATGGTCGGCATCTCGCTCGGCATGACGGACCGCGTCCGCTGGAAGTGGCTCGTCACGGCGGGGACGATGACGTATCCGCTCTATCTGATGCACTACGCGGCGGGCACGACGCTGATCAACCGCCTGCGGGACACGATGGACGCCAGGCTTCTGCTCATCGTCGTGATCAGCGGCTTCCTGGTGCTGAGCTACCTCGTCCACCGCTTGGTGGAGCGGCCTGTGGCGCGGCTCATGAAGAAGGGCCTCGACTCGTCCTTCGCGCGACTGCGCAACGCCGGCAACCCGGCCTGAACCAAGGACACGGCCGAGGGGCGCCCGCGAACGCGCGGGGCGCCCCTCGGCCGTCTGCTGCCCGCACCACAGAGCGTGCACCCGAGGCCGTAGGAGCGCCCTTCCGCGCTTCGGTCGACTCGGCGCGAAGCTCCTCACACGGCCGAACTGATCACGATCACGTCCCGGCAGATCGCCCCGGTCCGCTGGGGGGAGGCGGCGGAGCCTGAGGGACTTCGGCACGGTCATCCCGGGCCGCCACCCGCGAGCAGAGGCAACTCCCCGTGCAGGGTGTGCTGCGCAAGCGGGCGGAGGCCGGGTCGGCCTCCGCCCGCCGGGATGTCAGGGTGCGTCGATGAGGCCGTACTTCGGCACGGTCACCGTGCGGGCGCCAGGCGTTCCGCCGAGGACCACCTTGCGGTAGGTGACGTTGTTCGCCGTGCTCTGTTCCTTGAGCCGGTTGTCGGGGTTGGCGATGACCTGGATGTAGTAGGTGCCGTTCGGCAGGTCCGTGATCTCGAAGGACTGACCGGGCCGGATCTGGGTGTAGGTGTCGCCGTTGCCGACATCGAGCACCTCGCGCACCGAGACGGAGGTCTCCTCACCGCAGGCGGTCGCGAGGTCGGTGTTGTACGGGTGCCAGTCGGCGTTCTTCACCGTGTAGTCGATCGCGTCGGTGTTGGCCAGGCAGAAGGCCTCCTTGCCGCTCCGGACGATCTCCTTCTTGTCGGCGCCGAGCAGTCGGTAGCTGGCGAAGTCGCTGAAGTGCCAGTGCTGGTGGCCTTCTCGGGGGTCCCACTCCATGGTGCCGGTGGGCGTGTACCCGACCTGCTTGCCCTTGGCGTCGTAGAAGTACTGGTACGCGTCCATCTTCTCTTTGCCGGGGCTGCGGAACCCGTCGACGACCAGCGGCGAGGGCCCGCCGTTCCAGACGGTGGCGCTGAAGGCCAGGTAGTCCTTGCCCGGGACGTCCCCGTCCTCGCCGTCGGTGATGGCGATGCCGTAGGCGGGCAGGGCGCGGAGATCGGGCTTCGGCGTGTTGGCGGGGATGCCCGCCCGGCCCGCCGGACGCCTGGCGGCCGGCTTCGCGCTCTTGAAGGTCTCCCTGTGGGCGTGGCCGCCACCGGCCGGCCCCTGCCCTTCACCGGTCTGGCTGCGGACCGTCACCTTGACCGTCCGGGACTGCGCGGGGATGCCGAACACGTCACGGTACTTCTTGGCCACCGAGATCGTGGCGGTGTAGACGCCGGGGGAGAGGTCGATCGGCTGCTGCTGCCTGAGTCCCGGGGACGTGGCCGCCGCCCAGCCCTTCTCGACGCCCCACACTGAGCCGAGCGCGAACGGATTGTCGGAACAGCTGTCCGGGAACTTCGAGGTGGACGGTGCGTCGGGCCGGATGCGGCCGGCCCGGGTGTTCGGGCAGAACGACTGCGTCGTGTCCGCCACCTTCGCTCCCGACCGGTCGCTGATGCTGACCTGGAGGAAGTCCGGCAGGCCGGAGAAGTCCTTCACCAGGCCGGTCGGCAGGGCCTTGGTGAGGGTCTTGGTCCCGGAGTGGATGATCTGCGACGCGACGACGGGGTCGTTGTAGGACTTGCGCGTCACCCGTAACTCGAAGGGACCTCCGTCGACGGTGATGTAGGTGCCGAGGTCCAGATAGACCCCCGGTTCACCTTCCCAGCGGTCGACGGTCACCGCGTTCGATGCGGTGATGATTGTGAGCTTCGGCGTGCCGGCCGGGGCGGCCGCTGTGGCTCCCGGTGCGGCGACCGCGCCGGCGGCGGCGACGGTGAGGGCCGCGGCGGCGACGAGCGCCGAACGGCGTACGGCTTGAGGACGGTGTCTGGTCATCGGTTCCTCGTTCTGCGTGGTCCGACTCTGCTGTGTGCCTCGTGCAGTTGCCGCAGTGATTCCTGTGCGGCACTTGTGAAAAGTGTGAGAAGACGCTTTGGGTTGCCTGTCACCCGTAAGTCGCCGTGAATGTCGGGTTGTTACCGTTTCCGGTTCGCTGGAGTCCCATGCGGCGCGTCCATGTACGCCGCGCTCGCCGACGGCCTCTTGAGGTCCCCGATCCCCCTGTAACCGAATCGGGCTGCCGCTCAGGTCCGGCGCCTGCCGTGGGGCGCCTGAGGCAAGGGGCAGGCCGGGTTCCCGGATGGCCGATGGCGGAGCTTGATGCGACGCTGGGAGACGCTGACAGCGGAGGTGGGGATCGAGACGCATGTCGTTCAACGCGTGACGATCCGGTCCCACTCCTCCTTGCGTCGGCCGCCGCAGGACATGGAGGCGGCCCCGTACACCGCGGGAGGACAACCCATGAATCGCACCACGAGAAGTCGCCTGCGCCTGGTCTCTGTGCTGCTGGCGGCGGCCGCGTCCGCGGGCCTGCCGGCGGGCGCCGGCGTTGCGGCCGCAGCGGACGTCGGCGCTCCTCAGCGGGCCTCGGTTCCCTCGTGCACGAGCGCTCAGGTCGTTGCGAACAGTGCGCGGCGCATCGGGGGCACCCAGATCGGGATCACCGTCGTCAACAAGGGTTCGAAGCCCTGCACGCTGACGGGCTTTCCCACGGTGGCTCTGGCGGGCCTGGGCTCACCGGACAAGAACAAGCCCCTCAATGTGATCCGTCAGGGCTCATCGGCGCCGGTGCAATTGGCGGTCGGCGGCCGGGCCTCGACGCAGCTCACCTTCACGCCGGTCCTGGGTGAGGCGGACGGGTACTGCGCCTCCGGCGCCACACCTTTCGCAGCGCCCTCGATCGTGGTGGGCGTCGCGGGTGGCAAGCAGCAGTTGGCTCCGGATGACGGCGGCGACTTCGCGCTCTGTGGCCAGAGCATTCGTGCCACCGCCTTCCGGGCGGCAGGTGCCTGACACGCGCGAGGATCCGCAGCCACCGGCCGGGCGATCGGCCGGTGGCTGCGGATCGGTTTGCGAGTTCCGGCAGACGAACGGCACAGGCCGTGGGTCCACCACGGTGTCGCACCGATCAGTCGCGTCCGCGACCCTTGTCCAGGCGGGCCAGCACGGCACTCGCCATGGCCTGTTCACCCTTGGCGTTGGGGTGCGCGGGGGCCGCCGGCGAGGCGGGCTGCAATGGTTCGATCCAGCGGTCCGCGGGCGCCTTGCACATGTCATGCCCCTGTGTGGGCCCGTAGGTGTCCACGTACTCGGCGTGATTCCACTGGGCCACCAGGCGAAGCATCAGGTTCAGGCGCTTCTCGGTGTCCCGCAGATAGGGAAAGTCCTTCGACGCGAACGGGACCGAGGGATAGCAACCGCTGCCGTCGTCGGGCAGCAGGTCCGGGTAGCCGACGACGAGCACACGGGCGTGCGGCGCCTTGGCGCGCACAGCCCGCAGCACACGGTCGACCTTCGGCGCCGTCTGCACGATGTTCAGCGCCAGCTGGTCGAAACCGGACGTGGCGTAGTGGCGCTGACACGGGTTTCCCGTCACGTCCGTGGAACTGAGGCCCGCGCAGGTGGCGATGATGGAGCCGAAACCGATGTCGTTGCCGCCGATCTGGACGGTCACCAGATCGGTGTCCCGTTGCACCGCGTTCAGCTGAGGGGGATTGGTGCCCTGCGGCTTCCACATGTCCTCGGTCGTCGCTCCGCCGCAGCTCGCGTCCTTGAACGCGGTCACTTCGCGCTCCGCTGCCACGATGGAGGGGTAGTTGTGGTCGGAGCGGGCGCAGGCCGCGTCCACCTGCTGCGGGATGAGGGGGCCCGAGGTGTAGGAGTCCCCGAGTGACACGTACTGCGTGTCACGGCCGTGCCCCACGCCATGCGCCGAGGCGGGTACCGCCGAAGCGGCGACGAGGACGCAGCCGCCGAGCGCCGCCCCCGCCGTGAGCGGCCAGGAGCGACGTCTCGCAGCTTCGCCAGGATGGGTGTCGTTCGCCATGCAGGTCCTCCCCCTGAAGCCAGGCCGGCACGCGGAACCGCACCAAGGACGGCTCTCGCGCGTTCGATTGGGCTTGTATACCGTTCGGTATGTCCCGCGTGCCAGAGTCGTGAACGGGGCAACTGGGCGGGGGTGCCACCCGCACCGACGAGAGGCCGGGTCCGCCGGGACCACTTGAAGTGGGTGACCCTGCGCAGAGTATGTTCAGCAGTAGTAGGCACATGCTGTCGCAGCCGGGCGCGAAGTGATCTGATGAGAGTCGCTGCCGAGTGCCCAAACAGAAGACGCTCCTGGGCTGCCCCGCCCAGGACAGTCCGCGGGGACGTGCACTCGGCGGTGCCGATGGCTCCGCACATGCCCGTAAAGGATTGGCCCGAATGGAATACCGTCACCTCGGCCGCAGTGGCCTGATCATCAGCGAGATCGCCTATGGCAACTGGCTGACCCATGGTTCGCAGGTGGAGGCGGAGGCGGCGACCGCATGCGTGCGCGCCGCGCTCGACGTGGGCATCACCACCTTCGACACGGCTGACGCCTACGCCGCGACTCGGGCCGAGTCGGTTCTGGGCGACGCGCTGAAGGGCGAGCGCCGTGAGGGACTGGAGATCTTCACCAAGGTCTTCTGGCCCACCGGGCCGGGCCGCAACGACCGCGGGCTGTCGCGCAAGCACGTCATGGAGTCGATCGAGGGGTCGCTGCGCCGTCTGCGGACCGACTACGTGGACCTGTACCAGGCCCACCGGTACGACGTCGCCACGCCGCTGGAGGAGACGATGGAGGCGTTCGCCGACATCGTCCACTCGGGCAAGGCCCACTACATCGGTGTCTCGGAGTGGCCGGCGGAGCAGATCCGGCGTGCGCACGCCCTGGCGCGAGAGCTGCGTATCCCGCTGGTGTCCAACCAGCCGCAGTACAACGCCCTGTGGCGGGTCATCGAAGGAGAGGTCGTGCCCGCCTGCGAGGAGTTGGGCATCGGCCAGGTGGTGTTCTCGCCGATCGCGCAGGGTGTGCTGACGGGCAAGTACACGCCCGGTCAGCAGCCGCCGGAGGGCTCCCGCGCCACCGATGCCAAGGGCGGCGCCAACATGATCGCCCGCTGGCTCCGCGATGACGTGCTGGAAGCCGTTCAGCAGCTCCAGCCGCTCGCTGCCGACGCCGGGCTCTCCCTCGCACAACTGGCCGTGGCCTGGGTGCTGCAGAATCCCAACGTCTCGGCGGCCATCATCGGCGCGTCGCGGCCGCAGCAGGTCGCGGAGAACGCCAAGGCGGCCGGTGTCGTGCTCGATGCCGACCTGATGGCCCGCATCGAGGAGGTCCTGGAGCCGGTCGCGGTCACCGACCCCAAGCGGGTCCACGACAACGTGCCCGAGCGTCGCCCCTGAGGCACCGGCGCCCTCACGCTTCGACGTCTTCCCGGCCAAGGGCCGGGAGGACGTCGCGGTGTGCCTGGCAGCGGCTCGTAAGACCACGCCGAGTGGGCGACTTGGCCGGCGTGCCCGCCGCGGCCGGCTCACCACTGCGCGGAACGCTAGGTTCTGTTCCGGCCTGTGGACCGGCTGGGCGGGTTGGCGTTCAGCGGACGGCCGCGAACGCGTCGCCGGCCCAGTCGGCGAACCGCGTCCAGTGGATGTGCGGTGCGGCGGCATGCAGCGCGGGGACGTCCACGCGGTAGCCCGGACCGTTGAGAAACGTCCACATCGCATGCATGTCTGGACTCTCGATCGCCTCGAGCGGTACTTGCTCGTGGCGGACTTCGTGTCCCAGGGCGGCGCTCAGCGCGGCCGCCATCTGTGCGGGCGTGGGTGCGTCACCGGCCAGTTCGATACGCCGTTCCGTGTACGCGGCGGGGCTCAGCAGCACCTCGGCCGCGAAGGCGCCGAGATCGGGCCGGGCGAGCTGCTGCAACGGCCTGTCGGCAGGCAGCGGCAGGTCGAGAATCCCAGTGCGGATGCGTTCCGCTCCGCCCAGGGCGTTGTCGAAGAAATACGTCGGGCCGAGGATCGTGTACGGCACATCGCCGGAAGCCAGCTCCTGCTCGATGCGTGCCTTGCTCTCGAAATGCGGTACGCCGCTGTCCTGGTCGGCCCCGGCCACCGAGCTGAAGACGAGATGCGGCACGCGTTTCTCGCTCGCCGCGGCCAGGATCGCCCGCCCCTGGGCCACCTCGGCCTCCACGCCGGCCTCGAAGGGAGTCGTGAACGCGAAGACCCCTCTGACCCCGTTCATCGCGGCGGCGAGCGACGTGCGGTCGCCAAGGGATCCCGCCACCACGTCGACGCCCCGGTCAGCCAGTTCACGTGCTCTCCTGTGGCCGGTGTCACGGACCAGTGCCCGGACGGGGGCGCCGCGGCCAAGGAGGGCGTCGGTCACGGCTCTGCCCTGACCGCCGGTCGCCGCAAGCACCAGGATGGGTTCGTCGACCATCGGGGGAGTCCTCCTGCACAGGTACGCGCGGCGATGGGTCATGAGCCAGCGGTACCAACGCTATCGCTCGACGTCTGGCGACGTGCACAGCGGCGCGGCAGCCTCACCGCGTACCACCGGGACCCGGCCCGGGAGCGAGGCGCCCGTACCGCGGACCTGTGGCGGCAGGCCCGGCGGCGGGAGGTCAGGCCTCGTCGGTCTCAGGGAGCAGGAGGACGGGGACGTGGGTGGCGTGGCTCACGGCGTCGGAGACACGGGGGTTGAACCAGGCGGCGAAGGTGCTGCGGTGGTGGGGGCTGAGCACGAGCAGGTCGGCGCCCACCCGCTCGGCGGCGGCGGTGATCGCGGGGGCGACCTCGGTGATGAACTCACCGAGCAGTTCGCCCTCGGCGCTGACACCGGCGTCACGCAGAGCTGCGAGGGCCTCGTCGAGCACCTGCTGGGCTTCCTTCTCGTCCTCCAGCGGCATGACGACGGTGCCGACCGGCGCGGTGGTGGCGATGTGGAGGACGTGCACCGTGCTGTCGAACTTCTGGGCGAGAGTGGTGACGGTGTCGAGCGAACCCTGCGGCAGCGGGGTCGGGTCGACGGCCAGCAGAATACGCTGGAACATGCGGGCTTCTCCTTGAGGTGAAGAGACGGCGGGGCACCGACGGTCCGCTCATGGTGGGTGCGACCGCCCATGCCGCAGAAAGGGATCAGCCCCTTGTCAGGGACGGTCCGTTTCCATGGCCCAGTCAATCATGTGCCCCTCGGCTCCTTGAGGGCGAGGTCAGGGCGATCGTGCGGGGTCAGTCTCGGCGGGCCACCAGCCGGTACGCGTTGGACAGCCGCAGCCGGCCTCTTCGGTGAACAGGTAGGCGGTGCCGATGAGGATGCCGACGACCGCTCCGCGTGCGTTCAGCGGAGCGGTGAGTGCGGCGACCATCGCCGCCGACCGCTCGTCATGGACGCCGCCGGCGAAGAACACCTCCACGTCCTGCGCGGTGTTCACCTCCGCGCGGTCCAGAAAGTCCTCCAGGACCGCGAGTTGCGCCTCCCACAGCGGGAAGCTGCCGCGCGGCCCGACATGGCCGCCGCACTCGGATCCCTCGAACACGAACCGGCGTGCGCCGGCCTGGAGGAACTGCCGCAACAGCCCGGGCGAGGGTACGTGCAGGAAGGTGCGGATCCCGTCCCGCTCCAGCGCCTCGGCCTGCGACGGGCGTCCGCCCGCGATGATCGCGTGCGTGGGCCGTACCTCTCGCACGACCTCCAGTTGTGCGTTGCGCACGTCTTCCGGTGCGAAGCCGAGGACGCCGACCCCCCAGGGACGCCCGGCCACCGCGCTGCGGGTCTTCGTCAGCATGGCCCGGGTCTGCTCGCCGTCGGCGAGCGCGAGCGCCAGGAACGGCAGGGCCCCGTCCGCGGCGACCGCGGCGGCGAACGAGGCCTGGTCGCTGACCCGGGTCATCGGCCCCTGCGCCACCGGCAGCCGTGTGCCGAGCGCCCGGCTCATCGCGGAGCCCGGCAGCAGCGCCCCTGCGGGCGTGTCGTCCCGTAACGCATCCCGCACGGCCTCCGCCAAGGCCCGTACCGTCCGCGCGGTGTTGCCCCAGAGCCCGGCGAATCGGGCGGCGAGGAAAGCATCCTGACCGACCGGCAGCAGCTGGGTGGCCGGATCCTGCGCGCCCAGTCCGGCCGCCACCGCCTCCGGTTCGGTGTCCGTCACCCCGGGGGGCGTCCCGGCCGCGGCGGAGCAGGACCCGGTGGCCGGCCAGGACGACGGTCTCCGAACCGTCCAGGGACCGCAGGGCCGCGGCGACCGCCTCGGGCAGTGCCGACTCGGCGAGCAGCGCGAACTGGCTGTCGAGGACGACGCCTGCCGCGCCGCCCGCCACGGCCGCGGCGGCCGATGCCGCCGCAGGCCCACACCGGGAGCTCCACACCGGATGCGGCGAGCAGTTGCTGCAGCAGGACGAAGGTGCTCAACTCCCCGATCCGGCCGCCGCACTCCCTGCCCCGGGCGATCAGCCCGTGCCCCCCGGCGCGGACCGCCTCCCGTGCCTGGTGGAGGTCGGTGACCTCCACCAGGACGCGATGGCGCGCGGCCACATCACCGATCTGCCAGGGCGCGTCCGCGGCGAGGACCACCGTCCCAAAACCCTCGTCGCCGTCCGTCTCCCGTACGAGGTCCGCGGGGACCAGGCGGCAGCGCGGGCCGACGCGTATCCCGAACGCTCCCGGTGCCGGCCGGTGAAGCCGCGCCAGCGCCTCGCGGGATCTTCGGTCGCCGTCTCCCAGGCCGAGTACGCCGAGCCCGCCGGCGCGACTGACGGCCGATGCCAGTCGTGCGTCGGGTTCACCGAACGGGGTGATGCCGATGATCATGTCCTTGGAGCGCACAGCAGACGTCATGGTTCTCCGCATCAACGGGAACTGCACGGTGGGGGGTTCAGGACAGCAAAACGGTGCGTCGGCTTCTACCCGGACAGGGGACACCTGGGAACGCCGATTCATAGCACTTGCTGGAACGGGTTTATAGTCCCGTTATTACTCACTGGTCAACGTTGAACCAGTCGCACGCCGTTAGTGCGCATCGTTTCGGTCAATCGCGGAGGGCCGATCCGATGGCAGAAATCGACGGAATCCGATTCGGGCACGGCGCCGTTCACGCCCGTCTCACATTGCCGAAACCACATGACTGAGCGAATGGGCTCAGGCCGGCTGTGCATGTCCGAATAGAGACGCAATTTGCCGTCGCCCATGGCCGTCTGGGAGATTCCCGGTGTCGGCCGGAGGTGACCGGGAAACACGTGTGAGCAAGTCGTCATCCGTTCAGGGGCCTGTGGCGGGACGGCCTCCGGTCTCCAGGACGAACCAGGTCCTCGTGGAGGTGTGCGCAGACACACCGAACGGAATGCACAAGGGGCCGTGAAGCGGTCACTGTTCCGCGAGTTGGAGTGCGAGGCGAGCGGCGGTGGTGACCGTCGAGTCGAACGCCCGGCAGGCGACAACGGCGTGGGTGACTCCGGTCGCCGTACGGATCAGGTCCAGTCGCATGGTGTGACCCGTAGGCGGGCGTACCAGACGGGCATCCATCCAGATGGTGATGACGCTGACATCCGTGGTGCGGCTGCGCTCGCCGCTCAGCAGACGCGTGTCGCCGTGGACGGCGGTGGTGCGCAGAGCGGGGAGGTCCGCGTCGTCCGCGGTGAGCGTGCCATCCGTGGTCAGTGTCCAGCGGACATGTGCGAGGCGGTCCGCCACGTCCTGCGCCTGGGTGAGTGATCCGGACAGCGGTTGCACGGAGATGACCCGGAGTGTGCGGAACGACCACGTCCGGTCAGGGGTCGGCCGGGCGGTGCCGTGGTCCTCGGACAACCGAGCGTCCGAGAAGGACGGAATCCCTTCGGGGCGGACAGGACGTGGGGGCCGCGAACGGCTGGGGCAGGGTGTCGGTGAGGCGGTCGCCCCGGCCGGAGGGGTGGCGGCGACCCCCGGGCCCTGGTCTCCGGCCTGCTGGGAGGACCCACCGGCAGTCGGCCCGACCGGAAGAAGTCCCACAGCCGGCGCCAGCAAGGGGAGCAGAGCCGAGGCCACATAGGCGGCGCGAGAGAAGGTGTCGGACGGCTGCCCGCGCCATCCCCACAGCCGGGACCATGCGCCGGCGATCAGCGGCCACAGCGCGATGGTGGCCAGCATCGCCCACCACACCGGTCCCGCTATGAGCTGTTCACGGGCGAGCGACACGGCCTTTCGGGTGGCCTCGGCGCGGTAGGAGCCGCCCAGCAGCCGGTAGGCCGTAACGGCACCGAACAGGTCCAGCAGGTTTCCGGCCAGCACTGCCGCGGGCCACAGGAGCACCAACAGGAGCTGGACCGACGGCCGTTCGGTGCGGGAGGCGAACCAGCGGCGCACCCCGACGGGCGGGTGGTACAACCGGGCCAGACCACCCTCGGCGCGCCGGTCCAGGGCGTTCAGCGCCCGCAGGTGCGTGCGCTGTCCGGCGGTCCGGGCGGCGTGGCGGTCGGCGGCCAGTTCCGCCGTCCACAGGGCGCCGACCACGATCAGCAGTACCTTGACCACGCTCAGGACCACCAGGACGATCTCAGCCGGCATCAAGGGCGCGGCCACGTTCCCGGACGCGAACAGCAGCGCCACCGGCAGCAGTCCGAACACGGCGAAGACATACGGCCATGCCCGGACCAGACCGGTGAACGGACTGCCGAGCCCGGCGACATGCTGCTCGCCGTACCGGAGGTGACCGACCTCGTGCAGCAGTACGGCCTCGGCTGCTTGCCGGTCCTGCACCCACAGGTGGATCAGAGGGCTGAAGACTCCGATCCGTGCGGTCCGCCGGCCACCGGGATAGACACGCGCGAGGAGGTCCCGGCGGCCGCTGACACGCAGCTCGGTGCCCGGCGCCTGCTCGGCGAGGAAGCGCCGCATCTGGCCCCGGGGCGGAGGATGCTACGGGGCGCAACGATTCAACTACACTTGATCACGACTTCGTTACCGTTCCGTGTCTCCTGTGGCGGGGCGGGCTGTGGCTCGGCCGGCACCGGGTGGCCGGGCCTGCTCGGCCGGGCGTCGGCGGGCCGCTCCGTCCGGTGCGCGATCAGGGCAGGGCGTGTGCGGAGGCACCGGGCTTCGTGTAGGCCTGCCACGGCGTGAGGGGCCCGTGCTCGTCGGCGCAGACGACGGCGATCTCCAGCGGTCGGCCGCAGTCGCGATGGCGAACCTCCAGGGGTGGTCCCTCCGGGTCCGCGGTGTAGTGGTCGCCCCACTGCTTGAGGGCGAGCATCACGGGCCACAGATCCCAGCCCTTGCGGGTGAGCCGGTACTCGTTGCGGGTGCGCCGGCCCGGCTCGCGGTAGGGGACGGTGTCCAGGATTCCGGCGGCCACGAGCTTGCGCAGCCGGTCCGCCAGTACCGCCTCGGACAGTCCCACGTGCCGGCGGAAGTCCTCGAAGCGGCGTACGCCGTTCATCGCGTCGCGCACCACCAGCAGGGACCACTTCTCGCCGATCAGGTCGAGGGTGCGCTGCACGGTGCAGTTCTCGGGGCTGGTCTCGAGCCAGGTCATACCGACATCCTAGGCTGGCTTCGGCATTGACAGCCAGAGGTGCGACTGGCTAGCTTCAAATGGTGCAGTCAGCAGAGGAAGGGACGTCAATGACCAGGTCGCGCACGTTCGAGTGGGAGGACCCGAGGGTCTCCGCAGCCGCCGTCGGGCAGCAGAGCGGGCTCGACTTCCTGCGCAGCGTGCTGAGTGGTCGTCTGCCCGCCGCGCCCATCGCCGCGACCCTCGGATTCGCCCTGGAGGAGGTCGAGTTCGGCCGCATAGTCTTCGTCCTGGAACCGGGGGAGGAGCACTACAACCCCATCGGCAGCGTTCACGGCGGCGTCTACGCCACCCTGCTCGACTCCGCCGCCGGCTGTGCCGTGCAGTCCGTCCTCCCGGCGGGCATGGGATACACCTCGCTCGACCTCACCCTGAAGTTCCTCCGCCCGATCACCGTCGACACCGGGAAGGTCCGCGCCGTCGGCACCGTCCTCAACCAGGGCCGCCGCACCGCGCTGGCGCAGGCCCAGCTGCTCGACTCCGAGGAGCGTCTGCTCGGCCACGCCACCAGCAGCTGCATGCTCTTCCCCGTGCCGGCGAGCTGAGAGCAGGTCCGCCCTCTTCGGGCTCGCCGGGTGCCCGGCCAGGCCGTTCCACCGCAGCCCCGGCTCGTGCCACAGGCGTCACTCCTGTCCGGCGAGCTCACCGCGCAGCACGGAGTAGATGACCATGTCGCGCCAGGCGCCGCCTCGGAAGCAGGCTCCGCGCAGCACGCCCTCCCGGGTGAAGCCGGCCGACTCCAGCGACCGCTGCTCGGCGACATTGACGATCTCGGTGCTCGCCTCGACCCGGTTCACCTGAGTGTGCGAGAACAAATACTCGGCGAGTCGGCGCTGAGCGAGCGTGCCGAAGCCCTTGCCGCGTTCGGCCGTCAGCAACGCGATACCGATGTTCCAGCACGGCGAGGCCGGGCCCTGCAGGACCTGATGCCACTGCACCTCGCCGACGAAGCGATCGTCGCCCGCGGCGACGGCCAGCCGTCCACCCTGGGCTGAGATGAAGCCCTCGGCCCACTTCCGGCGCAGCTGACCGGGGTTCCGGTGGCCGAAGAAACCGAGTTCCCCGGCCTCCGCCGGGTCTTCGTACAGGCGCTCCAGCAGGCTGAGATCGCGGTCGAGGACGGGACGCAGGTGTATGGGTTCGGACATGGAGTCACACTAGCCAGCGCTTTTGTGCGCTGTGTTGCGGGGTGGCGTCCTCTCCGCGGGTCCCGTTCCGCGCCGTGCGCTCAGTGGGGGCGCTCGGGGCGGCGTCCTGGGGGTTGGGTGGGGCTCGGCATGGGGGTCGGCGGCTTGACTGGCCGGACCAGCGGAGCGTCACGTGACACCGTCAGCGGCTCGCGGTAGTGGGTGAACTTGAAGGTGTCGCCCTCCACGAGGGTGTACTTGGCCTCGGATTCGGTGATCTCGACGCGCAGGCACTTGCCGCGGGCGTGCACCGAGAAGGCGAGACGGGTGAGCCGGTCCGGCAGCCGGGGAGCGAAGTGAAGGGTGTCGTACGTATGACGCATGCCGCCGAAACCGGCGACCAGGGCGATCCAGGAGCCCGCCAGTGAGGCGATGTGCAGGCCGTCGCGGGTGTTCTTCTCCAGATCGTCCAGATCCATCAGCGCTGCCTCGCACAGGTAGTCGTAGGCCAGACGCAGATGGCCGACTTCGGCGGCGATGACGGCCTGGACGCATGCCGAGAGCGAGGAGTCGCGGACCGTGATCGGCTCGTAGTAGGCGAAGTTCCGCGCCTTCTGACCCTCGTCGAAGGCGTCGCTGCGCAGGTACATCGCGAGCACGAGGTCCGCTTGCTTGACCACTTGCTTGCGGTACAGCTCGACGTACGGGAAGTGCAGCATCAGCGGGTAGTCCTCGGGCCCGGTCCGGCTGAAGTCCCAGACCTGGTGGCGGGTGAAGCCCGCGGCCTGCTCATGGATGCCCAGGGCACTGTTGTAGGGCACGGCCATCGCTTTGGCCGCGGCCCGCCACGCGTCGGTCTCCTCCTCGTCCACGCCGAGCGCGGCGGCCTGTGCGGGGTGACGTTCGACGGAGTCGGCGGCGGCCTGCATGTTGGCCTGGGCCATCAGATTCGTATAGACGTTGTCGTCCGAGAGTGCGCTGTACTCGTCTGGGCCGGTGACGCCGTCGATGTGGAAGGTGCCCCGGGAGTCGTGGTGGCCGAGCGAATGCCACAGCCGGGCGGTCTCCACCAGCAGCTCCACGCCTGTGTCGCGCTCGAAGTCCTTGTCACCGGAGACCGCGACATAGCGCAGGACGGCGTGGGCGATGTCGGCGTTGATGTGGAAGGCCGCCGTTCCGGCCGGCCAGTAGCCCGAGCATTCCGCGCCGTCGATGGTGCGCCACGGGAACGCGGCGCCTCTCAGCCCCAGTTGCGCGGCCCTGTCACGTGCTGCCGGCAGCGTGTCCCGACGCCAGTGGAGCGCGGCGGCGACGCTGCGCGGGTGGATGAAGGTGAGCACCGGCAGTACGAACGTCTCGGTGTCCCAGAAACAGTGCCCGTCGTATCCCGAGCCGGTCAGGCCCTTGGCGGGGATGGCGCGGTGCTCGGCCCGGGCCGCGGCCTGCAGGACGTGGAAGAGCGCGAAGCGGACGGCCTGCTGGATCTCCGCGTCGCCTTCGACCTCCACATCGGCCTGGCCCCAGAACCCGTCCAGGTAGGCGCGCTGCTGATCCACCAGGCCCTGCCAGCCGGTGCTGTTCGCACCGGCGAGCGCGGCCTCCGCCTGGTCCCTCAGGGCCGTCAGCGAGCGCAGCGCGGACCAGCCGTAGCAGACGAACTTCTCCAGTCTCAGCGTCTCCCCGGGCTTGAGGTCGGTGATGACGGTGAACCTGGCGACGTCGTCGGAACTCTCACTGAAGGTCTGGGTGGCCTCCGGGCCCTGCACGACATGGCCGGCGGAGACCGCGATGCGCAGCCCGCTGCGCTCGGTGCGGTGGATCAGGCGCAGCCGGTCCCCCTCGGAGTAGTGCTCCTCGGCGCGCAGCGGGGACTCCAGGACGGCGGAGACCCGCGGATCCCCGCTGGCCTGCGGCAAGGGCTCGTTGGCGACGAGTTCGGACTGGATGACGAGCCGCACCTCCTCGTCCAGCGGTTCCACCTCGTAGGCGATCGCGGCGGCGGCCCGATGAGTGAAGGAGACCAGGCGCGAGGAGCGCAGACGGACGGTCTTGCCCACCGGGGAGACCCACTCGCACGTGCGGTGCAGCACGCCCGCCCGTAGATCAAGCACCCGTTCGTGCGCACGGAGCTGTCCGTAGCGCAGGTCGACCTGCTCGTCGTCGACCAGGAGCCGGATGAGCTTGCCGTCGGTGACGTTGATGACCGTCTGGCCGGATTCCGGGTAGCCGTATCCGGCCTCGGCGTAGGGCAGGGGGTGCACTTCGTGGACGCCGTTGAGGTAGCAGCCCGGCAGCCCGCTCGGCTCACCCTCCTCGAGGTTGCCGCGCCATCCGATGTGCCCGTTGGACAGCGCGAACACCGATTCGCTCTGAGCCAGTACGTCCCAGTGGAGCCCGGTCTCGCGCACGCACCAGGGTTCGACCTCGTAGGCGGGATGAGTGATCACGGCGACTCCTCCAGCAGCTCGGCCACGTCTTGCACCACGAAGGTGCCGCGACGCGCCTTGCCTGGCAGCGAGCGCTCGGCGGCGACGCCGTCGATCCTCGCGCCGGGTTGCTCCTCGTTCCCCGCCTGGACGAGAGTGTCGCGGCCGTAGGCCCTGGAGGATGTGTCCGGAAGGCCCAGATTTGCCATAGATGATCCTTGCCCGTTGTGTCCCCCCTCCATGCCATCGGTCCACGGGCAGGACCGTGCAGTCCGGCAAGCGGGCCCCTGGCATGGGGCCCGCTTGCCGCCGCTCACTGCGTCAGGGCAGCAGCGCGCGTGAGGGCTTCCGGGGTCGGCGCGGGGTCACCTGAGTGCCTTGCGCAGACGACGGTCGGAGGCCTGTCGCCACACCAGTGGGAGCTCCTTCTCCTTGGAGCGGGACGCGGCCCGTTCCTGACCGTGGAGCAGACCCCAGGTGAAGCCGGGCTCGCCCGCCACATGCGCTGCGACGGCCATACGCCGGAGCACACCGCGCGCCACCACGCTGTCGTGGTGATCACCACTCACCTGCTGTACCGCCTTGATGCGCTTGGCGATACGCCGGGCGGGCTTTCCCAGGGCCGGGCGGGCGGCCTGAGCGGCGTAGCGCAGCCGCTTGGCCGCCTTGCGGGCCTGGTGGATGGCGGTGTCGCGGTCCGGCCCCGACGGCAGTTCCAGAGCGAGGACCATGCGCCGCTGCAGCCTGCCGTACTCCTTCCCGAGCACTTTGACCATGACCTTCTTAGGCTTGCCTGCGGCTTTGGCGCGCAGTGGCGGCCGTGCGCTCAGCTCGCCGAGGCGGTCCAGCAGCGTCGTGTAGCGGGGCGAGTTGAGTGCGTCCAGGGTGCGTCGGCGGCCCGCGGCCCGCTGCACGACGTCCCATGCCCTCAGGCGCGCGGCGACGGGGCCGAGGAGCAGTTCGCCGGGCAGTTCCCGCACACCTGTGCTCAGGCGGTCGTTCAGCACTTCGTGGTCACGCTCCGCCCCGAGCTCTCCGGCCAGCCATTTCAGTTCCGCGCGGATGGGTTCGGTGACCTCGCGATCGAGGACGGCACGGTAGGCGCGCAGGGTTCCGCGCAGGTGGCGGCAGGTGACGCGCATCTGGTGCACCGCGTCGGGTGTGCTGCGGCGGACCGCAGGATCCAGGTCCACCAGAGCCTGCACCTCGTCGGCCAGATAGCCGGACAGGTACGCACCGGCAGAGCCGGGAGCGGCGGCTCCTTGCGGCTCTCGGTCGACGCCCTCGTGCGGTGCCGTCTCCGCCAGGGCGTGGGCGAGCTTGGACGGACTCCGGTCGCGAGCGACGCCCTTCTTGCCCAGCACCTTGTCGATGCGATTCAGCAGTGCGGGGTCGGCGCCCTCGGCGAGCTCCACCTCCAGCTCGGTCCATTCGGTGTGACCGCCCTCACGCAGCAGTGAGTCGGCACGGACCGTGTCCAGACTCAGCTCAACAAGCGCACCGCCGTCGGCGTCGACCAGGTCGCGCACGGAACGGGTGGTGCGCAGGCGCACCACGGGCCGAAGCGGCACGCCGTGCGTCCGGGAAAGGGTCAGCTCACGCAGCTCCTCCGGTATCTCCTCGGCCAATGGGGCCTGGATCTCCTCCCGGCTGTCGTCGACCAGGGGCAGCTTGAGATGCCAGCCGGCGTCCGTGCCGCCCGTCCTGCGCCGTAGGGTCGCCGAGCTGCGGTTGAGCCGGAGATCGGCGGTGTCGTAGTAGACGGCGTCCAGCTCCTGGATCCCGCGGTCGACCAGCGACTCGACACGATCCACACCGATGAGATCGGGCAGCCACGAGACGTCGTCCACAGCAGGTGCCATGTACTTGCGTTCTGTCTCTATTTTCGACTGGGCCATACAGTGCCCGTTGACACAATCCACGGTCTCAAACACGACGAGGTCCGGGGCGCCCGCTGTCGCGAACCCTCAGCCGGGGCGGAAGGGCGCTGGCCCGCGGGCCGGACAGAGCCGCGAGAGGGCGGCCCCGCAGCGCCTCACCGCCAGGGGACGGCTCTCCCGGGCGGCCGTACGCCGCCGACGGCGATCATTGCCGTACGACACGAGCAGTTTCACCCGGTGGCGGGTCGCCGAGGCGTGATACGGCGTGGCTGTCGCGACAGACAGTGACAAACCGTGCACAATGTGGCGCTCTGTGATCCGCTACGGCCGGAAGGTTCCGTACCATGACGCGCCTCGGGAGGCCCCGTGTGCACGACCCCTTGCGCCGCGGTTTCCTGAGCGCTGTGTCGGCGCTCGCGGGGACCGCCGTCGTGGGGGCGTTGAGTACGGTGCCGCGTGCGACCGCACCCTCGTCCAGGGTCACCGGAGCAGAGCCGAGCATGTCGCCCCTCTCGAAGACGGGGCCTGCGGACCGGCAGAAGGCACAGGAGATCCGGGACGAGTTCCTGCACGCCTGGAACGGCTACCGGACGTACGCGTGGGGCCATGACGAGGTGCTGCCGGTCTCGGGCGGATACCGTGAGTTCTTCTCCAGGCGGTATCCCGTGGGCCTGTCCATCGTCGAAGCCCTCGACACCCACTACGTCATGGGCCTGGACGACGAGGTCGACCGCAGCGTGCGCTGGATCCGATCGCATCTGGACTTCGACCTGGACGCCGACTTCCTTGTCTTCGAATCGATCATCCGCCTGGTGGGCGGCCTGCTGGCCGGTCATCTCGCCACCGGCGACAAGGAGTTGCTCGCACGGTGCGTGGACTTGGCGAACCGGCTGCTGCCCGCCTTCACCAAGTCCCCCACCGGGATGCCCTACCGGAGGGTCAATCTGCGCACCGGCGCGGTGTCGGGTGCCACGGTGCCACTGGCGGAGATCGGCACGAACATCCTGGAACTGGGGGTCCTGTCGCAGCTCACCGGCGACCCCCGGTACTACCTGGCCGCCAAGCGTTCTCTTGCGGCGGCGGTGGAGCGCCGCTCGTCCATCGATCTGATGGGCACCAGCATGAACGTGGAGAGCGGCCGGTGGGTCGACGGGCGGGACGTCGCCCCCAATCCGCCCGTGGACTCCTTCTACGAGTACCTGTGGGGCGGTTGGGCCATGTTCGGCGACCGCGACTGCCTGCGCTGGTTCCGCATGTTCGACGCCTCCCTCAAGAAGCACCTCGCGGAGCGAGTGGGCGGCCTGCTCTGGTTCAAGCAGGTCGACCACCTCACCGCGGCCACGCTGAGCCGCCTGCAGTCCAGCCTGGCCGTCTGCATCCCCTCCGCGGGCGGCGACGATCAACTGGCCGCGGACTACTACTTGTCCTGGACCGCCGTCCAGGACAAGTACATCGTGATCCCGGAGGAGATCGACTACACCCGTCTCACCGTGCGGGTGCCCGACAACGCGCTGCGCCCGGAGTACGCGAACTGCGCCTTCGATCTCTACTGGCGGACCGGGGACCCGTTCTACCGGACCACCGCCTGGCGCTACTTCTCGAACCTCAAGGCCTACCACAGGGTCCCGGGCGGCTACACCATCGTGACCGATGTGACGAAGCGCCCCATGACCAAGGGCGACTACTGCCCCGCGTACGTCTTCGCCGAGAACTTCAAATGGCTCTACCTCACCTTCGCGGACGCCCCGCGTTTCGACTACGACAGCGGCTACCTCAGCACGGAGGCGAAGATCCTCCGCGGACTGCGCCGCACGGTCACCGGCACCCCGTCACCAGCGAAGTGACGCCGGGGCTCTGACCTCGGCAACCACCCGCCGCCGCGCACACCCCGCGTGCGCCGTGCCGGGGCGGCCGCCACCCTGCGACTCGCCCTTCGGCCCGGCTTACTTGCGAGGTAATCGAGCCTGCGCCCTCCGCATGCCACGATCGACGGCGTACGGAGCCGACCGACCGGGAGGACGCCATGCCCGCCTATGCCATCGCCCACCTGCAAGAGGCCGCCCCGCATCCGGAGATCGCCGAGTACATCGAGCGCATCACCGCCACCTTCGAGCCGTACGGCGGCCGTTTCCTCGTCCACGCCGCGCAGCACGAGGTGAAGGAGGGCAGCTGGCCCGGACACGTCGTCGTGATCGCCTTCCCCGGGATCGACGAAGCGCGGTCCTGGTGGGACTCACCGCAGTACCAGGAGATCGCGCCGCTGCGCTCACGGCACATCGAGGGCGACATCATCCTGGTCCCGGGCGTTCCGGACGGCTACGACCCGGCCGGCACGGCCCGGGCGATGCGCGAATCCCTGCCCGCGCAGTAGCCCTCGGACCCCGGTCCGGCCCGGCGGGCTCTTGGAACAGGTCCCGACGAGCCGTGCTCAGCGCACCGGAAAACCGAAGGAGTACCCCTGCTGCCTCAGCCACGGCAGGACCTGGCGCAGGGCGGCAACGGTCTGCGAGCGGTCCCCGCCCGCGTCGTGGAACAGGATGGTCGGGCCGTTGCGGACCTCGTTCCTGACGGTGGCGACGATGGTGTCCGTGCCGGGCCGCTCGAAGTCCTTCGAGTCGACGTTCCAGCCGAGCGGCCGCAGGCCGTGGGAGGCGGCGAGCCGGCGGCTGAAGGGGGTGAAGGCACCGCCAGGGGCCCGGTAGTAGAGCGGCCGCACGCCCCCGGACGCCTCGGTGATCATGCGTTGGGCGTCGAGGATCTGCTGCGACTGGTAGGTCTGGGACTTGGTGTCCATGGCGGTGTCGTGCGACACCGTGTGGTCGCACAGCCGGTGCCCGGCCGCCACCACCGACCTGACCAGATCCGGGTGGGCACGGGCCTGGGTGCCCACCATGCAGAAGGTGGCCCGTACGCCATTCTCCCGCAGCACCTGGAGTACCTGCGGCGTCCAGACGGGGTCCGGTCCGTCGTCGATCGTGATGTTGACGCCCCGGGCGCCGCGGTCCGAGGCATGGACGATGTCCGCCGACACCGCTGCCATCGCGGGGCCCGGGGCGGCCGCCGAAGGGGACTGCGCGACGGCCCCAGGTGCGTGTCGCCCCTCGATGGGCCCGGCCTGTGCTGTCCATACCGAGGTGGCGGCTGCCGCCGCCGTCACTCCGACGGCCGCCGCGAGCACCCGGCCGTACCAACCTCGTCCACCACGCCACCCCATGTCCGCCCCGCCCCTTGCCGTCGTTCCGGTGCTTGTGCACCCGTCAGGACGGAGCCGGCCAGCCGCGGGATGCGTCCCTTACAGAACGCGGACGATTCCGCGGGGATCTCGCGACGCGGCCTCCACCGGCGGAGCGTGACGGGGCGCAGCCCGTACGGGCCTTGGTCCGCTACGTCGCTGCGGGGGACAGCATCCGGGTCTCCGCGGCGCCGGGGGCGCACAGGGACCGTGCAGGCGAGGCGCGCGGCGTCAGGTGGTCGCCTCGCGGATGCGGGCGAGCAACGCCCGCAACGTGGCGCGGTCCTCCGGGCCCAAGGCGGCGGTCGCCTCGGCGAGTGCGAGGCGGTCCGCGTCCTCCGCCTCTCGGTGGCGGCACCGGCCTTCGTCGGTGAGGCGCAGCAGGAATGCCCGGCGATCACTCGGATGGCGTACACGCTCGACCAGACCGTCGCGTTCCAGGCTGTCCACGATGCTGGTCGTGGTCCGTGCCGCCACGCCGGTCATCTCGCTCAGGTCCCGCATCCTCAGGGGCTGTTCCGCCCGGGCGAGCATCCGCAGGGCGCGCAGCCGGGCGACCGACGCTCCGTTGGCCCGGAGCCGGATCTCGACGAACTGGCGCAGTCGATGCGTCGTCTCGTAGAGCTCGTCCACCAGGATGTCGCTGCTGCCGTGCACTGCCATGTCGCTCCCCGCTCCGTCCTTCAACGTCGAATTCTATGAGCAGGACATAGTGAGTATCCTCAGCATGTGCTGCTGCCTCGACGCCCTCCCGCGCCGTCCCTCCCCGCTTTCCGCCTCAGCCAGCGCTTGGCCGTCCCTGTGATGTGCGTCAGCGTGACGTTCATCGCGATCGTCGACGGAGCGATCACCACCGTGGCCCTTCCCTCGATCGCCCGTCAGTTCGGCCTGACCACGGCCGCCCTCGACGGGGTGGTCGTGGTCTACCCGGTGTGCCTGGCCGTGGCCATACCCGCCTCGGCCTGGCTGGTCGAGCGGTTCGGTGCCAAACGCGTCCTGCTCATCGCGCTCGCCGCCTTCCTCGTTTCCTCACTGCTGTGCGGCGCAGCCCCCGATCTCGGCCGGCTCCTCGCGTTCCGCGCGGTCCAGGGACTCTCCGCGGGAGTGCTCTTCCCGGCCTCGGCCGCACTGCTGTTCGCCACCTTCAACTCCGCGGAGCAGGTGCGAATCTCCCGGTACATGATCATCCCGCAGCAGATGGCGCCGGCCGCCGCCCCCGTCCTCGGGGGTCTGCTGGTGGACCACCTGTCCTGGCGCTGGGTCTTCTACGTCAATCTGCCGGTGGGCCTGCCGGCGATGCTGTTCGGGGCGCTGTTCCTGGAACGGCACCGTGGCCACCGGCCCGGCCGGTTCGACCTGGCCGGGCTGCTGCTGAGCGCCACCTCCCTCGGCGCCCTCATGTTCGGCATCTGTGACGGCCCCAACCGCGGCTGGACCTCACCGACCGTGCTGACCTCCCTGGTGCTCGGCGGATTCCTGCTGGCCGCCGCCATCACCTACGAACTGCGCACCTCCGAACCCCTGCTGAGGCTCCGTCTCTTCGCGGACCGGCTCTTCCGGGACACCAACCTGATCAACCTGGTGGGCCTGGTGCCGATCCTGGGCGCCATGTACCTGGGCCCGCTGTTCCTGCAGCAAGGACAGGGCCGCACCGCCCTGGAGTCCGGCTCCAGCACCTTCCCCGAAGCCTTCGGTGTGCTGCTCACCGTTCAGATCGCCGGTGTGCTCTACGCCAGGATCGGGCCGCGGGTCATCGTCGGCTGCGGTCTGGCCGGCGTCAGCGTGGTCCTGCTGCTCTTCGCCGGCTGCGACGAGCACACCGGCCTGTGGACCTTCCGCGGTTATATGTTCCTGCTCGGCGTCGCCATGGGCGGGGTCTTCATGCCCACGATGGTGGCCTCACTGGCAACCATCGCCCGGCAGGACCTGGCCCAGGCCTCCACGCTGAACACCGTCGTACGCCAGACCGGAGGCGCCCTCGCACCCGCCGCGGTGACCACCGCTCTGGTACTGAGCACCCCGGCAGCGGCGGCCGCCGACCCTCCCATCGCCGCCTACCAGCACGCCTACCTGGCCCTGGCCGCGATCGCCGCCGTCACCTCGGTCTTCGCCTTCACCCTGCCCGACGGCCCCGCCCGAGTCGCGGCACGCGGCACCGCTGCCTCAAGCCGGTCCGCTCCGATCCGCCCCCGGCGTGAGAGCGCCCACTGACCACGTCCCGACCCGGCTGCCCGTCTCCTGGTGGCACCTGAACGGACGAGGGCTTGCGGCCAAGGAGGGACGCCCATCACAGAGAGTGCTGCACTCACCCGCTTGGCCGGTGTGAGTAGCCGATACGGACGCATTCCCGTCTCATGGCCTTGACCGCAGCCCCGCTCGTGTGGGAGGTGGCAGATGTACGAGATGCGCGCCGAATGTGTGGCGACGGAGGCCGGGATCGGGCAGCTGTGGCATGTGCTCGACCCCGATGGCAGCGCCCTGTGCGGCCGGCTCATGGGGGAGCGGGCGAAACCCACGCCCGACGGCCTGGGCGACAGCGAGGAGTACTGCATCCCGTGCCTGCGTGCGATCGAGGCGGAGGCGCCGCCTTCGGCCCTGCGGCGCGCCCGGGCGGCAGTGGCCGACTGCCATCCGGGATCCGCCGTCACGGAGGAGGAAGCGGCCAGACCGTCTCGCTGATGCGCCGTGACCGTCCAGGCCGCGGACCGTGGCGCCCGGCATCGGCGGCATCGGCGGAACGCAGGTTCTTGTGCGGCGAGCACGCGGCATGAGGCGTTTGGGACCGGCAGGACCTGCCGACTCTCGCGATGCCGCTCCCGGCCGAACGCGTGGCCCGGCTGGGGCGCGAGGCGCGGTGGCGCGTGACGGAGGGGCTCCGGTCCGGGCAGGCCGGTCCGGAGTCCGTGGTGCCGGCTCGGGACACCTGGTGTCCCGAGCCGGCTTCTTGCGTCAGGGGAACTGGGTGACCTTGGAGGGCACGGTGTCCGTTCCCGAGGTGGGGGAGCCGGTGTCGTTGATCACGTGGGCGTACTGGCCCTTGCCGCCGAGGGAGATGACCAGGAGATCGTGCATCTTGATGCCCGCTTTGACGGGCGCCTGGAAGCCGTGGGCCTGGACGATCGTCGGGTCGGCCGTGAAGTTGCAGTAGCTGCCGAGGCCCCATGCCTCATGGACGTTCACCGTGTCGGCGACCTTGTAGGCCGCGTATCCGACGATGCCGTCGTGGGTGATGGCGGCGGCGTTCGGGGCGTCGTAGGCCTTCTCGTTCTGGAAGAAGATCGTCCGGCCGCGCTCTCCGCTCCAGTAGACGTCGTACTTGTTGAAGTGCTCCACGAACAGGCCCGTGGCCAGTACGTCGTTGCCGTTGACGCGCAGGCCGAAGTCGGCGCGGTTGGTGTCCCAGCCGACTCCGCTGCCGTGGTCGGCGCGCCAGAGCCAGGTGTGGTCGATGATGACGTGGTTGCTGTTGACCACGACCGAGTTGGTGGCCAGACCGGAGCCCGCGCCGCCGATCCGGACGAACACGTCCTGCATCGTCGTGGGGTTGGCCGAGTGGTCGGCGGAGGAACCGGGCGTGCCGATCTGCAGCAGGGTGTCGGAGTTGACGGGGCCCGCGTCGATCAGGAATCCGGCGAGCTTGACCCCGTCGACGTCGGCCACGTGCATCGCGTCGATCCCGTTGTCGGGGACGAGCGTGGCCAGGCCGAGCCCGAGCACCACGGTGTCGGCCCGGGTGACGTCGATGGTCTGGTCGAGGTGGTAGACGCCCGGGGTGAACAGCAGGTTGAGCCCCTGGGCGAGCGCGGCGTTGATCGTCGCGGCGCTCGCTCCCGGCTTGACCACGTAGAACTGGTCGAGCGGAAGCGAAGTGCCGGCGTTCGCGGGCCAGGACACGCCCCGCGCGTTGGTGCGCTTGGCGGGGACGAAGACCTTGTAGGTGCTGCCGTCCAGGTAGAGGAACGGCTTCTCGCGGGAGACAGGCGTGGTGTCCAGCGTGGTGTACGGGCCGGAGTCGAAGTTGGTCGCCGGGGCGCCCTGGACACCCGTGAACGTCATGTTCCACACACCGTTGGTCCAGCCGCCGACCGAACTGTCACGGGTGTACCACTGCTGCTGGGAGTAGGGTCCGACCGTGCCGTCGATCTTCGAGTCGGCGATGTAGCCACCGGAGGCCCAACCGTAGCCATTGGGGGCCAGGTTGAGGCCGCCCTGGACATGTATCCGGCGGAACGGGGCGGCCTGGGCGACGGCCCAGCGGTCGGTCCCGTTGGAGGGCCTGATGGCGAGGTTCTCCGCCGAACGCCAGAAGTTCTGCGTCGCGTTGCCGTTGAACCAGCCCGCGTCGACGGTGATGTCACCGTTGATCTGGGTGTCGTCGGGGTTGAGGCCCAGTCCGGAGATCGAGGTGTAGAAGCCGAGTTGCGCGTTGATGCCGTCGTAGGTGCCCGGCTTCAGCAGGAACTGGTAGCGGCCGGTACCGAACTGGCTGGACTCCTGCTGGGCGAAGACCTGGTCGAACTTCTGCTGGAGGTTGGGCGTCGAGGGGTCCACGACGATGACGTTGGGACCGAGGTCGCCGCCGCCCTGCACGGGGGGAGTGCCGGAAGAGCCGGTGTGGACCGCGACCTCCCACAGTGAGTAGCCGTAGCCCGTCCCACGGACCGTCCCGTAGACACGGAGGTACCGGCCCGAGCCGCTCACGTCGTAGGACGCGGTGCCGCCGGTCGCGCCCGTGACGCTCTTGAGAGTGGTCCAGTTCTGGCCGTCCGTGGAGGCCTGGATCTGGAACTCCTTGGCGTAGGCGGCCTCCCAGGTCAGATCCACCTTGCACAGGCTCTGGACCGAGCCCAGGTCGACCTGGACCCACTGCGGGTCGGAGGCCTGGCTGGACCAGCGGGTGCCGGTGTCGCCGTCGAAGGCGGCGGAGGCGGGGGTGCCCGCGTTCTCCGTGGAGGAGGCCGAGGCCTGCTTGCCCTTGGCGGCATTGGCCGGGTCGCACGAGGGCGAGGTGCCCCCGGCGGTGCCGAAGACCTGGAACTCCCAGAGCGAGTAACCCCATTGGGTGGCTCGGTGGATGCCGTACATCCTGACGTAGCGGCCCTGGCCGGAGACGTCGAGGGAGTCGAGTCCGCCGTCACCGCCGGTGACGGACTTCAGGTCGGTCCAGTTGCTGCCGTCCTGGGAGGCCTGGACCTTGTAGTCCTTGCCGTAGGCGGTCTCCCAGTTGAGGACGACCTTGGTGATCGAGGCCGTGGAGCCGAGGTCGACCTGGAGCCATTGTGTGTCACTGGCGGCCGACGACCAGCGGGTGCCGGTATCGCCGTCCACGGCGTTCGCCGCCGGGGTCCCGGCGTTCTCGTCGGACGACGAGGTGGCCGTCCTGCCCTGGGACAGCGGCGTTTCGGCCGCGGCGGCGGACGTATGGGTGGACGGCAGGGTGATCAGCGCTGCTGCGGCGGCCAGCGCGACACCCAAAGATCTCAGTCTCATGTGGGTTCCTGCGGGTCCGAAGGGTGGGGGTGCCACGACGAGCGGGGGGATCGGATACGTGCCCTGCCCTGTGCACAGACGGCCCCGGGGAGCGGCCTCCTGCGCGGCCCCGATCGGCGTGGAAGGTGAAGTAGCCTGTGAATACGCTTAGTTCACGTCTTGATTTAACTGATGAGTCGTCGCAGTGGGAAGTCCCTGGACAGAGGAATCTTTCAACTCCTGGTCACAAAGGTGGTCTTTCCGTGCGCCCGTGCGTTCAAGAAGTGGCACGGCGGGGGAGACGTCGGACCTGGCTCTGGGCGCCTTCCGCCACCTCGGGGCCGCCCCCGACGGGAACCGCGGTCATGCCTGCCGGGCCGGCTCGATGTTCTGATTGGCGCGGAAGAGATTGTCCGGGTCGTAGGTGCGCTTGATCCGCGCGAGCCGGTCGTAGTGGTTCCCGTACGTGGCCCGTACGCGCTCCTGGCTCTCGCCCGTGCCCATGAAGTTCACGTAGGAGCCGCCCATGGAGTACGGGTGCAGCTCCTGCCAGTAGTCGACACACCAGTGCTTGATGATCTCGGCGTTGTCGGGGTCAGGGTCGACTCCGGCCACGACGCCGGACCAGACGGCGTCCCGGTAGCCCCATGCGGTGTCGTCCGGGCCCACCCGGTGGGCGGCCCCGTCGACCGGGTAGAGGTGCAGGAGCGAGAGCGGCGTGGGGATGTTCTCGCCGTACTTGAGGTGCACGTCCAGGGCGCCATCCGGAATGCGGTCGAAGAAGTCGCCGCGCCAGTACCACTGGTGGCCGGCGGGGAGGAGGGCGTCGAACATGCTCTGCAACGCCGGGTAGGGCATCCGCGTCGTGAAGTGGAAGGTCGGCCGTCCAGGCTCTTGCACCGCCGTGAACGCCTCCTCGAAGCGGCTCGGATCGCCGGTGTGGCAGCCCACGATGCCGCACATCTTCTGTCCGTGGAGCTCTTCGGGGAACGGCGGGACGGGCGGGATCACGAAGGCCGCGAAGAAGGCGTACACGTCCTCGGGCGCCTGCGGCAGGAACTCGCGGTACCACGCCAGCACATCACGGGTGCCGTCGACCGGCCACAAGGTGATCGCGACGCCGACCGTGTCCACCGGATGCAGCCGGTAGGTGAAGGAGGTGACGATGCCGAAGTTGCCGCCGCCCCCGCGCAGTGCCCAGAACAGATCCGGTGTGTCCGTCTCGTTCGCGGTGACGAAACCGCCGTCGGCCAGCACGACGTCCGCGGCCAGCAGATTGTCCACGGTCAGGCCGTGGGTGCGGGTGAGGTAGCCGTGGCCGCCGCCGAGGGTCAGGCCCCCGACTCCGGTCGTCGAGATGATGCCGCCGGGAGTGGCGAGCCCGAAGGCGTGCGCGACATGGTCGAGGTCGCCGAGCAGGCTGCCGCCGCCGACCTGGGCGGTCCGGGCCACGGGGTCGACCCGTACCCAGCGCATCGGGGAGAGGTCGATGGTGACGCCGTCGTCCACCAGACACAGACCCGGGCCGCTGTGCCCGCCACCCCGGACGGCGAGTTCCAGTCCGTTGTCACGGACGAAGTCGACCGCAGCCATGACATCCGCAGCGTCCGTGCACCGCACGAGGGCGGCCGGACGCTTGTCGATCATCGCGTTGTAGACCGTGCGGGCCCGGGAGTACTCGGCGTCCTGCGGACCTATGACCGGTCCGCGCAGCGTGGCCTTCATCGCGTCCAGAGTTGCGGTGTCCATGACGATCTCCTGGTGGCGCACAGCCGGCCCGCCACAGGGCTGACTGGACCAGCGTCCCGCCGGTGACGGCTCGCTGCAATTTCAACGGCCCGCTGCTCCCGGCAGGCTGGACAGGCACGGCACCTCGGTGACCCCGCCGTCGTACCGCCCGCACTCAGAGCAGCCTCGCGTACCACGCAGCGAGCGATGCCCGTACGCCCTTCTGGACCGCACCGAGGTGCAGGAACCCGGGTTCCCGCATAACGTCTGAAGCGCACACAAACGGGACGGCACCCGACGCCACGATGCCGGGTGCCGAACCCGTTCGCCGTGAGAGGCCACCGACCGTGACGCGCTGCCGCCCCGCCCGCAGGGCGTCCATCGGGCCGAGCAGGGCCGACGCGGCGTCGACGTCTCCTTCGGGGTGACTCCGCGCTGGGCACGTACCTGCGGGCCGGGCCCCTTTGAGTACGAGACCGGCCGAACCACGCGCCACCACCTTGCCTCCGTTGCCGAGCGCCCCCCGACCACTCAATTCGACGAGCCACGCCGCACCGCCACGGACGCCCATCTGCCCGGGCGCATCGGACGGCGCCCACAAGGGCCGCTGCGTCAGGCATGAGGAGGAAGGGCATGAGCGAAACCAAGCGCGGTGCCGGTGCCGGAGGTTCCCAGGCCGAGGGGGACAGTGCCGCTGCCCGGCGCCATAGTCGACAAGACGAGCGAATACGCCACTCCGGCGCACCGACGGCAGCGGACGCGGACAGGGCCGGGCCTGCGGCGCCGGGCGGACGACAAGGCCGCCCCGACGACGGCGCCACCGCGCCACATCCCCCGAAAGCGATTCAGCGGACCCCGCCGCGCCGTGGCATGCCACGGGCCCGGAACGCGCGGCTGCGGATATCGAAGGCCGACCCCTGGTCGGTGATGATGACAAGCCTCCTGATGTCGCTCGGCCTGGGCCTGGGCCTCATCGTGACCGTGTTCGCCGCATGGATCACGCTGAACGCGGCGGACCCGGATCAATGGCCGTCCTTCAGCTGGGGACTCGCCCTCGCCGTCGTCATCGTCGTACTGGTGGAAGCCGTGCTGGCCACCGCGCTGGCGACCCTGGCAGCCTTCATCTACAACTGGTCGTCGGTATGCGCCGGTGGAGTCGAGTTGACCATGGAGGAGGACGCCGCGGCTCCGACGGAACGAGATTCCCGCGCTCCGCCGGTCGATGATGTCGGATCAGGCCATGGGCCCTTGAGTGATTGAGACGTATGGTTCTTCTTCCTTTTGACACCGCGCACGCCGCCACGGTGGCCGACTGGCCGGCATCCCTGCCGGAGGTCACCATGTGGTGCGGAGCGCGCGAGTTCCCCGTGCCTGCTCGGACGATTCGTGCATGGCAGGACGAGGCCGACGTGCAGGCGCATGTGCTCGTGGAAGGCCAGACCCTCCTTGGCTACGGCGAATTGTGGTTCGACCCGGCGGAGAACGAGGTCGAGCTGGCCCGGATCATCGTGAGTCCCCACGCCCGGGGCCGAGGGGTGGGCCGTGAGCTGGTTCGGGGCCTGCTCGCCCGAGCTCTGGAAGCGGGCTTTCCCGATGTCTTCATGCGCGTCCACCCGGACAACGCGAGGGCGCTCAGGTGCTACCAGGGTGCCGGCTTCGAGCTGGTCGACGCCGCTCTCGCAGTGGCCTGGAATGCCGGGCAGCCGTTCGACTACGTGTGGCTCCGCGCAGAGCCCACCGCTGCCTCAACGGCGGCGGGCTGACGCCTTCCTGCGAGGCAGGGAGGGCCCGTGGGTGTCGCCAGACCGTTCCTAGCGTTGCTGGCCGGTGTTGGCCAACTCGCCGAAATCCGGACATGAGGTGGCCCGGTGACCTCGCGAACGGTCTTCGAGGTCGGGGAACAGCGTGAGCTGGTCACCTAGGCGCAGTCGGGTCTTGTCGCCTCCGTTTGGCGTGCCCGCTGTCCTGGGTGGGCTCACGGTCCCACGCGTCCTCGGGACGTGCACGGTCTGGCCGGTAGCTCTCCGCTGTCCGATCCTCTGGTCGGGAGCGGTCACACCTGGCCGTCGCCGTGCTCGGTGCCCGAGTGCGCGTCGTCCAATCGTCACGCTGGCGCCGTGATGCCGCGTGACGGTGATCTTCTGGTGCTGCTGCTGGAGTGGATGCTGCCAGTACTGGCCGCCCCAGATCGAGGTGTAGGCGGGATCCACTGCGATCACCACAAGGCCCTGCTGGAAGGCCATGCCCCGGAGTCGTTCACGGAAGCGTGCGGTGGGGATACCCGCCACGGTGCGGCGGAACGTCTTCCCGCGTCCGCCTCGGCCCATGGTCTCCCGGCCCACAGCGCGGGCGTCGTCGAAGCCTAGGTTCTCCACCGCGATCCCGGCGCAGCCGTGCTCCTTGGCGATGCGGATCAGCTCGGTGACTGCGGTGCGGAGCCTTCCGTCCCGTGTCGAGGCGGGGCCGGACAACTCCAGGGGCACGGTGATGGGCTCTCCGATGGGGTTGCCGTGCGGGTCGAGCAGGTAGGCAGCCAGGTGATCGGCGTTCAGGTCGATACCGAGCAGGCGTTCGCCGGATGCCTGGATCTCCTTTGGCGTCGGCAGCACGACAGGATCGCAGGACCACGAGGCATCCAGGTACCAGCGGCCACGCGCGGGGTCGTACACGATGTCGTAGCGGACGGCCCGGTTGGCCATCGCCCGATCCAGCCATTCCTCACGGCGGTGCGAGAAGGCCACGGTGCAGGCCAGGTTGTACCGGCCCCTGGGGGCGTTGGCCAGGTGCCGCAGCGGCTCGGGCAGCACGATCGACACCTGGCCCTTCTCCGGGTGGACGCTGATCGTGTAGTTCCCATAGGGGGCGCCGGATTCTCCATCGGCGGTGAGGAACAGGCGCTTACGGGCTGCCCCGCGATTGATCACGGGGCGTGTTGGCCTGGGGAGTTGGCTGGTGGGTGATTCAGCAGGCGGCTGTGCGGACGGGCACCAG
>NZ_JBEYXD010000028.1:0-102320 GCF_040644975.1 Streptomyces sp. NPDC046900 | reverse complement strand
GCCGCGGGCGGCTACCTGGTGCTGCGGCGTCGCAGGGCCTCCCGGGGCTGACATCTGCAGGGCATGACGGTGCCCCCGCACCCGTCCGGGCGACGCGTACGGGGGCACACGGTTGCCAGCCTCGGTCGGCGTCTTCTTGCCCTGGGTCTGGGGCCCGTTTTTCGTACCTGGTCAGAGGACAGCGCACCCCAACTGACATGCGGCCGGGGGTTCGTTGTCGGTCGTCGTCCGTCGTCGTTGGTCATGCTCGGAGGGCCCAGAGAGGGCCCGGCTACTACAAGGACTCAAGGCAGTCCCTCCGCTACCGCCAAGATCCCCACGCGTACGGCTCCGTTGCCGTCATCTTCTGCCGTCAGGGTCCGCGAAGCACCAGCACTGGTGTTGTCAAAGCTGACCGACAGGGCCGCGTAGGTGCTCCAGCGCCGTCTGGTCGCGGTGCATGTGGGCAACTGCTGGACGGCACGTAAGAGGAGCCGGTGCGTCGGTGTCTCACGGGCAAGTCCGCCTCCCGGCCCGGAAGACGGCGTCCTTCTCGTCGTTCAGGATGAGGACCGAAGCCTTCCCACAACGCATCACACCCGCGTCGAAGCGTCCGAGTACCTCGCCCCAGTGGAAGTCGAGGGCGAGGCCGTTGACCGCGTCGAGGATCATGTTGAGCTGGTCGCGGGTCAGTTTGCGATGCCGTTCGCTGCCGTCCTTCGTCATCGCGGCCAGGCGATCTGAGAGTGCCGGCGAGGCGGGCTGGGCTTCGCTCCGGCTGAAATGTGGTCATTCGTGTGGCGGAGTGCGGCGCGCGTCGGCTTGTGTGAACAGGCCGCGCCCGATTGCCTGCGTCACGTCAACCAGCATGTCCGCTGTCAGCCAGCATTTCCGCTGGCGGGCGGCTACTTCGGGAGTCATCGTGCGTGCACGAAGCCTATCTGTCGCGGCCACAGCCGCTGCTCTCGTCCTGGTCCAGCCGGGCCTCGCCGTCGCGGCGGACGACCCCAGCACCGCAGTCAGCTTCGCCGTCACGTCCGGCGCGTTGTCGCTGTCGGCACCGGTCAGCACCAACATCGGCTCGGGAGCGCCCGGCACCCAGATCAGCGGGCGAATCGGCGCCGTGAGCGTCACCGACGACCGCGCGCTACTCTCGGCCTCCTGGTCGGTAACCGCGGCGGAGACGGACTTCACGAGCGGTGCGTCGACGATCCCCGCCACCAACGCTACCTACACGGTCGGGACGGTAACGACGACCGGTACCATTACCGCCACTCCAACGAACGTGACGCTGAGCAACACCGCGCAGACGGTAGTCACCGGGAGCGCCGGTGTCGGAGACAACACCGCGACCTGGAACCCGACAGTCACCGTTCACGTGCCCGCCGGCGCCGTCGGCGGGGGCTACACCGGAACGCTGACCCAGTCCGTTGCCTGACGGAATGAAGGGTGGGCGCCGGTCCTGGGTTCTGCTGCTGATGCTGGCCTTCGTACAGGCGGCCGGGGTGATGCCGGCAGTGGGACATGGGGCGCCCTCCGGCCGGCACCCGGCTGCGGGCAGGACCATCGGTATCAAGCTGCTCGACGCTCCGGAAAGCCGCCGTGCCGATCCCAGGGCGCATGCCTACATCGTCGACCACGTCGCGCCCGGCTCGACCATCGAGCGGCGGGTGGAGGTCATCAACGAGTCGTCCACACCGATGCACGTCAACGTCTACGCCGCGGCGGCCACCATCGCGAAGGGTAAGTTCACCTTCGCGCCGCAGCGCACCCCCAACGAGCTGACCGGCTGGACGTCACTCGACACGGCGGACCTTGAGCTGGCGGCCTCCGGAACGGCGCGGGTACGCACCACCATCCGGGTGCCCAGGGACGCCGCCGCCGGGGAGCGATACGGCGTCATCTGGGCGCAGACGGGCACCGGCACGGACCGCTCGCACAATCTGACGATGCTGGGCCGGGTGGGCGTCCGCATGTACATCGACGTCGGTCCCGGTGGTGAGCCACCCTCGGACTTCAAGATCGAGCGGCTCTATCCGACCCGAGCTCGCGACGGGCGGGGGGAGGTTCGCGCCCGGATCCACAACACGGGGGGCCGTGCCCTGGACATCAGCGGGGCACTCTCCCTCTTCCACGGGCCAGGCGGACTGCGCGCTGGACCGTTCTCGGCCAAGCCGGGCACCACACTGGCTCCGGGCGACCTTGCGGAGGCGGTCGTCCCGCTGGACGCACGGCTGCCGGACGGCCCGTGGACCGTGAAGCTCACGCTCAAAAGCGGCCTGGTCGAGCACAGCACGCGCGCCGCCATCACCTTCCCGACGACTTTTGGTAGCGCCGGAGCGGTTGCCGCGTCGGCCGCCCAGCAAGGGCAGTTCCCCACCGCTGTGGTCGCCGTGCTTTCAGCCCTCGTCCTCACCGCTCTGTGCGTTCTGCTCTCCAAGTCCCTCCGGCGCCGCCGGTGACCACTCCGACCGAGCCCCGCCCCCGCAGCCGGCTGATCTGCTCCGTGGGCGACGCATGGGGTCGTCATCGAGCGCGTCACCGCTCCTTTTGCGTCGGCGGCATCCTCGTCGGCGCTCTGGCCTCGGCGCACCACGCGCCCACCCGCTGTGTTTGTCGAGTCTCATGTGCTCGCCGCGATCACCGTCGTGTCGTATCCGCGCGGCCACTCGCGGAAGCATAGAGTGATGTTCATGTCACGATGAGTAACTGCGGCTTGTTGTCGACGGTTTGGAAGCGGAGATGTCGGTGTTCAGGCATGGGAGAGGGCGGGCTGGAGCAAGCCGCGGCACGGGAGGTACGGGCGGCATGTTTCGATTGCGGCTGAGGGTGCGGGCCCGCAGGACGGGGGCGGTTGTGGGAGCCGGGCTGGCCGTCCCGGCGATCGTCCTGGCCACAGCCTGGACCGCCACGGATCAGCGCGCCTACGTCGCCCAGGCCAACGACGGGACGGTGCCGGTGGTCGACACCTTTACCACCACCGGCCTCACCGGACCCAGGGGCACTGCCACACTGACCCCAGCGCCACCGACAGCACCGCTAGCACCGGCCTCACATTTACGGTCATCCCAGTCGCCCAACCCTCCCTGACCATCGCCAAGCGTCACGCGGGCAGCTTCACCCGCGGTGAGGACGGCGTGTACACCATCACTGTGGGTAACGTCACCGCGGCCGGCCCGACCAATGGCACCACGGTCACCGTCCACGACATCCTCCCCGCAGGTCTTCGGGCCGCCAGGATCACCGGCGAGGGATGGCACTGCATTCTGGCCACCCTCACCTGTACCCGCAGCGACGTCTTGCCTGCCGGGCACAGCTACCCGTCCGTCACCTTGAAGGTCGACGTCTCCTGCAACGCCCGTGCACGGGTCAGCAACACCGCTACCGTCGCTGGAGGTGGTGACACCACCACCCACACCGCCACCGACACCACCACGATCAAGCACCACGGGCACGACCGCGACGGGCACAACGGGCGTCATGACCACTGCGATCGCCACGACCACTGACAACACTCAGCCCGCGTGGGCGTAGCGGAAACCGTGCAGGTCCTCCGTCTCTGCGTTGGTCGGGTCCATCCTGAATCGCCGACATCGCGCTCCCCGTCCTGTTGCTGCTGTCAGCCAGTGCCTTTCTCGGCGCCACCACTGAACGGAAGCGGCAGGGCATGGCGCCAGGCTGTGTCGGCGACTTACTGCTGCGCGCCGTACGCCGCTTATCCAGGAGGTACGGCCGCTGTCCGTGTTCGTTGATGTCAACGATGGATGTCAGGCAGTGGTTTGAGACTTCGCGCCGCTCTGTCCCCGTGCGTGGGTGAACGAGGTCTCCACCCTGAAGGGCCGTTTGAGTAACCGGAGCGTCACGTTCTGTGCGCGGGCACGCAACGTGTGGTGCGATGCCCACGGAAAAACCGGGGGTCGGGCTCGAAAAGCGACGCCCGCCTTGGATCCGTGGACGATTGAAGGGAAGCCCATGGTGCTCCGCGCGCTGGCCGCGACTGGTGTCGCCACATCATTGTTCGGCTCGTCGGCCTTCGGCGGCAACCCGCCCCCGCCGCCGGACGGGATCGTCATCGACAGCGTGGCGGTCAACGGTTCCGGCTGTCCGGCGGGGACGGCCGCCGTGGCCTTGTCCCCTGACAAGACCGCCTTCACCGTCACTTACAGTAAGTATCTTGCCCAGGTGGGGCCCGGCTCGGCGCCGACCGACCGGAAGAAGAACTGTCAGCTCAACCTGCTCGTGCACGTCCCTCGTCGCTACACCTACGCGATCGTGTCTGCCAGTTACAGCGGCTTCGCGTCACTGGCGCCGGGTGCGTCCGGGACCCAGCGGGCCAGCTACCACTTCCAGGGCAACGCCCACACCACCAACTCGACCCATCACTTCAATGGCGGGTTCAACAACGACTGGCAGACGACCGACACCGTGGACGTCGCCGCCCGGGACTTCGCCCCCTGCGGGGAGAAGCGCAACCTCGACATCAACACTGAACTGCGGGTCGATCGCGGCACCTCGAGCCCGAGCGCCACCAGCTTCATGGAGATGGACTCGACGGACGGCAGCATCAAAACCGTGTACCACCTGGCCTGGAAGCAGTGTCGGTGATCTCCTGGCGCTGCTATCGGCGGGTGCGTCCAGGCCAACGGCTCTCGTAATCGCCGTGTGGGGATCACTGGAGGCGAATGCGCTGGCGGAGCAGTGCAGTCGGACGGGCCTGTCGATTCACTGCCCGCAGGTGCATCCGGCTGCTGCTGGTGCTTCCGGGTGCCCTGCGCCACGTCCGCGCCGACTACCGCGCCGCCCAGCAACGCGCCGCCCTCGGCCTGCCCGACCCCGACGACGACCCGGAGGCAACCACGCTCACCCTCGCCCACTTGGACCTACGCCGCCTGCCGCGCGAACGTCCATGAACGGCCCCGTACGGCCATACGCACAGTTGGAAAGCGTGTCGGGGGCAACTCCTCACGAGTTCGAATGCGCGGCTTCGTGGTGCTGCCCAAGCGATGGATCGTCGAACGCCTCTTCTTCCACCTGATGCGCACCCGCCGCCTGGCGCGCGACTTCGAGCGCCGCATCACCAGCGCCGAGGCGATGGTCCCCTGGTCGATGATCTTGCTCATGACCCGCCGCCTGGCGAGGCCACACCCCTCGCGAGCGTGAACCGCCCCCGTTCGGTGCTGAAGAATCTGCGTGCTCCACGCCGATGGCATCCTCCCCGACGACGACCAGGACCCGGGGTAACAGGACGCACCGTCCTCGATCATCTCCTCCCGCAGCGACGCCACCACACACCTGCCGGCGCACCTGGACGACCTGGTCCTCCCGCTCAGCACCGGGCAGGCCGTCGGAGCGCAGCCACCCACTGGGTCTCGGCCTGGTCCACGACTGTGATCCCGGCTCGCAGTACCTGTCGATCCGCTCCGGCGAACGGTCCACGGATGCCTGTGCGGCCTGACCTGCCCGGGAGCGGCGTACCTGTCGATGCGGCTGCTGCCGCTCTGGGAGATCCTTGTCGATATGGGGTTTGAAAGGCGAGATGATCGATCATGGACACTCCAGCCAGCATCTGCGGTCACAGTGCCCCCTCCACCGCAGCCATGGCCATGGCGGCGCCGGACGGGGCACTGACCGGCTGGAGTCCCGGCGCGCAGCTGCTGCTCGGATACTCAGCCGCTGAGGCTGTGGGCCGGCCCGCAGCAGCTCTGCTCGCGGCGCGCCTTCCCGCGTCCGCCCGCAAGCGGCTCGCGGGGCAGCACGACTGGCTCGGTCGAGTAGTACTGCGCCACCGCGACGGCCACTGGGTGGAATGCGGACTGCGGGCGCGCCCGCTGCCCACTGGTGACGGGCGGGCCGGCTGGCTGCTGGAGGCCACCCCACTGCCGGAGGACGAGGACCGCGAGACGGACCCGCTGCTTCATTGGGCATTCGACCAGTCCCAGTTCGCTCTGGCGATCTTCGACACCGAGGGACGGTTCCTGCGCATCAACGAGCCCATGGCCCGGCAGCTCGCCGCGACCGAGCAGGAGGTTCGTGGGCTGCGGATCACCGAGCACATGACAGATCCCGCGTTCCAGGCCCCCGAGCAGTGCGTCGACCGTGTGGCCGCGGCTGGTGAGCCGGAGCACTCTGAGCACTACGTCCGGGTTCCGGGAGAGCCCCACCCGCACGCCTGGATCGCCCACTTCGCCCCGCTCAAGGACCCGGCAGGACGGGTGCACGGCGTCCAGTTGGCCGCGCTCGACTTCACCGAGCAGGCCGTCGCCCGCGAGCGCCTCGCGCTGATCAACGAGGCCAGCCGGCGTATCGGCAGCACCCTGGACATCACCCGAACCGCACAGGAACTGGCCGAGGTGGCCGTCCCCCGGCTCGCGGACCTCGCAGCTGTGGACCTGCTCGCCTTCATCGACCGCGGCGACGAGCCACCTTCCGGTCCGCTGTCCGGGCCGGTCACCATGCACCGGACCGCCTTGGCATCCATAGTCAAGATCCCGGAGTCCCTGGTGAGGCCGGGCAAGGCGACCACCTACCCGAGGTTCTCACCCCCGGCCGAGTGCCTGGCCACCGGCCGACCCGCCGCATACGAGATGACCGATTCCGCCATGGCCCGGTGGGCGACCCACGACCCCGCCCGCGCTGCCCGTATACGCGACCTCGGTGCGCACTCCATGATGGTGGCGCCGATACAAGCCCGCGGCGTCACCCTCGGCATCGTCCTCTTCGCCCGTAGCCAGCGCCCCGAGCCGTACGTACCGGACGACATACTCCTGGCCGAGGAGATCACGGCCAGGGCCGCCGTATGCATCGACAACGCCCGCCGCTACACCCGCGAGCGCACCACCGCTGTGACCCTACAGCGCACCCTGCTGCCGCTGAAGATGCCCGACCAGGCGGCTGTCGAGATCGCCTCCCGTTATCTACCCGCTGGAGGCGGGGCCGGCGTGGGCGGCGACTGGTTCGATGTGATCCCGCTCTCCGGCGCCCGGGTCGCGCTGGTCGTCGGCGACGTTGTCGGCCACGGCGTCCAGGCCTCCGCCACCATGGGCCGGCTGCGCACAGCAGTACGCACCCTGGCCGACATCGACCTTCCGCCCGATGAGCTGCTCACCCACCTCGACGACGTGGTCACCCGCACCTGTGCCGAAGCCGGTCCCACCGAGGGCATCGGCGCCGCTGCCGAAATCGCGGGCGGCCTCGGTGCCACCTGTCTATACGCGATCTATGACCCGGTTTCCCAGGGCTGCCGCCTGGCCCGCGCCGGACACCCCCTACCCGTCGTAGTAGGTCTGGACGGCACGGTCGATCTCCTTGACCTACCCGCGGGCCCGCCGCTCGGCCTGGGGGGACTGCCCTTCGAAGCGGCCGAGGTCGACCTGCCCGAGGGCAGTCTCCTCGCCCTCTACACCGACGGCCTCATTGAGTTCCGCGGCCGCGACATCGATGAGGGGATTGACGCACTACGCCATGCCCTCACCCAACCCGCAGCGTCATTGGACGCCCTCTGCGACGCCGTGCTCGCGAGGCTGCTTCCCGACCGTCCCGACGACATCGCCCTGCTCGTTGCCCGCACCCGGGCCCTCCCCGCCGACCAGGTAGCCACCTGGGATTTGCCCTCCGACCCTGCCGTGGTTGCCCAGGCGCGCACGAACGCCTCCCAGCGGCTGGCCGCCTGGGGACTGGACGAGCTGGCCTTCAGCACCGAGCTGGTGGTCAGCGAACTGGTCACCAACGCCATCCGTTACGGCCAGCCCCCCATCCAGCTGCGACTGATTCACGACCGCAGAGTCATCTGCGAGGTCTCCGACGCCAGCGACAGCTCCCCACACCTGCGGCGGGCTCGCGTCTTCGACGAGGGCGGACGCGGCCTGATGCTCGTCGCCCAGTTCGCTCAGCGCTGGGGCGTCCGCCACGCGGCGCAGGGCAAGACCATCTGGGCCGAGATGCATGGCCCGGCTTGCTGATCACAGTCGGCTGAGCAAACGGGCCATCAGCCGACCTCGCCGTCCGCGATCGGCGTGACCATGCTGCTGGCCGCCGGCGGCAGTGTTCCGGCCGTGCTGTTCACCCTGGCAGGCAGGGCGGCCCATGTTCCTCCGTGCTGCCCCGGAAAACCCCGCTGCGGACAAAGACCAGGACAACGAGGGGTGAGCGCAACGTCGAAGGGCCCCCTGTTTCCAGGGGGCCCTTCGACATCGTGCCCGGTGAGGCACTGGCGGAGGATACGAGATTCGAACTCGTGAGGGGTTGCCCCCAACACGCTTTCCAAGTGTGCTCGTGTCCCTCGGGGGCTCGTACGGAGCCGTTCACCTGCGTCTACGTAGGCTCGTCGTCCTGGGGCTCGGCCTGCGGCGGTACTCATCCGGACGCGGCGGTACGCCTGCGAATGAGACCAGAAGTGAGACCAGGACCGGGACCGGCCCTGCTCGGGCCTCGGAAAATCGAACACGCTTGGACGGGTGGTCCTGACCTGCAACGTCACCCGTTGCTTGCGGCGGCGGCCGCGGCATAGAAGGCTCTGTCCCGTGCTTAGGGAACCTATCCAGCTGACGATCGCAGAAGACGGCTCGGTCGTCCTCCCCCTTGGGGTGCTCGCCGAAGCGGGGCTATCGCCCGGGAGCTCCGTGCTGGCCTACAGCAACGGCGACGGCCGGATCGTGTTGCGCAGGGAAGAGGACGCGGTGCAGGACCTCATCCAGTTCGGCCGCCTCGATTAGCCGGGGCAGCGGCGTCCAGAACCGCGAGGATGCGCTTCACAGCCTCCTCTGGAGCCTCGTGCTCCCACACACGGACGACTGTCCACCCTGCGGCTATCAGAGCCTCGTCGGCGGCCCTGTCCCGGGCGACGTTGCGTTCTAGCTTCGGCCCCCAGTAGCCGCCGTTAACGCCCGGCTGCCGACCGTGCTCGGGGCAGCAGTGCCAGAAGCACCCGTCCACGAAGACAGCCAATCGCGAGCGTGTGAAGACGATGTCTGGTCGCGGCCGTGCACCCTCCAGCTGCAAGCGGACATCAACGCGGTACCGCTTCCCTGCGGCATGCAGGAGGGACCGGATGGTTCGCTCGGGCTTGGTATCCCGCCGCTTGATCGCAGCCATGTTGCGCGAGCGGCCGGGAGTCGGCGGCGTCGGCGATGCGGGGTCACTGTTGAGGGCCATCGGTTACCACCGTAGCCAAGAGTGAGTGTCAGACCCTGGGTGTTGGATGCGTCAGGATGGTAGACCTGTGCAATCACGACCTGGAGGTACGAGCGTGGCTGATCTGACGGCCGTGGAAATCTGCGCGGGCGCTGGGGGGCAGTCGCTCGGCCTTGAGCTGGCAGGCTTCGACCATGCACTCGCCGTCGAGCTCGATGAGAACGCGGTGAACACTCTCAAGAAGAACCGCCCGCACTGGGACGTGCGGCACGGCGACGTGGCTGATGAGAGGACCTGGGACCCTAAGGAGATCCCGCCCGCTGACCTGCTAGCTGGCGGGGTTCCCTGCCCTCCGTTCTCAATTGCCGGCAAACAGCTCGGTGCCACTGACGAGCGGGACCTTTTCGCGTGGGCAGTTGAACTTGCAGGAACGATGCAGCCGAGGGCTGTCCTCTTGGAGAACGTGCGAGGGCTTTCAATGCCGCGTTTCTCCGCGTACCGTCAGCACGTGAAGGACCGGCTAAAGGAACTCGGGTACTGGTCCGACTGGAAGCTGTTGCACGCTAATGACTACGGTGTACCGCAATTGCGTCCCCGCTTCGTCTTGGTCGCGCTGCGCAATGAAGATGCTCCGTGGTTCGAGTGGCCCGAAAAGACGCCTTGCAAGGACACTGTCGGGACAGCGTTGTTTGACCTGATGGCAGCGAATGGCTGGCCGGGCGCTGAGTCGTGGAGAGAAAAGGCGAACGACATTGCACCCACTATTGTGGGCGGCTCTAAGAAGCACGGCGGAGCCGATCTTGGCCCGACTCGTGCCAAGGCCGCTTGGCGCGCACTCGGTGTAGATGCGATGGGTGTTGCCAATGCAGCACCGGACGAGTCAGACCCTGTTGACTTCCTGCCTAAGCTCACGGCGGAAATGGTGGCACGGCTTCAGGGCTGGGGACATGATCCGGACTACGCTTGGGAATTCACAGGCCGTAAGACAGCGAAGTATCGGCAGATCGGAAATGCCTTTCCCCCGCCGGTGGCTAGAGCGGTCGGTAAGTCGATCGCTGATGCGCTGAACCGAAAAGGTCAGCCAAAGGAACTGTCCGAGGTGGAGAACGAGGCCATGCATGACCGGCTCTACCTGGCCTTGAAGAACGCGCCAACTTCGCTTACGGAGAAAGAGCTGGTAAAGCTGGCCGGAGAGAAAATTGATTCCTCCACCTTTGAACGACGTATGGCCACGCTTGCAAGAGACTTCGTGATTGAGGAGGAAGATCAGCTTGGCGGTCGTGCGTACCGGCTCGTGGGCTTCAAGGGTTTCATAGGTCAAGAAGACCATGAGCGGCACGCACGATTCGCCGAGCTGCGTTCTCAGATCAGCTAATTTCACCGAGGCGCTTGGCAAGGTGATCGATCAACGCCGCCCGGTCGCTGTGGGGCAGCTTACGCGCGCGGTCGTAAGCCTGGTCGACCCTTGACCGGGGGCGTTCACCTTTTCGCATCCAGTTGAGGAGTTCGCTCGCCTCCTTGTTGGTGAGGCGCTTCAATCCGGCAAGGACTTCGTCGTACTGTTCGGGGTCCGGCATTTCATCCCGAACCGTTTCGTTGCATCGAGAGCACTCAACGCGCCAGTTGTCGATGTCGTCCCGAGCACCACGAGACTTGAGCCGCTCCTGCGGCACCAGGTGGCCGATGGTGAGCCTGACCTTCGTCCCAGGCTCCCCGGGGTACTCCTCGTCAACACCCGCTCCGCAGATCCTGCAACGAGAACCGTCACGCTCCATGACGAATCTACGGACCCGGGCACTTGGGGCGAACTTCTCATATTTCGCCCGCTCGCTGTCGATCCACAGCTTTCCCCCCTTGGCCTCAAGGCGGTACTCATCGTGGGCGAGAGTGGCGTCGTTCCGCTGCGAAGGAATGATCCAGTCGCACTTGCGCAACTCTCTTAGCCTGCGGTTCAGGTGTTCCGAGGTTTCTGCTATGTCAGGCCCCAGAGCGGCGCGTAGCTCCCGCATCGTGAACGTGTCGCCTACGTTCTTCCTGAACCAGAGCCAGGCGGCCAGGCGGCACTCTTGGCCGAACCGCTGCTTCTTCGTACCGGGCCGGATCGAGAGCTCCCACCACGGGGTCCCGTCCGGCGCTCGCGACTCATCGCGTTCGCTGGGGTCCACAGACATGCACGGGAGTATGGCCGGCTCGGTGGATCTTGCCCAGCGGTCGTGGGGAGGTTGACTCGCAGGGCTTGTAGCGCCACAAGTCGAGCCACAGATAGTCCAGTGATGAGTCGCAGGGCCGTAGAGGTAGCGTGCGCGAGGCGGCCACTAATATCTGCAACCGGCCACCCCAGGAGGCTGATCGCTATACGGTTCATGTCGTGGCACGTCGAAGGGCTCGGTCAGCCCAAAATATTGCTCGGGATCAAGCCTTTTGGCGCCAATACGAGTTGAGGGTTAAGGAACTATTGGAGGCGCTGGGTGACAGCGCCTCAGTAGCGCACAATAAGCATATAGTGGGTCGCATTAGTGGTATCCCACGGCAGGTTGATGTGCTCCTGAACGGAGATATGGCGAAGCAGCCGATCCGCGTTGCCGTTGAAGTGAAGTATAAAACCCGCCCGATAGACATCGAAGTTATCGATGGGTTCGTTGGTAAGCTTCTCGATATGGGAGTTGAGAGAGGCGTCATTTACTCTAAATCGGGATTTACCGACGGGGCGGTTGGCAGGGCGATGAATCAAGCAAATCCGGGTATTGGTCTCGAGTATTTCGATCCTGTATTCGTGATGGACGACACCATGAGCTATTTGCTGGTCTCTACTGGTACGGCTCAGCCGAGGCGTTCCCGTGTGCGAGTGCCGTCACTAACTGGTCCCGTAGTCGGCACGTACGATGAGTTCCTGCAAGGGGACGGATTCCTTTTTAGGAACATGGGAGCAGCTTGACAGAGGTCGACGGAGTCACAATGGCTGAGTCAAACCTACGGGCGCCGTCCATCGGTGAGGACGGCGCCCGTACCTGCTACAGCTTTTAGCTGTCCGCTTCGTACATGAACGCGCTTCCATCAGGATCAATGTCATCGAACGGCCACAGGCTACGCAGCGTTTGAAGTTTTTCTGCGGGTGGTGGTAGCGGTTCAGTACGCAAATAGGCGCCGAGGCAGGCAATGGCGTCAGCGCACAGCAACATGATGTCAGCCCGCCTCTCCTGGCTGGTCCTTGTGTCGTCAGGCGGCGCGAGAGGCATGAAGAGGGTGTTTTCCCGTACTCGAGTACGGAGAGCGGCGTCGGGCACACGCTGCATCAGGACCTGCACATGTAGTACGCGCTCATGAAGTAGCTGCTGACGGGCCTCATCCAGAGGGCCAGCTCGTCGAGCATCACGCTGGACTTCGAGCAGCTCCGCCAGCGCCGCCTCAACCGCTGTGGAGGCGCGAACCTGCTGACGTTCCTCGCGCGCACGAACCGCTTGCTGTCGCTGAGCTATGGCGGACGACCAGATGGACAGTCCTCCTCCCACCCCGGTGCCGACCAAGCCGAACACCGCCCCTACCCATGCCGATGCGTCCATGCCAGCATCGTGGTCGAGAGCGAGGCGGGAGGAAAGATGCCGTCACCCGGGTTGGGCGGGCCTGGCAGCGTGTGGTGCTAGGACGATCTGACGACGCAAGGTCGGTGGAGCGGCTTTGGGCTGGAGTTTCAATGACCGAGTCAAGACACTTCCGCCGACTGATCCCCTCGATGCGAACTATGGGCGGGGCGGTCACTGAGGTCTGTCGCGCTGTTCAGACGGGCCGTGGAAGGCGTGGACGGTTAGCGCCGGTCGACGGGGTTGCTGTACTTCGTTGCTGTACTGCAACGGCTCCGGAGGGCGCTGACGTACCTCACGTATGTGCAGCTCACACCCCTGCGTCCGCTCGGGCTCGGGCTACCAGTCCACGAATGGCCCACGGTGCAGCACCCCCGGCGTCACCGGTCCCACGGCCGGAGCTGGCGTCGGCAGGGCATTGCCGAAGTAGCGACGTGCGTTCGGCCGGGATCGGGCAGTTTGAGTGAAGGGTAGGGGCCGCCGCCCCGGTAGGTCCGACCAAAATCCGGGTGGCCTTGCCGCGCGCACATCGATCCACATGAGCCGTACCCACGCCCTGAGGGCAGTCCGCGGGCCTATAGCGCTGAACCTGATGTTACGTCAAGGATCTTGTAAATAGCGGCATTTGACTTGCACAGCATCTTCATGAGGGCTGAGACTGCTGCGCAGTGACGCGAGACACGCGTGACTGCGCCCTCCTGTGAAGCGCCGACTTCTGTGGAGTGCAGCGAGGCCCACCCCCACCGCTCGTACGCGAGTGTCGAGGCCGGACTAGCGCAGTCTGGATGCGTTTCGTGCCGCTCCCACCGATGCGGGCCGGATCCGCGGGCGTGGGTGCGAGGGCTGGTGTTCGGCGTGCCTGGCTCCCGCGTGTAGTGAAGCCGCGGGAGAACGACTCTCGCGGTGCAGGGAGCCCGCAAGGAGGCCCTCTCATGGCACCCAACCCCTCAACCAGCGGCGAGCCGACCGTCAACGGCGAACGGACCGAGTTGTCCAAGCCTCTCCGTCGCGTTCCTCCCATTCCCGACCCCGCCCTGCACAAGGATCTTCGCGCCGCCCTGAAGAAGCGGGGGATGGCGGATCGCGTGGCCGGCGCTATCTCGACGATCTGGACCGATCCGGCTGCGGTGCTGCCCCAGGTGGATAACCCCCAGCGCCGTCGGATCCCGGGCGCGTACCTGCTCGTGATTTCGGGCTCGGTTTACACGTCGCGGCTCGTGCCCGATCCGCTCAACCCGCGCAACCTGGACCATGTTCAGTTCGCGCTCGCCCAGGCCAAGGGTGCGCCGCCGGCCACCCTGGTGCCGGCCGTGCAGGAGGGTGAGGGCGAGCTGGCTATCCGCGTCGAGAGCCGCGACGCGCTTATCGAACAGGTTGACTGGGCGATCGAGACGACCCGCAACCGCAACAGTCCGCAGCCGGACATTGCTGAACAGGGCATCATGGACCCGCCGATCGGCGTGGCTACGACCGTGTTCTACGACGACACGGACGAGACACCGACCACGCACATCTTCGTCCGCGAGGGCTCCAGTCGGACCAGCCACGGCCTGTACAACGTGGGCGCGACTGCTGACGAGGTTCTCTTCTCCCTCCCTCGCAACGCCAGTTCGATGCAGGCCCACATCGACAAGATCAACAGCTATGTCAGCAAGCCTGCCGAGGACATCTCCGCGACCGAGAAGGGCGCGATCCGCTGTGCGGTAACGGACTTCGAACTCATCATCGGCGTGGTGCCGGACGTTGCCGGAGCGGTCGACCTGTCGCAGGCCATCAAGGCCCGCGTGGCCCAGGACCACCTCAACACCAAGGAACCCTGGACCGACGCCGCCAAACACACCGCCCTCGCCGAAGAATGCCTGCTCTCTGCCCGCGCCGCAGGCGTCATTCCCAGCGATGCGGAGGCAGACTGGCTGGGAGGTCGCCTCACCCCCAAGGAGGCTGAGGCGCGCAAGATCGTCGCGTTCGGAGACGACCGCGCGGCCCGTGCGGTGCACCTGTTCACCACCGATGACAAGCAGATCCACAATGCTGTCCGCCAGCCGATCGCCCTGGTCCTCACCAACGAACCGACTGGCCGTAAGCGCACTCGTGTCACCACCAAGACCAAGCTGCCCCTGGCCGTTGAGCTCATCGTCAGGGAAAAGAGGGGTGCCTCGTCTGACGGCGAGCTTGACCGCTTCCGCAAGGTACTTACGGAGGCCCTTCCCGCCGACCTGCAGAAGACGCCGTGGCGCCCGACCAAGCGCTCCCCCGAGCAGCTCTATCAGGCAGCTCTCAAGGAGATCGAGGAAGTCAAGGACGAACGGCCTGCCGGTATCGAACTGTGGGTGCGCGCCGCCTACGTCCTCGCTAAGCACAACGCCATCAGCGGGCCGCGCCACGACGTGGGGGCCGGCGGTGACCGCCGTCGAGCCGGGGCTGTCATGGAGGCGCTGGCCGACACGGAGCAGGGACTTCGCCACCTGCGCCAGGTGATCGAAGACGACCGGTCCGGGCTCCCGCCCCGCCAGGTCGATGACCAGGGCCAGCCGCGCAAGGATGGCGAGGGCAACGACCTCCCCATCGACAACGACTTCCTGCGCACCAAACTCGCGCCGAAGGGCGGACAGACTCCGCCGCCTCTGAGCCCTGACAAGGCAGTGCACGAGCACTACAAGCGCGGCGTGCTGGCCACCAAGGATGCCCTTCGCAGCCTGGAGGCGGAGATGCGCAACCTGGCCGGTCTGGTGGACGACGACGGCGTGCCGCTGATTGAGCGGGAAGGGAAGTCCCACGCCCGGCTCCTCATGGACAAGCTGCAGAACCTTGCTGCAGAAGCCCAGGACTGGTGGGAGAAGGCGGTGGAGGCGCAAAGCAGCTCCTCGTCGTCCCTCGTGGCCGAGGGGGAGGACGACGAGGATGAGGACGACGAGGATGAGGACGACGAGGACGAGGCCGCGTGATGAAGAAGGGCACCTATACGGCGCTCGCGGATCTGTGCGGGCCCTACCTGCTGTGCCCGATGCCGGAGCGGCTGATGCCCAGCCCCGAGGCCATGCCGCTCGCCTCGTGTGCGGTGTATGTGGCGGTCGACGAGCGCGGCGCCGTCTGTTACGTCGGTTCCGTGTGCAGGCCTAGTGACACCCAGGGACTGGGCAGCCACGTCGCTGAGTACCTGGCAGACCTTCCCAAGACGGAGAAGTGGGCAGGGGTGTACGCCCTCCCACTCAGGCCTGACACGCCTGAGCCCGAAGTAAGGCGCATCGGCGGGGATATCGCCGGATGGCTCCTGCCGTATGACCGTGAACGCTGGCCGCAAGCTGGCTAGAGAAGTGGAACGCCGGGTGGCCGCGGCAGAAATCTCCCGGCCACCCCAGGCTTGTTTGGAAACGCTCGCTTGATTTGACGCAGGCCACGACGGGCATTGTCGCCAAGGAGCGGCGCACGCCCGGCCTTGCCCAACGCGCAGTCACAGAAAAGCTGTTCAGACGGGGAAGACGATGATTGATCACAAGGACTTCATGCACGGTGCAGCTCTAGTGGCAATTGCTGACTCGGAAATGTTCACGGCACTCAACCGAGCTAGTGTTAAGTACGGACACTATGTGGTGAACCATGATCGCCACTTGTTCATCAAGTACAACGACGGAAAGGGGCCAGGAGACTACTTCTTCACGTTCTCCGGGGAGGACAAGCAAAGAATCATCTCAGAGGCAGCGCCGCTCGTCTTCACCGTGTTGGTCTGCGGGAACGAAGTAGTTACTGGAATCACAAGGCAAGAGCTATCGCAGCTGATCACGCTCAATAATGCCACCGCGTCCGCCGTCAGAGTTTCGGCTCAGCAGGGCAAGCAGCTCAGGATCTCGGGGCCAAACGGGCAGTTGCCGCTGATCTCTCGCCGCTCTTTCCCGACCCGTATCCTCAATTAGTGAAGGCTTAGTGGGTGCGGGGCCCCGTGAGACCTTGGGTGTCGCAGCGGTCGCGACATTGGTGCGTGGCAGCGGCTCGGGCGGTAGGTGTCAGGCCAGGAGTCGAGGGACATGACTGACCGCTACCTGGCAAGCAACATCTGGGGCCTGCACCTCTATGCTCGGCGTCCTACTCCTCGACCCAGTCTTCTGCCACGGCGCGAATAAAATTTGATAGGTCAGCTTCTTGGGGAGGGACTCGTGTGGGATGCCGGGCCGCAAATACATCGTAATAGCGCTCGACTCGTGCACGGACCTCGTCGCCCTGCGCTTCTGTCGAGGCCAGAGCTAGGGCAACGTGTCCGGGCTCTCCGTACGCGCAGACTGGGCGTCCGAGGCCGTCATAGCCTTCTAAAAATTCGTCTGCTGACTCGAGCAGTTCATCAGCCAGAGCTGGCTCATGCAGGATGAACATGCGGCCATCCTCGTCGAAGAGCAGCACGGGGTCTGTTGGATCGGTCATTGCTGGCCCTCCTGAACGGGGGAACGCACTGCGGCTTCGCCGCCCTGCCTCCCGACGGTGGCGGCACCACGAAGTCGCGATGCGCCGCGGTGTTCAATGGCGGCCTTCAGCTCGGCAGGAGTGGGCCAAGGTGCACGACGATGGATTATGCGATGGCAGTTCGCGCAGATGAGCGCTAGATCGCTGAGCCTGGTCTTTCCTTCGCCGGCTTCGTGCAGAGGTACGACGTGATGGCACTCCACATAACCGGCTCCGCGCTCGCCGTAGACCTCCTCGAAGTCGAAGCCGCATGCCTCGCACGCCAGGCTGCCGCCCTTTCGGAGGACCGAGTCGATCTTCTTCTTGCGTAGCCCCTTGTTCCGCTCCCGCGCCCGGTGCCGACGCAGCAGCAACCGCCCTTCGGGCGCGCTGAAGTCGTCAAACTCCTCGTCGTCAGCTTGGGTGAGATCCTGAAGCCCGCCAGTGCTGATGCCTTCGCGGATAAGACGCGCCACCTCGGTCATCCGGTCTGGACGCGCGAGGAATTCATGGAGGACTTCCACATCCAGGGCACCACCGTTCGTGGGCTTGCCACGGTAGTCAGGATGCCGGGTAGCAATGTCGAACGTCTTGCGGGCCACACCGTTGGGGTTACGAAACCTGTCGTTGCGGTCCGCATCCGCATGGATAGGCAGCAGCTGGAGCAAGGCAGACAGTTCGACGACCCTTGGATCTTGTGCGTCCAGACCCTTCCAGCTATTTCCCATGACCAGATCACAAGCGAGGATGATCTCATCGCGTGCCCAGTCGGGGTTCTGGACGGCTCTGATTTGGAAGCCTAGGCGCCTCAACCAAGCGGCTGCGTGCTCCTTACCACCACTGAACTCATTGGGAGCCAGCGCCCGCCCTTGGTCCCATTTGTGTGCCACTCCGGCAACGGCCTTCGAGTCGTATTCTCGCCCCTCGTAGACCAGAACGTACGAGCGGGCCTCGCCGAAGCCGTACTTCGACAGGAAAGCCTCGCGTCCTGTTTCATCGTGCTCGGCAATAACCTTGAGCACGGACCCCCGGGTGATCGCTCCTCTACGCATGGCTGCAGACTAAGGCAGGTGGCTGCCGGTGCGGGAGTACTTTCGTTCTGATCGTCCAGTTCGCAGCCTTCCTCGGGCCGAATCGGAGGACGGTCGAGTTGAGAGCGGCCGGCACAGCTACGCAGAGATGAGAACGACCGCCCCTTCACTCTTCGGCCTCTTTGAAGGAAAGCTTCAGTAACTCGGGGATACGTTGAACGAACAAGTCGCCAAGCTCATAAAGCCCATACACCTCAGCCAGCGTCTTGTCCAGGACGAAGCTCGCATAGTTGTTGTGGACCATGTTATTGCGGAGCGATCCGAGTTCCATGAAGGCGCTTATCTGGTTAGTCAATTCCGAGTCTTCGCGGCAATATTGTTTCATCCCTGCTTTGAACTCAGAACCGAAAAGGGACCAAAACTGCCCTGCGTTTCGAGTGTCCCAATTGAAGAGTGTATGATATTTTCTGCGGATTGCAGTCTGGTCAACCAGATCAACGATCTTCGAGTCCAAAGTGTTTTCGGCAATATGATCCCTGAGGGCCTGGCACACCCTATCTTCGAATTCACTGGCTGCAGCAAGGAGGAGCACCTTCGGCAAGGTGATTTGCAAAGTGGCGTGGTGGGATGCCTGTTGTTGGTCGCTTAGGTAGTCAAGTACGCTCCGGTGATCGGCGTACATCCTCGCGACCCTGCTCATGAGGCGCTGCCGATGAGCTCATTAAGAAGCTGCTTGGTCTCGGCTAGCCTTCCCTTTACATTAGCAGTTTTGGTCGACCCCTCTTGGGCGTACTGGGTGAAGCGCTTGTCCCTTCCGATGTGCTCAATCCACTCAGGTCGGAGGGGAGGAATTTCCACCCCTTCTTTTTGTAGTCCCAATGCAGCTACATATACGGCTTCGAAGAGCAGGGGGCTGAAGCGGGCAGACCCCGCCTGATACGTGCTCCGAGAGCAGTCGCGGTTCAGTTCCATGAACCAGGACCATTCATCTGCGGTTTGCTTGATCTTTTCAGGGCCGAACTTCTTTGACTTCTTGCAGAATCGGTTGACGAAACCAGTCATGGAGCCTGCGTAGCCGTCGGTCCCTTCCCGCAAAGCAAGACTGCGGAGGATAATCTCCATATCCTTCATGCGGGAGTCGGGCTCTGAAGACCCGAGAAGATCGCGCCATTTAGCGTTTTCGTTCAGGCCGAAAATCCCCTGAAAGAAATTCGAATGATACAAGCTGGCGCGGATTTCCTGAGGATTGAGGTTCACGCCTCCAGTGTTCAATCGGTTGAACATCTCGAACATGGCAGAGTCGTCATCCGCAGGGCTCACCTGCTTTACGATCACATTCCGAATTGTCCGCAAGTCGAATTGGCGCTTGAATTCGTCGAGCGTAGAGTAAGTCCGCCCCGTAAATTTGTTCTTCTTCTCCCCGGGAATACTGGGGAGGCTGAGCTTAAAAGTCTCGAAATAGTCATCATCCTGGAGGATTTCTTCAGAAATCCCGCCTTCCGCATTGAAGAGCCTACGGATAGTGCTGCGTTTTTCCTTGCGTGGGAACCTTCCCTTAGCGAAGAAGAAAACGGTCATCAGCCTCTGCTGGCCGTCGATTACGAGGAAGTCATTGTTTCCTTCTTCGTAAAGGAATACTTGCGGGACGGGAAGGCCGAGGATGAGGGACTCGATTAGTTTTGATGCCCGCTTCCGATCCCATACGTAATTCCTCTGGAAGGGGGGGATCTTGATCGCGCCTTCTTCGATGAAACTATTGATCGTCCGGGTGTTGAAATCGTTAGGTGAGGCGACGATCTCGTACTCGTCGATCTGGCTGACGACCTCGTCCTCGGAAAGTTCCGTGACGTTGAGATGCTTGAGGTCGGACTCCTGGTCGAGTCCGGGCTCGTCGAGGTCCTGCTCCGTCACTAGCCTGCTCCCTGACATGCCGATGCGTAGATCGACACTTTAACGATGTGTCAGGCGCTAGGGGAGCAGATAGGAAGGAGAGAGGACGATCCGTGCGGGCGGTGCGGCGGGTTCGCTGTACCAGGGATGGGAACAGGCCGCGGCTCGTGTTGTCCGGTAACCCTGTGCGGTGTGCCAGACGCGCGGTCGGCGTAGCGACTTTGGTCGGGAGCTGCTTTGGCGCGAGTGATCATGGCCCCGTAAGCTTCCGGCGCGTCGGGCAGTCTGTGGACCTGCCCGGTAAAGCACGACGTTGGGGCCATGATCTTCGAGGCTCGCGCCAAAGTGGCTGGCTAAAGTCGCGGAGCCGACCGCCCCAGCCACAGAGGGGTTCTCCCTCTCTCATGGCCGCGCCCGCCGTCCGTCCGGCGGCCTGGTGCGTGGATCAGCGGGCCGTACAGACGCCAGCGCATCCGGCAGCGTCGGCCCGCATGCCGCCGCCACGATCCGGCCGCTTTCGGTGACACAAAGCGTCTTTGGCCTGCACCGTTGGGGACCACCGTTCGTCCCCGTGCCCGTGTTGGAATGTGGCCGCTGCGTGCGGCGACGGACGGGCGGCGACGTGCGGCCGGTGGCGAAGACAAGTGAGGCGGCGCGGCGGCGACCGGCCGGCGCCGCCGCGCTTGGCGCGGCCCCTCGGGTCTTGACCCGATCTACTGGTGTAGGCAACCGGGTGGAAAGGGGTGCGCGGTGGCCCCGCTAGTGGGGCGTTGGGGTCGAGCTGCCGTTGCGTCTTCCCCTTCCTGAGGCCGGATCGTGGTGGCGGTGGCATGCGGGCCAGCGCGGCCGTTGATGTGCTTGGGCGGAGGGTGCGGCGGTCGGGTTGGCGATGAGCCACGAGCGTCGTTGGCCCCGGACCAGCGAGCGAAGCGAGCCTTGATGAAGTAGGGAAAGTTCCACCGCGCAGCCGCCCAGGGCGTCCAGGGGCATTGATCAGGGCTTCGGCACGACCGGCTCCGGCAGATGGTCCGCCCACTCCTGAAGGACACTCCGGGCCCGCTTGCTCAGGCCGCCGTCGGCGTGGTCCTCGATGATGGAGCGACTGGCAGCGGGCAGGGCCATCTCTCGGTAGAACTGAAGATCCTCGAAGCCCAACTCGCCCACATCGCGGCTCGACGCACCGAAGACGATTCGAGGCACGCGTGCCCAGTAGCAGGCTGCGAGGCACATCGGGCAAGGCTCGCTGCTCATGTACATGACGGCATCCTCGAAGAGGTGCCTACCAAGCTTGGCCCCCGCGTTTCGGAGTGCCATCACCTCCGCGTGGGCGGTCGGATCGGTCAGCTCGACAACGCTGCTCGTGCCCTCGCTGACAATCTCGTCGCCGATGACGACGATCGCTCCGAAGGGGGTCTTGCCCTCATCCTCAAGCGCGCGGCGTGAGATTTCGATCGCCTGGCGCAGGAACTCCTGATCCGTGGCACTCAGCATGGTTTACCTCCCAAGATTCCAATCGTCGGGCTTCTGTGTCCACTGCTGCAACGGTGTGATGAACCGCAGCTCCGTGCGGTCGGCCGGATACGTCGCGTCGGAGATCTCAACGTTGCGATCCTCGGCGTCAAGCGAGATTCGCCGACAGATGAGGAGTGGTACCCCATCAGGGAGTCCCCATATCTGGCCTTCGACTGTGGTCGGCATGCGCCCTGTCACTTTGTCCAGGATTGTCATGACCTCAATGCCGACGGTCGCGAGCTGGTGCTGAGTTCCGCCGGGCCAAGGCTCGTTCCGCTCGTCCAGAAGGGCCGGGTTCGCCTCGACCAGGGCGACCGGCATGTACGAGGTGCTGAACGATAGAAGGTGACCGGTCTGTTCGTCGGTCGCCTCGTAGTGGCGCCTCAGGACCGAGGCCGTGGGGGCGATGCCGAAGAGATCACCCAACTCCGTCCCAGCCTCGATCGTGTCGTAAGCGGACGTGAACCGCTGATGAGTGATCGACATGCCAAGGTTCGTTTCCGCTTCACCGACGGTCCGACGCTGTTCCTCTGGTTCCGCGGCGAGATCCTTCTCTGCCTGGTGACGATCGGATGAGCGCACGACCTTTCCTGGTGGCGTGCGAACGACCGCGGGTTTACCGCGCCCCGTGACGATCAGCCCTTGCGACTTGAGCAGGTTGATGGCTCCGCGTGCCGAGTTCGTGGAGCACCGCCACCGCTCGCGAATCTGCTCAAGCGTGGGCAGCGAGTCCCCTTCTCGCAGCTCTCCCCTCTCGATCTCCATGCGCAAGTCGTCGGCGATCTTGAGGTGAATGGGGCGCTGTGCAGCGGTCGGTCGCGGGTCCATGGATGCCATCCTCTCAGGTTTGAGAGTTTGTGGGCAAACCCCTTGCACTCCCCGTGTCGACCGCCCTACCTTGAGTTCGTGGGTTTGTGGTCAAACTAGCGAACGTCCGTACTGTCAAAGCCCGTTGATCCGCTATGGATGCTCGGGTCCTGCCTCGAAGGAGAACAGACGATGCGTCAGATCCCCGTCGACACGAACGGTGCGACCCTGATGGTCGCTCAGCCCCCGCAGACGAAGATGAAGGACAAGCGCAACGGTGTGATCGCCACCGACCGGGACACCGGTCACACGCTCGTGACCGTGGACGTGCTGTTCGTGATGAACGGCAACGCGGAGGTCGTCACGGTGACCGTGGCTGAGCCGGACATTTCCGGTGAGCTGGCCATGGGTACCCCGGTCGCGCTCACGGGCCTGGTGGCCGTGCCGTGGGAGAACGAGTTCAACGGCCAGAAGCGGCACGGCATCAGCTTCCGTGCGGTCGCCGTCACGTCGCTCACCGCCACTGCTGCGGAGCCGGAGGCGGCCTGATCATGACCTGGTTCACGGTCACGCTGGCGCTGGTCGTCGTCGCTGCGGGTCTCCTGCGGTGGCGGCGCCCCGCCTGGTACTGGATGACCTTCGGCGTCACCTTGGCGTCGCTGCGGGTCCTGGTTCGCTACGCGTCCGTCATGGATGCCTGCGGGCTGACCGTTCCGCCGTCCCGCTGGCGCCTGGCCCTGGCCCGGGCCGCCAACCGGCCCGCCCCCGGTCCTCGCGCTCCGAGGATCCTGCGGATACGGCCGACCCGTACCGGCCTGGTCCTGCGGTTAGGGCTCCGGCCTGGTCAGGATGCCTTCGACGTGGCGGCCTCGTGTGACCGGCTGCGGCACTCCTTTGCCCTGTATGGCGTCACCTCACGTGAACTCCGCTCCGGTGTCGTTGAGGTGCGGATGACCGGCTACGACGTGCTCAAGCGGGTGCAGATGCCCGCCAAGACCGATACCCGCCCGATGCGGGTCCCGGTCGCCCTGCGCGAAGACGGCTCGGTCCACTACCGCGATTACCGGGCCGTCCCCCACGCCCTCACCCTCGGCGCCACCGAGTCGGGGAAGTCCGTCTACCAGCGCAACCTGGTGGCCGCTCTCGCCTCACAGAACGTGGCGCTGGTGGGCATCGACTGCAAGGAAGGAGTGGAGTTGTTCCCGCTGGCGCGCCGGTTCTCCGCGCTGGCCGACAACGCCGACACCGCCGCCGAGCTGCTCGACGCGTTGGTGTCCCACATGCAAGAGGTCTACCAGCTCATCCGGGCTGAGCAGCGCATCACTGCGGACGTGCCGGATGCGGAGATCGCCGCCGACATCTGGAGCCTGCCCGACCACCAGCGGCCGATCCCGATCGTGGTCCTGGTCGACGAGGTCGCCGAACTCACCCTCAGCGCCAAGAAGAACGACCCGCGCCGGGACCGGATCGTCAAGGCCCTGGTCCGCCTCGCCCAGCTCGGCCGCGCTGCCGGCATCTACCTGGAGATCTGCGGGCAGCGCTTCGGCTCCGAACTCGGCGACGGCATCACCATGCTCCGCGCCCAGCTCACCGGCCGCACCGCCCACCGCGTCAACGACGAATCCTCCGCCAAGATGGCCTTCGCCGACATCGCCCCCGATGCCGTGCTGGCCGCGATCCAGATCCCCACCGACATGCCGGGCGTTGCCATCACCGGCGACTCGACCGGCGGCTGGGCCCGTATCCGCGCCCCGCACACCTCCCTGCGGCAGGCCGTCAATATCTGCAACCGGCACGCCGACCTCACCCCGGACCTGCCCGCCCTGGCCTCCTTCCGGCCCGTGTTGGGCATCCCGGCTCCGGCCGATGCCCCGGCCGTGGAGTCCATCCCGGCCATCACCTGATCACTTCCGCATCCCGGTCGGCGCGACCGCCTTCGCGCCAGGTCCCTACCCGAGCCATGCCTCAAACAAGGAGATCACCCGCTATGTGCCCCGACTGCGAGGACTTCGCCCGCACCGTGGTGATGCTCGGCCAACTCGCCCTCTACGCCGAGGTGCCCGGCGCGGACGAGGACTTCATCGACACCGTGGGCCCGTGCCTGGCCGTGTCACTACCGGAGCCGCCGCCCGGCACCTTCCCGCCCGGCTACGACCCGAACGAGGGCCCGGAGTACCCCGGCGAGGGGTGGTGACCATGGCCACCGCGAAACGGCCCGCCACCCGCCGCAGGTCGGCTCCGCCGGAGCCTGAGCCGGTCAACTGCCCGGACTGCGACGGCAACGGCGAGATCACCGAAGCCGTCCGGGTCGGCGCTCGCAAGGGCCGGATCACCGACGACCGGCAGAGCGGTCTGTGCCTCACCTGCTGGGGCACCGGCGAAGCCCCCACTGACTAGACATCGCTGGGGCGGCGGCCGGACACCAATCCGCCCGCCCCGGCCCAACCTTCGGAAGGAGGAACCGCCATGCGCCCCGTACTGCGCCCTGATGCCGTCCTCGTCCAGGCCGTCATCGCCGGAGCCCTGTCCTTCGCTCACCTGCACGACCTTGCCGCGGCGGCCGGACAGTCAGGCTGGAAGGCCTGGGCCTACCCGATCAGCGTTGACCTGCTCCTGGTCGCCGCCTGGAGGCGCCTCCGGGCCAATGGGCCGTCCCGGCTGGCCTGGTGCTGGTTCCTCGTTGCCCTGATCGCCTCCCTCGGCGCCAACGTCGCCACCGCCGGGTTCCTCGACCTGGCAAACCCGCCTGCCCTGCTCCGCCTCGGCGTGGCCGGATGGCCCGCCGTGGCCTTCCTTGGCGGCACGCTCCTTGCTCACTCACCCGCACCCGCACCCGACCCGGCCGGGGACCGGGCGGAGGTTCCGCCAGCGCCCGCAGACCCGGCCCCCGCACACGACATCGATCCCGCGCCCGAGACCGAACCGGCTCCCGCGCTGGAGCCCGAGACGACCCCGGCCCTGCCTGCCGCCGACCCGGCTCCTGCTTCGGCTCCTGCTCCGGCGGTGGCGGTCCCGGCCGCGCTGGTCGACCACGCCCGCAAGGTCGCCGCCGACCACGAAGCACGGACGGGCGACCCGATCGACACCGACACCCTGCGCGCCCGCCTCGGCGTCCCGCCCCACCTCGCCGATGCGATCGCCGCCCAACTCGCCTGAGAAGGCAAGGAGATACCCCTGTGCCCGCCCGCGACTTCTTCCACTCCGTGATGAGCATCGGCCCGGTGCAGATCGGCACCCACCGCGACCGCCACGGCCAGACCAAACACGCCGCCGTGTGCACCGCCGACGGCTGCGGTTGGTCCGCCGACTACACCACCCAGTCCGCCGCCCAGCTCGCTGCCCGCACCCACCGCTGCCAGGTCCGCTAGGAGGCACCCCGTGCAGGTCCCGCTCTGGCTCGCCCTGCTCGTCGTCGGCTACCTCGGCGTCAAGCTCATCCGCCCACCCGCCTGGCTCATCGCCGTGCTCCTCCTCGGCGGCTACCTCCTCGCCGACAGCGTCCTGGCCCCCGCCATCAGCCTCATCAAGTAACCCGGCTTAGAAGGGAGTCCACTCATGCTCCGCCCGAAGATCCCGACCATGCCCACCCCGACCGGCCACGTGACCCCGCCCGCTGTCGTAGAGCCGACCACGGTCATCCCCGCGGCCCCCACCCCGCCGCCCGTCCCGGCGGCCCCGGCGCCGTCCCGGCCGGTCGTCCAGCTCACGCCGGGTACCGCGCTCGCCCTCGTCGGCGGCGGCACCGCCGTGGTCCTGGTCGTCGGCGCCGTGCTGGTCTCCATGCTCCTCGCGGTCGCCATCACCGGCGTCTCGGTCGCCGTGTGCGCGGTCGTCCTGCGCTCGCTGCTCGCCTCCGAGACGCGGCGACGCTGACCGGCCCCCGGAGCGGCCTCAACCGCCAAGTCTCGTCCGCTCCGGGCGCCGTCCCTGCCAGCTCCACTGAACCGGAAGGAACCTCCATCATGACCGGCCCTACCCTGGCCACCACCTGCGCCGCGCGGATCTGCCCGGACTGCGACGGCTTCGCCGCCGTCAAGGTCACCGTCGGCGGACGCGATGCCCGCGGGCACCTGCGCACCATCACTGCCCACTGCCCGGCCTGCCACGGCACGGGAACCACGTCCCTACGCCGGTCGCAGGCCGCCGTGTGGGAGGTGGCCGCGTGAAGACCCTCACCACCTCTGCTCACATCGAGCCGGACACCACCAGCCGCGTGAACGTCTTCCCCAGCACCGACCGCGGTGGGGCCTTCGTGAGCCTCCGTATCGGCGGCGACCTCATCGACATCACGTTCATCGCCCGCCCCGGAACCGCTGACGCACTGCGCGCCCTGGCCGGGGCCGCCGAGGAAGCCGCCCGCGTCCTCGACCAGATCACCGCCGAAGAGCAGGAGGAAGCCGCATGACCGACACCGCGCCTATCGCGGGCCTGGACCCGATCACTCTGGGAGACCTCCTCAGGGTGGCCGGGCTCCCCGGCTTCGACCGCTGGCAAGACCAGATCAAGCGCACCGGCGGCTGCGCTGACCCCATCCACCTGCGCGGCTGGGCCCTACACAAGGACAAGACCACCGGCGAAACCCTGCACCACTACAGCACCGAGCAGGAGCCCGGCGGACGCCTCCGCGTCGCCTGCGGCAACCGGCGGGCCTCCCGGTGCCCCTCCTGCGCCTGGACCTACGCCGGAGACACCTACCACCTCATCCGCACCGGGCTGGCTGGGGACGAGGGCAAGGACATCCCGGCCACCGTCCGGGATCACCCGAGGGTCTTTGCCACCTTCACCGCGCCCTCGTTCGGCCCGGTCCACAACCGGCCTGATCGCGGCCGGTGCCGTTGCGGTACGCGCCACACCGAGGACGATCCCGTTCTTGGGACTCCGCTCGATCCGTGGTCGTACGACTACGCGGGCACGGTGCTCTTCAACAACCACGCGGGCGAGTTGTGGATGCGCTTCGCCAACCGGCTGCGCCGGGAAATCGCCAAGCGTGCCGGGCTGACACAGCGCGAACTCGCCGACACCTGCCGCCTCTCCTACGGCAAGGTCGCCGAGTTCCAGAAACGGGGCGCGATCCACTTCCATGCCGTGATCCGCCTCGACGGACCCGACGGGCCGGACTCCCCGCCGCCCTCCTGGGCCAGCACCGAGCTGCTCACCGACGCCATCCGCGCCGCCGCCGTGCACCCGTACACCACGATCACCGTGCCGCCCAACGAGGAGGCTGGCTACCTCAACGGATGGCGCCTGCGCTGGGGCAAGCAACTCGACGTGCGGCCGGTGAAGGCCTTCGGCGACGGCTCCGACCTGACTGAACAGGCCGTCGCCTCCTACGTGGCCAAGTACGCCACCAAGGCTGCGGAGAACACTGGCACCCTCGACCGCCGGATCGGTGAACTCGCCGAACTCGACCGCCACGGCGTCCCAGACCACGCCCGCCGCCTGATCACCGCCTGCCGCGACCTCGACGACGTCTACCCCGACCGGCGGCTCTGGGCCTGGGCCCACATGCTCGGCTTCCGCGGCCACTTCAGCTCCAAGTCCCGCCGCTACTCCACCACCCTCGGTGTCCTCCGCCAGACACGCGCCGACTACCGCGCCAACCAGGAACGCGCCGCCCTCGGCCTAGACGACGTCGAGCCGGACACCGTCCTCGTTCTGGCCGACTGGCAGTACGCCGGACACGGCCATACCCCCGGCGAATCCGCCCTCGCCGCCACCATCGCCCGGGACCTTCAGCTCAACCGCGAAACCGCCCGTGAGGAGCTGGCCGCCGTGGAGGGATCCGATCATGCGTGACCTCTTGCGGAGGGTGCCGGGCTCCGACTGCCCGGTGTGCCGCGAATTGTCTTGCGTCGACTGCGTCGCTTGCTGGGCTGCCTTCGTAGGCAACGAGTGGACGGCATGCCTGGAGTGCGGCGGGTCCGGTCGTCACTCGACTGAGCCGCGCTTCCCATGCCCTGTCTGCGGGGGCTCCGCGATTGTGCCGGCCCGTGACGTCTTGATCTTGCTCGGCCTCGATTCCAAGGAGGAGAAGTGATCACAGCCGCAGCCATACTTGCCCCGGTAACTGCCGATCCAACGCTCCTCCTCCTCACTGTCGAGGAAGCTGCCCGCCGATTGGGCATCGGCCGCACCACATGTTTCGCTCTCATCGCCTCGGGCGAACTGGAGTCAGTCAAGGTCGGCAGCCTGCGCCGGATCCCCGCGGATGCCCTCGCTGTGTATGTCGATCGTCTGCGTGGCGCCTCTGCCTCCTCGATGAGGAGCGCGTGATGGCGAAGCGGAGCCGTGAGCCGAACGGAGCGGCTTCGATCTACAAGGGGGCGGATGGCCGGTGGCACGGCCGTGTGACTGTCGGCATCCGGCCGGACGGCAAACCGGACCGGCGGCACGTCGGCCGCAAGACCAAGGCGGAAGTCGTCAAGGCTGTCCGGGAGATCGAGCGCAAGCGCGACTCAGGAAGCCTCAGCAAGCCGGGCGAGAAGTGGACCCTTGGGAACTGGCTGGAGCACTGGGTGTACGAGATCGCCAAGAAGTACGTCTCCGAGAACACGTACGCCGGTTACGAGGTGGACGTACGCGTGCATCTGGTCCCCGGCATCGGGGCGCACCGGCTTGACCGCCTGGAACCGGAGCACCTGGAGGCGTTCTACGCCAAGATGCAGCGCGAGGGCAGCAAGGCCGGGACGGCGCATCATGCGCACCGCACCGTGCGTGTGGCGCTCGCCGAGGCCAGGCGGCGCGGGCATGTCTCCCGGAACGTCGCCGAGATCGCCCGGGCTCCTCGGCTCGAGGAGGAGGAGGTGGAGCCGTACTCCATCGAGGAGGTACAAAGCCTGCTCCTGGAGGCATCCAAGCTCCGTAACAGCGCGCGGTGGGTTGTGGCCCTCGCGCTCGGCCTCCGCCAGGGGGAAGCACTCGCGCTCCAGTGGGAGGACGTGGACCTGGACGCCGGGTACCTCCGCATCCGGCGGAATCGGCTCCGGCCGAGGTACCAGCACGGTTGTGGCGACGAGCCGTGCGGCAGGAAACCTGGCTACTGCCCGAAGCGCGAGCAGATCCGGCGCGAGCACAAGAGTACGAAGTCCCGCTCCGGCCGCCGCACGATTGGCCTGCCTGACCCGCTGATCAAGCTTCTCCGCAAGCATCAGGAAGAGCAGGAACGGCAGCGAGCGGAGGCCGGAGTCGACTGGGAGGACAAGGGTTATGTCTTCGCCTTGCCCACCGGCGGACCTCTGAGTCCGAACACCGACTACCACGTGTGGAAGCGGCTGCTTCAGGACGCGGGCGTGCGGGATGGGCGCCTTCATGACGCTCGCCACACGGCGGCCACCGTCCTCCTCCTGCTTGGTGTCCCGGATGTGATCGTAGACGCGATCATGGGCTGGGAGCCGGGCGGCGCCGCGCGGATGCGGGCTCGCTACATGCATGTGACCGGGCCCATGCTCCGCAAGGTGGCGGACCAGGTCGGCGAGAAGCTGTGGGGCTCCTCTGGGGCCGAATGAGACCAAAAATGAGACCACACATGTCGAAGGGCCCCACCACGAATGGTGGGGCCCTTCGACATCGTGCCCGGTGAGGCACTGGCGGAGGATACGAGATTCGAACTCGTGAGGGGTTGCCCCCAACACGCTTTCCAAGCGTGCGCCCTAGGCCTCTAGGCGAATCCTCCGCCGGAAACATTACATGACGCCGGGGAGTGCTAGCGAACTCGTTCGGGCCCCCTGCGATCAGGTAGGCTTGGGCTCAGCCCCTCACGCGGCGCTATCTGACTGAACTCCCCCAGGGCCGGAAGGCAGCAAGGGTAGGTTGGCTCTGGCGGGTGCGTGGGGGGTCTTCTGCGTCACGGGGAAGTACGCGGGCGCAGGCCCCCGGCGGCGCGGTCGGAGGAGCGGCGCGGGCAGCCGCTTTGTCACTGGGCGCCTATAACCTCGTATGCGTGTCGTCTCTCGCGCTGTACCGCCGCTATCGCCCGGAGTCCTTCGCCGAGGTCATCGGGCAGGAGCATGTCACCGACCCGTTGCAGCAGGCGCTTCGGAACAACCGGGTCAACCACGCGTACCTGTTCAGCGGGCCGCGAGGCTGCGGGAAGACGACCAGCGCCCGGATCCTGGCCCGATGCCTGAACTGCGAGAAGGGGCCGACCCCGACGCCGTGCGGCGAGTGCCAGTCCTGCCGCGACCTGGCAAGGAACGGTCCGGGGTCGATCGACGTCATCGAGATCGACGCCGCGTCGCACGGTGGTGTGGACGACGCCCGTGACCTTCGCGAGAAGGCCTTCTTCGGGCCCGCGAGCAGTCGTTACAAGATCTACATCATCGACGAGGCCCACATGGTCACGCCGGCCGGCTTCAACGCGCTCCTCAAGGTCGTCGAGGAGCCGCCCGAGCACCTCAAGTTCATCTTCGCGACCACCGAGCCCGAGAAGGTCATCGGGACCATCCGGTCGCGCACGCACCACTATCCCTTCCGGCTCGTCCCGCCGGGGACCCTGCGGGACTACCTCGCCGAGGTGTGCCGGAAGGAGGACATCCCCGTCGAGGACGGGGTCCTGCCGCTCGTCGTGCGCGCGGGTGCCGGGTCCGTGCGTGACTCCATGTCCGTCATGGACCAGCTGCTGGCAGGTGCGGGCGCCGACGGCGTGACGTATGCCATGGCCACCTCGCTGCTCGGCTACACCGAGGGGTCGCTCCTCGACTCCGTCGTGGAGGCCTTCGCGTCCGGGGACGGGGCCGCCGCCTTCGAGGTCGTGGACCGGGTCATCGAAGGGGGCAACGACCCACGGCGGTTCGTCGCCGATCTGCTGGAGCGGCTGCGGGACCTGGTGATCCTGGCCGCCGTGCCCGACGCCACCGAGAAGGGGCTCATCGACGCCCCGGCCGACGTACTGGAGCGCATGCAGGCCCAGGCGGGCGTCTTCGGCCCGGCGGAGCTCAGCCGCGCCGCCGACCTCGTCAATGAGGGGCTGACCGAGATGCGCGGAGCCACCTCGCCCCGGCTGCAGCTCGAGTTGATCTGCGCCCGGGTACTGCTCCCCGCCGCGTACGGCGACGAGCGGTCCGTCATGGCGCGACTGGACCGCCTGGAGCGGGGCGTCAACTTCTCCGGCGGTGGCGGGGCGCCCGCCATGGGATACGTGCCGGGGCCCGAGGTGCACGGTGGGATGGCCGGGGGGCCGGTGCCGCAGGGTGCGGCACCCGCTACGCCCGGCGGCCCGGCGGCCGCCCGTGCCGCGGTACGGGCAGGCGGGGCAGGGCCTGCCCCGACTCCAGGTGCACAGAACGCCGGGGGCCCGGGCTCTCAGGACGGCGGCGCGATGCCGGTGTCCGGACCGCCGCCCGCGCCCCAGGAGACCGCGTCCTCCGCGCCACCCGCCCCCGCGGCGGCTCAGCCGCAGCCTTCCGCCCCCTCTGCACCCAACGCTCCCGGTGCGTGGCCGACCGCCGCGCCCGCAGGTGGCGGGCGACGACCCGGCGGCTGGCCCACGGCGGCCTCCGCGGGCGGGGGGCAGCCCGCCGCCGCGTCCGCGCCGCCTGCCGCCCCCGCCGCAGGTGCTCCGGCAGCCGCCGCGGCGTCGGCTGCCGCACCGGCGTCCGGTGGGCTCGACCCGCGCATGCTCTGGCCGAACGTTCTGGAGGCGGTGAAGAACCGCCGACGCTTCACCTGGATCCTGCTGAGCCAGAACGCCCAGGTGGCCGGCTTCGACGGGACGACCCTGCAACTCGGCTTCGTGAACGCGGGCGCCCGGGACAACTTCCTCAGCAGCGGCAGCGAGGACGTCCTGCGGCAGTGTCTGGCCGAGCAGTTCAACGTGCAGTGGAAGATCGAGGCGATCGTCGACCCCTCGGGTGGTTCGGCACCGCCGGCCGTCGCGAGCGGCGGCGGTTTCCAGGCCGGGGGAGGCGGTGGCTACGGCGGTGGAGCCCCCGCCGCAGCGCGTCCCGCGCCTCACCAGTCCGCTCCGGCGGCACCGGTGACCCCCGCCGTGCCCGCCTCGCCGGCCCCCGCTCCGGCTCCGTCCGCGCCGGCCGCCCCCGAGCGGCACGTGGTGGCCCCCGAGGACGACATGCCGGAGGACGACGACCCCGACCTCGAGGAGTCGGCCCTCTCGGGCCACGAACTGATCGTCCGTGAACTGGGGGCCACGGTGATGGAGGAGTTCTCGAACGAGTAGTGCCCGGACCGGGTATGTGGTGACGGCTGGACCCGTCGGGCCGCGCGACACCTTGGAGGAAACGACAACCCCGCGCCCCGTCCTCCTTCGGCGGCCCCCACAAAGTCACCTGTCCCCGCCGGTTAGGCTGACCCCGTGAAGGTCCTCGTCATCGGTAGCGGCGCCCGCGAACACGCCCTGTGCCGTTCCCTCTCCCTCGACCCCGACGTCACCGGGCTGCACTGCGCCCCGGGCAACGCCGGCATCGCCGAGGTGGCCCAGTTGCACCAGGTCGATGCCCTCGACGGAGGCGCCGTGGTCGCGCTGGCCGGCGAGCTCGGCGTCAGGCTGGTCGTCATCGGTCCGGAGGCGCCGCTCGTGGCGGGCGTCGCCGACGCGGTGCGCGAGGCGGGGATCCCCGTCTTCGGCCCCTCCAAGGAGGCGGCGCAGCTGGAGGGCTCCAAGGCCTTCGCCAAGGACGTGATGGCGGCCGCGGGCGTACCCACCGCTCGGTCCTACGTCTGTACGGACGCCGACGAGGTCGAGGAGGCGCTCGACGCCTTCGGTGCCCCGTACGTCGTGAAGGACGACGGCCTCGCGGCCGGCAAGGGCGTCGTCGTCACCGCCGATCTGGACGCCGCGAAGAAGCACGCGGCCCACTGTGAGCGGGTCGTCATCGAGGAGTTCCTCGACGGCCCCGAGGTGTCCCTGTTCGCCGTCACCGACGGTGAGACGGTCGTCCCGCTCCAGCCCGCCCAGGACTTCAAGCGCGCCCTGGACAACGACGAGGGGCCCAACACCGGCGGCATGGGCGCGTACTCACCGCTCCCCTGGGCCGACCCGAAGCTGGTCGAAGAGGTTGTGCAGACCGTTCTGCAGCCGACCGTCGACGAGATGCGCCACCGCGGCACTCCCTTCTCCGGCCTGCTGTACGCGGGTCTGGCGATCACCTCGCGCGGAGTACGGGTCATCGAGTTCAACGCCCGTTTCGGCGACCCGGAGACCCAGGTCGTGCTCGCCCGGCTGCAGACACCGCTCGCCGGTGTGCTGCTGGCCGCGGCGAACGGCACTCTCGCCGACATCGAGCCCCTGCGCTGGAGCGAGGACGCGGCTGTCACCGTGGTCGTGGCCTCGCAGAACTACCCGGCCACCCCGCGCACCGGCGACCCGATCACCGGGCTCGCGGAGGTCGCGGCCCAGGACGCCCCCCACGCGTACGTCCTGCACGCCGGCACCAGGCGCGAGGAGGACGCGGTGGTGAGCGCGGGCGGCCGCGTGCTGTCCGTCACGGCGACCGGCGCCGACCTCGCCGAGGCGCGCCGCCGGGCCTACACGGCGGTGGACCGTATCGGACTCGAGGGCTCCCAGCACCGTACGGACATCGCGGCGAAGGCAGCGCGGGAGCAGAGCTGACGCCCGAGCCCTGATCCGGCCCGGCGATGAACCCTGAGGGCCCCGAATCCGTCTGAGGATGCGGGGCCCTCGGCGTGCAGGGGAAGGGATCCGGACCTGTGCCGGGCCCGGTGCCCAGTGCTGCGCGCCGGTGTGCAATTCGGGGCCTGGTCCTTGCCCTGCGTCATCCAGCTTTCCCCAAAGCCATTCCATCGAGTGAGCGGTGACCCATCCGGCTGACGAGGGGCGGAGCCCCAACTAGGGTGCGGCGCAAGCGTTCCGGCACTTGGCCCACCGGCATTGCGATGTCGGTGACGGGTGCCACAGTGGGGGAGTGAGCAACGCACGGGCATCCGGCGACGGTCTCTGTGACGGGGACCGTCGCGGCGCATGGCGCGTGGATCAGAGGCGGGACGCGGCACAGAGGTGGGACAGAGGGGGTGACGTCCGGTCGTGACCGGGATGGGTGTGGAGGTGGGCGCGCAGGCTGCGCGCTCTCGGGCCCTTGCCGTGCTGCGGATCCGCAGTAGGGCGCTGGCCGTCGCTCTGCTGCCCGCCGCCGTGGCCGTCGTGCTCCTGGCCGGTCGCTCCACCGGCCACATCACCGGTGCGCACTGGGGGATCGTGCGCTGGATCGTCATCGGCATCGCCGTGGCGACCCTGCTCGCCGCCGCGGGTATCGCCCTGGTCGTCGCCCGCGCCCGCCCGGCCGTGAGCCCGACGGTCCCGATCACGGAGGCCGCGGCCCCCGACCTGTACCGGATGGTTCGCGACCTGGCCGACCGCCTCGACGTCCCCGCCCCGTCCGCGATAGCGCTCACTCCGGACTGCGACAGCTGGCTCGAGGACCGCACCCACCCCGCCCATGGCCCTCCGGCGCGGACGGGGGACGACATATCCGGCGTCCGAGGCATACGTGGTCTGTCGGCCCCTCGGCACCAGAGGGTCCCGACCGCGCCCGTGCTCGTCATCGGCTCACCGTTCCTGTGGTGGATGCGGGTCGGCGAACTGCGCGCGGTGCTCGCCCCGGTCGTCGCCGGTACGGGGCCGTCGGCGCACCCGGACATAGCCGCGGCGCGACGCTTCGTCCGAGGACTGGACGCCGCCGTCGCCGTGACCTCCGCCCCGGAGCGCGGTCCGCTCGTCCGCGTGGTGCTCGGCGGGGTCGGCTGGGTGGCCCGGCTGTTGCTGCGGAGCTGCCGGGGACATGCGGAGGAGATGGAGCGGGGGGTGGCGGCGGCCGCGGCAGAGCGTGCACAGGCTGTGGACTACGGTCTGCGGATCGTCGCCCAGGAGCAGGTGGGTCTCGCCTACGCCGGCTGGGACCGGCTGCTGACCCGGGTCGCCCTGCCGGCCTGGCGGATGGGCCGCTGGCCGTCCCGTCTGGACGCGGGGGTGGTGGCGGCGCTCACGGAGCTCTCACGCCGGGACCGGCTGGCCGAGGGGTTCGCCTCCCGGCTGGGCGAGAGGCCGGCCTGCGACCTGCTGGAGGAGCCCGGAGCGGTGGACGAGGCCGCGTCGCTGCTGGCGGCCCGCCTCTTCCACGGAGGCCCGGCGGCGCCGGGCCCTGGCTGGGCCCCGGTGGGCTGGCAGGAGTACCCGGACGAGGTCGTGGACCGCAAGTGGCGCACGGACGCGGCCCGCCTTCACCGCGTTCTCGACGCCCTGGGCGTCCGCCACACCGTGCACCCGGCCGCGCCCCGCGCGGACGGCCCCACGCTGGAGCGGGTGCTGGAGTACCTGACGGTCCAGGAAGGCGCATGCCGTGCAGCCGCGCCGACAGGCGAGAGCGGAAGCGTCGAGAGCGAAAGCGCTGTCATGGATGCCGCGCCCACCGGCGGTGCCCCAGCCGGAGAGCCCCTCCGGGACGGCGGAGAGCCCCTCCGGGACGGCGGGGAGCCACCCGCCGACGAGGGCGGCCCCACGCGTCGGGAGGCCGCCATCGACTCCGGTGCGCCCCGTGTCGAGGGTGCCCCGGCCGAAGAGATCCTCCGGGACGGCGACGAGCAGGTTGCCGACGGCGGCAGCGGTCCGCGCCGGGCGGCGGCCTCCGCCGACTCCGCTGTCCACGCGCCCCACGTGGAGAGCGAGACCAGCGAGAATGCCCTCGATGACGGCGAAGGGCCGGTTCCCCACGACCAGAACGGGCCGAGCGCAGAGGCCACTGCCGACTGTGTCGCGGAAGCCCCGGTCAACGCACCCCTCACCGGCGCACCCGTCACCGACGAGGAGGACGGTGTGGTCGGCAGCGTGCGGACCGCCGCCCTCGTCGCCGGGCTCAGCGCCGCGATGGCACGGGAGGAGGCGGTCCCCGAGGCGGCACCGGGCGGTGGTGGCACCGGGCAGCCCACGGGGCCGGACCGTACGTTGTGGGACGACGCGTTGCTCCCGCTGTTCCCGCTCCAGCCGCCCCGCACCGGTCGCGAACTGCTTGTCGACCACGTCACCGCGATGGTCTGCTGCGCCGCGATGGACACCGCCGGCGCGGCACCGGGGCTCGACTGGCTGGACGGCCCGTCCCTTCTGGTCAGGGGCGAGCGGGCGGCCGATCTGACACCCCGGGTCCTCACTCTCGTCCGGGAGGGCGACCCGGTTCCTCTCCGTGCCTGGCTCCTTCACCTGGGCATACGCCCCGAGAAGCCGGTCCGGTTGGTCTGAGGGCCCGGACGGCCCGGACCCCGCGATGCCCGACGGCGGGCGGCACCAGGGCCCACAGCCCGTCACTCGCCACCCGTCACCGCAGGGCTCGTACGACCGCTCGTCCTGCGGCGCTCGACCCGCCACCGTTCACGTCGCGGCAAAGTGGTGGGCTCTGTGACCATTCCCCCCCAATCAGCCCGCCCTCCCCCTTCCCTCAGCCCCTGCAAACCCCGCCCGCCTCAGGCCCCACGCGGCCGCTCCCCGCCTCCGCCCCACGCATCGCCGCCCGTCCCTCACCTCTTCCCACCTGCGGAACACATCCCGTCACGCAGCCGCAACCCCGACCCATGGCCGGAGAATCCCATTCCGTTCACGTCAATTCGCGACGAACGGTGACGGAGTGCGTGCGTAATGTGATGTGCTGGGACCGATCGGGTACGACGCATGGGCTTACGACGGCTCACGGGGACGAGGGAGGGGACATCGCATGGGGTCGGAGCACATCCGCCGCTGGGAGTCGGGCGCTCTCGCACATGCCGTGACGGATCCTTTCGGCCAGGGCCCCGTCCCCTGGCTCCGGGGAAGTGAGACCTACTTCGACGACACGGGCCACGTGGTCCCCTGGTACGTGGAAGCGGCCCCCGCCCAGGTCCCGTCCCAGGGCCACAAAGGGGCGCGGATTCCGGCGCCCCGCACCGGCGGCCCGCGCTCCGCCGACGACGTACACCGCCAGATCAAGGGCTTCACCTCCAGCGGCGCGGTGGCGCCGGGCGAAGCCATCGACTTCCACATCACGGTGGACCCACCCCAGGAGTTCGCCGTCGACGTGTACCGGATCGGGCACTACGGCGGTGACGGGGCGTCCAAGATCACCACCAGCCCCAGGCTCTCCGGCATCGTCCAGCCGCCCCCGCTGACCGCCGACCGCACGGTCTCCTGCCACCACTGGTGGTTGTCCTGGCGGATGCAGATCCCGTCCTACTGGAGCATCGGCGCATACGTCGCCGTCCTCACCACCGTCGACGGCTACCGCTCCCATGTGCCCTTCACCGTGCGCGACAGCCGCCTGGCGGACCTTCTCCTGCTGCTCCCGGACATCACCTGGCAGGCGTACAACCTCTACCCGGAGGACGGCCGCACCGGTGCCAGCCTCTACCACGCCTGGGACGAGAACGGCCGGTTGCTGGGTGAGGCCGACGCCGCCACCACGGTCTCCTTCGACCGTCCCTACGCGGGTGCGGGCCTCCCGCTGCACGTGGGTCACGCGTACGACTTCATCCGCTGGGCCGAGCGCTACCACTACGACCTCTCCTACGCCGACGCGCGCGATCTGCACGCCGGACGCATCGACCCCACCCGTTACCGCGGCCTCGTCTTCCCCGGCCATGACGAGTACTGGTCGCCGCAGATGCGCCGCACCGTGGAACTCGCCCGGGAGACCGGCACCTCGGTCGTCTTCCTCTCCGCCAACACCATGTACTGGCAAGTGGAGTTGGGTCCGTCCCCGTCCGGCGTCGCCGACCGCCTGCTCACCTGCCGCAAGCGCCGAGGTCCCGGAAAGCCCGCTCTGTGGCGGGAGATCGACCGCCCCGAGCAGGAGATGATCGGCATCCAGTACGCGGGCCGGGTGCCCGAGCCGCACCCCCTCGTCGTGCGCAACGCCGACCACTGGCTGTGGGAGGCGACCGGCGCGGAGGAGGGGGCCGAACTGTCGGGGATGGTGGCCGGGGAGGCCGACCGCTACTTCCCGCGCGCGCCGCTGCCCGACCACCAGGGCCGCATCCTGCTCGCCCACTCCCCCTACCGGGACAGCGACGGTGCGCTGCGCCACCAGGAGACCTCTCTGTACCGTGCCCCGTCCGGCGCCCTGGTCTTCGCGTCCGGAACGTTCGCCTGGTCCCCGGCGCTGGACCGCCCCGGCCACGTGGACGCCCGCATCCAGCAGGCGACGGCGAACCTCCTCGACCGCATCTGCAAACGGGACTGACCACGCCCTGTACCGGCCCCGGGCACCGGTTCGCCATCCGCATACGGGAGAATCGAGCCAATTGGAGAGAACCACGGGGAGGAACCGTGTCCGGATTCGTCGAAAAGCCCGAGCCCGTCCAGGTGCCGGGCCTGGTGCATCTGCACACCGGCAAGGTGCGCGATCTGTACCAGAACGAGGCGGGCGACCTCGTGATGGTCGCCAGTGACCGTACGTCCGCATACGACTGGGTGCTGCCGACCGTGATCCCGGACAAGGGCAGGATCCTCACCCAGCTCTCGCTCTGGTGGTTCGACAAACTCGCCGATCTGGCCCCGAGCCATGTCCTGAGCACCGAACTGCCGCCCGGCGCTCCCGCCGACTGGGCCGGCCGCACCCTCGTCTGCAAGTCCCTGCAGATGATCCCGGTGGAGTGCGTGGCCCGGGGCTACCTCACCGGTTCGGGCCTCGCCGAGTACAACGAGTCCCGTACCGTCTGCGGCCTCGCCCTCCCGGAGGGCCTCGTCGACGGCTCGGAGCTGCCCGCGCCGATCTTCACGCCCGCGACCAAGGCAGCGGTCGGCGACCACGACGAGAACGTCTCGTACGAGGAGGTCGCCCGCCAGGTCGGTGCCGAGACCGCCGCCAACCTGCGGCAGACGACCCTCGCCGTCTACGGCCGCGCCCGCGGCATCGCCCGTGACCGCGGGATCATCCTCGCGGACACCAAGTTCGAGTTCGGTTATGACGGGGACACGCTCGTCCTGGCCGACGAGGTCCTCACTCCGGACTCCTCGCGCTTCTGGCCGGCCGACCGGTGGGAGCCGGGCCGGTCCCAGCCCTCCTTCGACAAGCAGTTCGTACGGGACTGGCTCACGTCCCCCGCCTCCGGCTGGGACCGCACGAGCGAGGAGCCTCCGCCGCCGCTGCCGCAGGAGATCGTGGAGGCGACCCGGGCGAAGTACACGGAGGCGTACGAGCGCCTGACGGGCGTCGCCTGGTCCTGACCGAGCGGGGCCCGGCGACCCGCCGGGCCCCCGGAGCACATCCGTCCCCGGCCCCCGAGTGCCTGTCCTCGGGATCCGGACGTCCACGAAAAAGCCCCCGGCCTGGGCCGGGGGCTTTTTTTCTGGAGCGGACGACGAGGCTCGAACTCGCGACCTCAACCTTGGCAAGGTTGCGCTCTACCAACTGAGCTACGTCCGCACTGCGCGCTTGCGCGAGAGCAACTATACCCAACCTCGTTCGCGTGCGAGACGCACCGCCACATGACGGTTCTCCACGCCGAGCTTCGAGACGGCCGACGACAGATGGTTCCGCACGTCCCCGGGCACAACGCGGCCCGTTCCGCGATCTCTGCCACCGGTGCGCGGTCGGCGGCGAATTCGAGCACCTCGGCCTCCCACGCGGTCAGCGGCGAGCCCCGTGCCGAGATCGCGTCGGCGGCCAACTAGGGGTCCACGCAGCGGTTTCCCGCGTGTACCGTGCGGATGATCTCCGCGAGCCGCTGGGCGCGAACGGTCTCCTGGACGAGTCCGCGCACACCCGCCCGCAGCGCCCGTCTCAGCTGACGGGGCCGTGCGTGGCCGTGGACGATCAGCGCCTGGCACCCCGAGATCTCGGCCCGCAGTGATGTGGCGACCCTCACACCGTCCGTCCCGGGCATCCGAAGATCCAGGACGGCCGTGGGGACGGTGTGCCCGTGCTGTCGCGCGCCTCGGGCCTGGTCGCGGCCTGTGGGGCGACCACGGGACGTCCTAGGGGCGCGCGGCGTGCTCCCCGGACGAGGCGTTCACGGCCGGACCGCCCGTGGGGACGTCATGAAGTGACCTCACTCACAGTGCGGCAAGCGGACGACGACGAGGGAGCCGAAGGCAGGCGCACCTCGGTGCTCGGCCGGAACATGCCCCGCCCCTGGGTCCGCCCGCGGCCGTCAGCGCGCCCAGGGCCCCGCCGGTTCGGCGTTCAGGTCGGCCTCGCGGTAGCCGCGCACCACCTCGGGAACCTCTCGCTGCGACTCTTGGGCGAACCGCTGCACCTCACCAATTCCAGGTGTATCGGCGGCTTTCGGTCGGCGCCGCCGGCTCGGAGGAGAAGCCGTCCTCGCAAGCATCACGCCGGCCCTGGGGCGGACGGCCGCCTCTCCTCGTATGGATCGCGTCCCAGAATCCGCACCGCGCGGCCGGTGGGTGGTGCGAGCCCCTCCAGCCGTGATGGCTGGATGTCTTGCCCGTGCCGTCGGCCCCGAGAAATGTGAAGAGCCCGGTGCAGGCCACCGAGAAGGTGATCCCGCGCATCACTCCGCACGACGCATGTCAGAGGCCGACGGACCCGGCGGGCGCATACGAGAAAAACCCCGGTCGATCGACCGGGGACTTTCCTTTTTGGAGCGGACGACGAGGCTCGAACTCGCGACCTCAACCTTGGCAAGGTTGCGCTCTACCAACTGAGCTACGTCCGCATTGCTCCCGACCGGCTTTCACCGATCGGTGCGAGCACCAGCCTACCTGATCCACAAGGATGCTCGGACCGATGCCGTAGAGCGGGTGACAGGGATTGCACACTGCGCCTCCCCCTTGGAAAGGGGGTGTTCTGCTACTGAACTACACCCGCATGGCTCCTCGGGGCCCTGCCTTCCGGCCTTGCCCCTCGGCGTGTCCCAGACTCTAGCTGATCACCGGGGGTGAAACGCAAGTCGATTGGACGCGGGGTCCGATGGGGCCTTCGTGCGGTGGGTGCGGGAGGCAGCGGCGCACGGGACGCAGGGGGAGCGGCTCCGGTGAACGCGCGGGGCCGCTCCGGCCCGTGCCCGGCCGGAGCGGCGAGTGCGTCAGTGCGCCTCTGCGAACGCCTCGTAGACCTTCTTCGGGATGCGGCCGCGCGGCGGGACCTCCATCTTGTTGGAGCGCGCCCAGGCGCGGACGGCGGCCGGGTCCGGCGTCAACGCCGTGTGCGTGTAGGCCTTCCCGGACTTCGCCTTCTTGCGGCCGGCCTCGACGTAGGGTGCCAGCACCTTACGCAGTTTCTTGGCATTGGCTTGATTGAGGTCGATCTCGTACGACTTGCCGTCCAGTCCGAAGACGATCGTTTCCGCCGCTTCTGAGCCGTCGATGTCGTCAAAGAGAGTGACCACGACACGCTGCGCCACGAATATCGGTCCCTTCGTGCGGCACCTCCGCGATCACAGACCATGACGTGCACAGACGTCCGGCAGATGTCGAGGAGATGTCGACTGTCCGGCAGTAATTGGGCAAAGTATCGGCTATTGCCAATTCCTTTGTACAGTGCCCGGCATTGCATTGTGAAGACCGACTGAATACCTCCGCGTGTCCGCGCGCAATGTCTGTCACCGCTCTTCTGCGGGTTTTCCGAGGATTTTCCGTGCAGGGGCCCCGCGCCGATGCGGGATCGTGATGAGGGTCACGTAGGATGCTACGAATCTACGCGAGTAGAAATTTTGTGCAGGTAGTCTGAAGGAACCTGCTCAGCACCACACACCGGGAGTGCCAGTGGCACGCGTCGTAGTCGACGTCATGCTCAAGCCGGAGATCCTCGACCCCCAGGGCCAGGCGGTGCAGCGCGCACTGCCGCGGCTCGGTTTCGAAGGCATCTCCGACGTACGTCAGGGAAAGCGATTCGAACTCGAAGTGGACGGTCCGGTCGACGACGCCGCGCTGGCCCGCATCCACGATCTTGCGGAATCCTTCCTCGCCAACACCGTGATCGAGGACTTCACCGTCAAGGTGGAGGAAGTCGCGGAGGCCGCGAAGTGACCGCTCGTATTGGCGTCGTCACTTTCCCGGGCAGCCTGGACGACCGGGACACGCAACGCGCGATCCGTCTCGCGGGCGCGGAACCCGTCGCCCTCTGGCACAAGGACAAGGACCTCAAGCAGGTCGACGCGGTGGTCCTTCCGGGCGGTTTCTCGTACGGCGACTATCTGCGCGCCGGTGCCATCTCCCGCTTCTCCCCGGTGATGGAGACCGTCATCGAGCAGGCGAAGGACGGGCTCCCGGTCCTCGGCATCTGCAACGGTTTCCAGATCCTCACTGAAGCCCATCTCCTTCCGGGCGCGATGCTCGGCAACGACCACCTCCACTTCATCTGCCGCGACCAGAAGATGCGGGTGGAGAACGCGGAGACCTCCTGGACGAGTGACTTCGCGTCCGGCCAGGAGATCCATATCCCGCTGAAGAACATGGACGGCCGGTACGTCGCCGACGAGTACACGCTGGACAAGCTGGAGGCAGAGGGCCGGGTCGTCTTCCGGTACCTCGACTTCAACCCCAACGGCTCCCTGCGGGACATCGCCGGCATCACCAACGAGGCCGGCAACGTCGTCGGTCTCATGCCGCACCCGGAGCACGCCGTCGAGTCCTTGATCGGTACCGGCCGTACCGACGGGCTCCCGTTCTTCACCTCGATCCTCAAGAAGCTGGTGGGCGCATGAGCCGGACGCCTCTGGACACGGTCGAGCATGCGAGCGAGACCCCCGACGTCGAGCTGCCCTGGGCCGAACTCGGCCTGAAGAAGGACGAGTACGAGCGGATCGTCGAGATCCTGGGCCGTCGCCCCACCGGCGCCGAGCTCGCCATGTACTCGGTCATGTGGTCCGAGCACTGCTCGTACAAGTCCTCGAAGGTCCACCTCCGCCAGTTCGGCGAGAAGGCCCCCGAGTCCGACGCGCTGCTCGTCGGCATCGGCGAGAACGCCGGCGTCGTGGACGTCGGCCAGGGCTACGCGGTCACCTTCAAGGTCGAGTCGCACAACCACCCCTCGTACGTCGAGCCCTACCAGGGCGCGGCCACGGGTGTCGGCGGCATCGTGCGCGACATCATCGCGATGGGCGCGCGGCCGGTGGCCGTCGTCGACCCGCTGCGCTTCGGTGCGGCAGACCACCCGGACACCAAGCGTGTGCTGCCGGGTGTCGTCGCCGGCATCGGCGGCTACGGCAACTGCCTGGGCCTGCCCAACATCGGCGGTGAGGTCGTCTTCGACTCCTGCTACCAGGGCAACCCGCTGGTCAACGCCGGTGCCATCGGCGTGATGCGGCACGAGGACATCCACCTCGCGAAGGCGTCCGGCACGGGCAACAAGGTCGTCCTGTACGGCGCCCGCACGGGCGGCGACGGCATCGGCGGCGCCTCGATCCTCGCCTCGGAGACCTTCGACGACGCCAAGCCCTCCAAGCGCCCCGCCGTGCAGGTCGGCGACCCCTTCCAGGAGAAGCTGCTCATCGAGTGCACCCTGGAGGCCTTCAAGGAGAAGCTGGTCGTCGGCATCCAGGACCTGGGTGCGGCAGGCCTGTCCTGCGCCACCTCCGAGCTGGCCTCGAACGGCTCCGGCGGCATGCACGTCACCCTGGACGACGTACCGCTGCGCGACTCGACGCTCTCGCCGGAGGAGATCCTCATGAGCGAGTCGCAGGAACGCATGTGCGCGGTCGTCGAGCCCGGGAAGGTCGACCGCTTCCTGGAGATCTGCGCCAAGTGGGACGTCATCGCCACCGTCATCGGTGAGGTGACCGACGGGGACCGCCTCGAGATCTACTGGCACGGCGAGAAGATCGTCGACGTGGACCCGCGGACGGTGGCGCACGAGGGCCCGGTGTACGAGCGCCCCTACGCCCGTCCGGAGTGGCAGGACGCCCTCCAGGCCGACGACGCGAACAAGCTGCCGCGGCCGGAGACGTCCGAGGAGCTGAAGGACCAGGTCCTGAAGCTGGTCTCGTCGCCCAACCAGGCCTCCAAGAAGTGGATCACCTCGCAGTACGACCACTTCGTGCAGGGCAACACGGTCCTCGCCCAGCCCGAGGACTCCGGCATGATCCGCGTCGACGAGGAGTCCGGGCTCGGCGTCGCCATCGCCACCGACGGAAACGGCCGCTACGCGAAGCTCGACCCGTACGCGGGCGCGCAGCTCGCGCTCGCGGAGGCGTACCGCAATGTGGCGACCACCGGGGCCAAGCCGCTGGCCGTCTCCGACTGCCTGAACTTCGGCTCGCCCGAGGACCCGGCCGTGATGTGGCAGTTCGCGGAGGCCGTGCGCGGCCTCGCGGACGCCTGTCAGCAGCTGGGCACCCCGGTGACCGGCGGCAATGTCTCCCTGTACAACCAGACCGGCGAGGTGGCCATCCACCCGACGCCGGTGGTGGCGGTGCTGGGTGTCATCGACGACGTCGCACGCCGTACGCCCGTCGCCTTCCAGGAGGAGGGGCAGCTGCTCTACCTCCTCGGCGACACGCGTGAGGAGTTCGGCGGTTCGGCCTGGTCGCAGGTCGTCCACGACCACCTCGGCGGTCTGCCCCCGCAGGTCGACCTGGAGCGCGAGCGGCTGCTCGGCGAGATCCTCATCTCGGCCTCCCGCGACGGCATGATCGACTCCGCGCACGACCTGTCCGACGGCGGCCTCGTTCAGGCCGTGGTCGAGTCGGCGCTGCTCGGCGGCAAGGGTGCGCGGCTGATCGTGCCGGACGGACTCGACGCGTTCACCTTCCTCTTCTCCGAGTCGGCCGGCCGTGCGATCGTCGCGGTGCCGCGCTCCGAGGAGGTCCGCTTCAACGACATGTGCGGCGCGCGCGGCCTGCCCGCGACCCGTGTCGGTGTCGTGGACGGGGACACGGTCGAGCTCCAGGGCGAGTTCGAGCTGTCCTTGGCGGAACTGCGCGAGGCGCACGAGGGAACCATCCCGGCGCTCCTCAAGTAGCCCCCGTCCGTACGACGGTGAAGGCCCCGCCCGGTCCGCCGGGCGGGGCCTTCGTCCTACCGCGACCGGCTCGGCCTCCCGGCCCGGGACCGGATCGCTGTCGGGGCGGGGGAATTTCGGGAGCCGCAGGGGCGGCAGGGTGACGAGGTCCATCAGTCCGGCGCCGCTCCAGAAGACAACCTGTGTCGCGTGGACGAAAGGCAGACGCGTACCCCGGTCGGCATGGGCCGCTCCTGTCAGCCGCGCCGGTGCGCCGATGGCGGTGTCGGGGCCCGGTCTTCTCCCCCTTGACGGAGCATGTCGGGGACACCGCCCGCGCTGTGCGCGAGCGCCGGCCCGGGGACGCCGCGGTGGACGCCGTCCGTCGGCGGTCCTGGAGATGGCCGAGGCCCGCGACCCGCCGGTCGGCCTGCCCGGTGAGCCGTTCGCCCGTCCGGTGCGCGGAATCGTCATCGATACACCGGTCCTGAGGGAGCGTGCGTTCCACGCGCTCGGAAGGGGCACCCGAGACCTCGCTGCCCGCCGTGGCCGCCGCCGACGTGCCGAGCGCAGTCCGCAACGCCCTGGTCGAGGAGCCCCACAGCCGCATCGCCGTCGGGGACAGCCCAGCCGAGTCGCCGGCGCCGTCGGCCGCCGCCCGTCAGCCCGTCGACCTGGTCGAAAAGGGCCTGAGCGGCTACGCGGTGAAGGCATAGGCTCGCCCCTATGCCCCCGGCCAAGAAGCGCACCCGGACGTACGACCCCGTCAAGACCCGCACCGCCGTGCTCGCCCAGTTCGGGAACGCACGACAGGCCGTCGGGACGCTGACGCCGGAGCAGTTGGGGCTTCCCACCCGGCTCGGGGACTGGACCGTGCGGGAACTGGTCGCGCACATCGGAACGGCGCTGGCGGGGGTCGGCCGGCTCCTGGACGGGCCCGAGCCGGTGCGGCAGGACGCCACGGCACTGGACTGGCCGTTCGCGACCGCGGCGAACTCGGCGGCCATCGCCGCGGATGCCCGTCGGCTCGCCGAGCAGCACCCCGACCTGGACGCCTTCCTGGCCGACGTGGAGCAGCACTTCACCGCCGGCCTCGACGCCTACCCCGGCACCCGGCTGCTGGCCACCAGCGCGGGCGCCATGCCGCTGGCCGACTGTGTCGTCACCCGTACCGTCGAACTCGTCGTCCACACCGACGACCTGAACGCCGCCGTCCCGGGTCTCGACATCCCGTACGACCGTCAGGCCCTCGCCGCCGCGACCCGGCTGCTCGCCGACGCGCTCGCCGTCAAGGCGCCCGGCGCCTCGACCGAGGTGCGCGTTCCGCCGTACGCCGTCGTGCAGTGCATCGAAGGACCGCGCCATACCCGCGGCACCCCGCCCAACGTCGTCGAGACCGACCCCCTGACCTGGGTCAGGCTGGCGACCGGCCGCACGGACTGGGCCGCCGCCCGCGCCGACGCGCGGGTCGCGGCCAGCGGTGAACGGGCCGACCTCAGCGACCTGCTGCCCCTCATGGCGTGAGGGGACGTCCTGGGAGGGGGCCTCCCGTGGAACCGCCCCTGCACCCCAGCCGTCCCACCGCCATGGACAAGCACCGACTGACCCTCACCGTCCTGACCCTGCTCCCGCTCGCGGTGGCCTGCGGTACCGACACCGGTTCGGGCAGCGGCAGCGGTTCTGTGGCGCCGGACGGCAAACCGCCCGTCACCGGCATCCACTGGCGCGTCGACAGCCTCACCACGGGCGACACCACCCAGAAGGCCCCGATCGGCGCGTACCTGCAGATCGACGACTCCGGACAGGCGCACGGGAACTACGGGTGCAACAGCTTCGGCGCCTCTGCTGCCGTCCAGGGCGACCGCGTCGACTTCGGCTCGGCCCGGTCCACCGACATGGCCTGCGACAAGGCCCCGATGGCCTTCGAGGCGGCCTTCTCCCACACGCTCGCGGGCGGTGCGCTGACCGCCGCGGTAGACGGGGGACGGCTGACGCTCACCGCCGAGAACGGCGACCGCGTGCGCCTCACCAAGGAGAGCGACGCGTCCCTGTCCGGCACCAGGTGGCAGGTCACGTCCCTGGTGGACGGCGACACCGCCTCCTCGCTGCCCGCGGCGGCGACGGGCAAGGCCTGGTTCACCCTCGACGAGAAGGCCGGCACGGCGTCGGGAAGCCTCGGCTGCAACCGGTTCACGGCGAAGGCGACCGTACGTGACGGTCACCTCACGCTGGGCGTCCCCAGGACCACCCGCAGGATGTGCGACGCCTCACTCATGGACACCGAGAACACGCTGAGCAAGATCTTCGACCGGCCGCTCACCTATCGGATCGATCACCGCAGCATCACGCTGACCAGCGAAAACGACAAGGGGGTCAGCGCGCTCGCCCAGCCGTGAGGCGGCCCCTCCGACCGGGCCTGTGACGGAGAGGCGCGGATGCCTGGATTCGGACCAGTGCACGATCTCGCCTACACTCGGACCCGTGCCACGTGGTGACGGTCGACTCAATCACGATCTGCTCCCCGGTGAGAAGGGCCCCCAGGACGCGTGTGGCGTCTTCGGTGTCTGGGCTCCGGGTGAAGAGGTCGCAAAACTGACGTACTTCGGGCTCTACGCCCTCCAGCACCGAGGTCAGGAATCCGCGGGTATCGCGGTCAGCAACGGCTCCCAGATTCTCGTCTTCAAGGACATGGGCCTGGTCTCCCAGGTCTTCGACGAGACCTCCCTCGGATCGCTCCAGGGCCACATCGCGGTCGGACACGCCCGGTACTCGACCACCGGTGCCTCCGTCTGGGAGAACGCCCAGCCGACGTTCCGGGCCACGGCGAACGGTTCGATCGCCCTCGGCCACAACGGCAACCTCGTCAACACGGCGCAGCTGGCCAAGATGGTCGCGGCCCTTCCCAAGGAGAACGGCCGCGCCACCCAGGTCGCCGCCACGAACGACACCGACCTCGTCACGGCCCTGCTGGCCGGTCAGGTGGACGACGACGGCAAGCCGCTGACCGTCGAGGAGGCGGCGACCAAGGTCCTGCCTCAGGTGAGGGGCGCCTTCTCGCTGGTCTTCATGGACGAGCAGACGCTGTACGCGGCCCGTGACCCGCAGGGCATCCGGCCGCTGGTCCTCGGCCGTCTGGAGCGCGGCTGGGTCGTCGCCTCCGAGACCGCCGCGCTCGACATCACGGGTGCGAGCTTCGTCCGCGAGATCGAGCCGGGCGAGTTCGTCGCGATAGACGAGAACGGTCTGCGGACGTCGCGATTCGCGGAAGCGAAGCCTCGCGGTTGTGTCTTCGAGTACGTGTACCTGGCCCGCCCGGACACCGATATCGCCGGCCGGAACGTCTACCTCTCCCGCGTCGAGATGGGCCGCCGCCTCGCCAAGGAGGCCCCCGTCGAGGCCGATCTGGTCATAGCGACGCCCGAGTCCGGCACGCCCGCCGCGATCGGTTACGCGGAGGCGTCCGGCATCCCGTTCGGCTCCGGTCTGGTGAAGAACGCGTACGTCGGCCGTACCTTCATCCAGCCCTCGCAGACGATCCGCCAGCTCGGCATCCGTCTGAAGCTGAACCCCCTGAAGGAAGTCATCAGCGGCAAGCGCCTGGTCGTCGTCGACGACTCGATCGTGCGCGGCAACACCCAGCGGGCGCTGGTGCGGATGCTGCGCGAGGCCGGCGCCGCCGAGATCCACATCCGGATCTCCTCCCCGCCCGTGAAGTGGCCGTGCTTCTTCGGCATCGACTTCGCCACCCGCGCCGAGCTGATCGCCAACGGCATGTCGGTCGACGAGATCGGCCGGTCCCTCGGCGCGGACTCGCTGGCGTACATCTCGCTCGAGGCCATGATCGAGGCGACCACCATCGCCAAGCCGAACCTGTGCCGGGCCTGCTTCGACGGCGAGTACCCGATGGAGCTGCCCGACCCGGAGCTGCTGGGCAAGCAGCTGCTGGAGACGGAGCTGGCGGCCGGTCCCGCCGCCACGGCCGCGGCCGACGCCATCCGTCGCCCCTGAGCACTTCCACCGACCCCGAAAGATCCAGGCAATGTCTGCTGTGTCCGATCAGTCGACCCCGTCGACGGGAACCTCCGAGGGTGCTTCCTACGCCGCCGCGGGCGTCGACATCGAGGCGGGCGACCGCGCGGTGGAGCTCATGAAGGAGTGGGTGAAGAAGACGCGGCGGCCCGAGGTCCTCGGCGGCCTCGGCGGCTTCGCCGGCCTCTTCGACGCCTCCGCCCTCAAGCACTACGAGCGCCCGCTGCTGGCCTCCGCCACCGACGGTGTCGGCACCAAGGTCGACATCGCGCGCCGGATGGGTGTCTACGACACCATCGGGCACGACCTGGTCGCCATGGTCATGGACGACATCGTGGTGTGCGGTGCCGAGCCGCTGTTCATGACCGACTACATCTGCGTCGGCAAGGTGCACCCCGAGCGCGTCGCAGCGATCGTGAAGGGCATCGCCGAAGGCTGCGTGCTGGCAGGCTGCGCCCTGGTCGGCGGTGAGACGGCCGAACACCCGGGTCTGCTCGGTCCGGACGACTTCGACGTCGCGGGCGCCGGTACGGGCGTTGTGGAGGCCGACCGGCTGCTCGGCGCCGAGCGCATCCGCGAGGGTGACGCCGTGATCGCCATGGCCGCCTCCGGACTTCACTCCAACGGGTACTCCCTCGTGCGACACGTGCTCCTCGACCGGACGAAGCTCGGCCTCGACCAGCACATCGAGGAGTTCGGCCGCACCCTCGGCGAGGAGCTGCTCGAGCCCACGAAGATCTACTCCCTGGACTGCCTGGCGCTCACCCGTACCGCCGAGGTGCACGCGTTCAGTCACATCACCGGGGGCGGACTCGCCGCCAACCTGGCCCGTGTGATCCCGGACGGCCTGCACGCCGTGGTCGACCGTTCCACCTGGACCCCTGCACCCGTGTTCGACCTCGTCGGGAAGAGCGGCGATGTCGAACGGCTGGAGCTGGAGAAGACCCTGAACATGGGCGTGGGCATGATCGCGATCGTCCCCGAGCATTCGGTGGACGTCGCACTCTCCGCACTGGCGGACCGCGGCGTGGACGCATGGGTCGCCGGCGAGATCACCGACCGGGGTGACCACGCGACGGGCGCGGCCCTGGTAGGTGACTACGCGGGCTGAGTCCTCACGGACAGCACAGAACCCGGTCCGTGGCTGGGCCACGGACCGGGTGGGATTTCAGTGCAGGGTCAAGCGCCGCGACGGTGTTGCGAGGAATCGTCGTCCTCGTCCTCGTCATCGTCCGCGTAAAGGTCCGCGTACCGTGCGTACAGTTCGTCGTCGTGCTCATCTTCCTCGAATCGGTCGCCGTTCGGCGACGTGTTCGACGTCGATGCGCCCAGCTCCTCAGCCAGGCGTGAGAGGTCCGTCCCACCGCTGTTGTACTTCAGCTGGCGGGCGACCTTCGTCTGCTTGGCCTTGGCCCGGCCGCGCCCCATGGCTCGACCCCCTCAACGACGGGGCTCGACGGCCCCAGAGTCTTGACACGCGTTCATGAACCGGAACGGGCTCTCCGTGGAGAGACCGGTCCGTAGGGCTTCCACGGTACCTGAGCCCACGCCCATACGGTACGTCGCCCGCAGGACGGGCGTGTGCACAGAACCTGCGAGGCGCCCCGTCCTCGCTGGTCACGGCCGATTTTAACCACTTATTGGCGGCCGACCCGCCGATAAGAGTGAGAGTTCTCTCCAACCTCCCATCGGCGGGTACCGCTCAAACCTGCGTGGTCTCCCCGCCGAGGCCCGGCCTGCGCGCCTCAGCCATCCGCTGCTCCGCGATCCGGTCGGCCGCCGCGGCCGGCGGAATACCGTCTTCCTTCGCGCGTGCGAATATGGCGAGCGTGGTGTCGAAGATCTTCGACGCCTTGGCCTTGCACCGGTCGAAGTCGAAGCCGTGCAGTTCGTCGGCGACCTGGATGACACCGCCGGCGTTGACGACGTAGTCCGGTGCGTAGAGGATCCCGCGGTCGGCGAGGTCCTTCTCCACGCCCGGGTGCGCGAGCTGGTTGTTGGCCGCGCCGCACACCACCTTCGCCGTCAGTACCGGCACGGAGTCGTCGTTCAGCGCCCCGCCGAGGGCGCAGGGCGCGTAGATGTCGAGGCCCGCGGTGCGGATGAGGGCATCGGTGTCGGCCGCGACGGAGACCTCGGGGTGCGCGTCGGTGACCCGGCGCACGGCGTCCGGCCGCACGTCCGTGATCACGACCTCGGCACCGTCCTCCAGCAGGTGCTGGACCAGGTAGTGCCCGACCTTGCCGACGCCCGCGACGCCGACCTTGCGGCCGCGCAGGGTGGGGTCGCCCCACTGGTGCTGGGCGGAGGCCCGCATGCCCTGGAACACGCCGTAGGCGGTCAGCACGGACGAGTCACCCGCACCGCCGTTCTCCGGGGAGCGCCCGGTGGTCCACGGGCACACCCGCGCGACCACATCCATGTCGGCGACATAGGTGCCGACATCACAGGCGGTGACGTACCGGCCACCGAGCGAGGCCACGAAGCGGCCGTACGCCAGCAGCAGCTCCTCGGTCTTGATCCGCTCGGGGTCACCGATGATCACGGCCTTGCCGCCGCCGTGGTCGAGACCGGCCATGGCGTTCTTGTACGACATCCCGCGCGCGAGGTTCAGCGCGTCGGCGACGGCTGCCTCCTCCGTCGCGTACGGGTAGAAGCGGGTGCCGCCGAGGGCGGGGCCCAGGGCGGTGGAGTGGATCGCGATGACGGCTTTGAGGCCGGTGGCCCGGTCCTGGCAGAGCACGACCTGCTCATGACCCCCTTGATCCGAGTGGAACAGGGTGTGCAGGACGCCGTCGGTTACGTCGGTCACGGTGGTGACTCCCGAGTGGGTAGCGGCGGTTGAGGAGTGGGTCCCATGCGGGTGGCGGGGCCCGTGGCATGAGCGTAGAGCGTGGAGGCGCCCGCGAACCTCGCAGTGCTCTGGATCACCTTCCCTCGGAGTACGCCCGGACGGGTTCGTGGGACGATTTGCAATGGTTTTCCACACCCGCCGGGTGCCGCCCGGCCGGGTTTCGGGTCAGGTCCGATGGGGAGGGAGCAGGCGTGCCCAAGGTGTCCTCGGTGATCGTCCCGTACGCGTCGTACTTGCGCGTGTACGAACCGCTGGCCGCCTTCCCGGAGCCGGAGCGCGGCCAGTGGGAGCGGTATGCCCGGCGCCCCCACCGCCCCTCGTATCAGGACGAACTGCGGCGCTCCCTGGCCGATTTGCTGCCCACCCCGCCGGTGCCGGTGCCGGTGCACGAGAGCGGCGACGCCTTCGTGACCGAGGTCGACGGGGCCCCGTACATCTGCCCGTGGCGTACCCGGCTGCGCGGCTGGCAGGCGCTCGGGGAGCTGGCGGAGGAGCTGCCCGGCCCGGTCCTGGACGCGGTCCTGCCGCCCGTCGTGCGCCGCCAGGCCACGCAGGACTACGAGCGCTGGCTGGAGGACAACCCGGACGCCCGCCCCTGGATCCGTACCGCGACCTGGCAGGTGCCGCTGAACTGGTTCGTCCTGGTCTCGGACGACGAGCGCAGATACGAGAAGGGGACCGGCGAGGTCCCGCCGATGCTGCGCTACCGCACGCCCATGGTGCAGGCCCGGCGGCGCACCGCACGGGCCCTGCGGACCCTCAAGGAGGCCATCGACGAGGGGCCCCTGATCGACGGCCTGGTCGATGTGGGCCGGTGGCTGGAGGAGTTCCACCCGCGTTCGCTGGTCGAGCTGGACTACGGCGGGCTCGTCCATGTCCTGCCGGCCGCCGAGCTGGACGGGGACCATTCCGCGGCGGACGTCGCCGAGGGGATCGAGGCCCTGCGACTGGGGGACGGGGCCACGGCCGGGGAGGCCTACGGACGGTTGGTGGAGCGCTGGCGGGCCGTACGGGGCCGCCGCTCGGCGAACTGAGGGGCGCGTTCCGGCCGGAACCTCGGCGAACCGGTGCGCGAATTGTGACTCGCAAGACATGGTGAAGTGCCAACCCTTGGCCCATGGTTGACGTACCGCACGTCAGCAGCGGGGGCGTAGGTCTCGATCCGGGCTTTTGCCGTCAAGCGTGACGGACGGCACTTACAAGGACCTTGCGCCTTACGGCCCTCCTCATGCCAAAATAGGACAAGGAGCCCGGGGGAGGTTCCCTCTGTCCACTTATGGGCGGAAGTTCCGCATTGCACTCTTTGGGGGGTCTGGTGACTCCTGATCGCCCTGTGACTGATCGTCACAGTGGCGTGACTGTCCGCTATGGCATGGTCCATCGGCTTCCGTCGCTGATGAACACCTGGGAGGGCAATTCCATCGGTTTGGCCGACGCGGCTGGACGGATGGTGTAGTTGTAGTGCCGAGGACAAGCCGTTCGTCCTATAACCGACTCGACTCGCGTCCGCCATTTCGGGCAACGCGGGTCAAGGTGCAGAATTTAGAGGAAAGAACCGAAGGTTCGGTTCTCCCGAGGAGGCCGCTCATGACCGCTCGCACCCCTGATGCCGAGCCGCTGCTGACCCCGGCTGAGGTCGCCACGATGTTCCGCGTCGACCCCAAGACGGTCACGCGGTGGGCGAAGGCCGGCAAGCTCACTTCGATCCGTACGCTCGGCGGGCACCGCCGCTACCGCGAGGCCGAGGTCCGCGCGCTGCTCGCGGGCATCCCGCAGCAGCGCAGCGAGGCCTGAACAGCCGAATAGCCGGACATATCGGCAGGTCCCCCAATCTGCCGCGACGTCCGAACCACAGCTCCAAGCGACGCGGGTGCTGCCCCAACAGCGCCCTCGCCCAAGGTCAGTAGAGGCACGCCAAGGGTGCGTCGTCTATCGCGCTGGACTCCGCCGAGTCCAGCGCGATCTTTTTTGTGCCCTTGTCGGGGTGCCCGGGACCCCTCTGTGAGCGGCCTTGTCGAAGTCTGGGGAGGGGTGTCGGATCCGCTGTGGAGGACCTCCGAGAGCAGTGCAATTGCACATATTAAATTGACTCATTGTAGGAGGGGAGTAAGTACCGCACCTCACAAAACTCATGCGGTGACTCCCGTCACATGACCGGGTCCTTGTTGCGATCACGGTCTCTTTGCTAATGGAACACAGCGGTCCGGATGGTGCGTTGAGCGGACCGTAGTCCAGAAGTGCCCACCCGCAGTTGCTTCGAACCTTCCGCTCGGCAGTCGCGTCACCGTGTCCCGGGGTGCTCGGCGGGCGCGGCTCACACTGTGGAGGGTGTGTCGTCCTCGGCGGTCGCCTCAGGGTCTTCCTCGCCGCGCTGGGCGGGTTCCATCGCCAGGCGCAGGAGTTGATGGCAGACCGGGCAGTGCCGCGTCAGATGGCGATAGCCGGCCGCGGCGGACAGATGGGCACGGAGTAAGGCACGCGTCTCGTGCCGAGCGGACGCCGCCATACGCCACCTCCCCCTGGGCCCGGGCAACCGGGGTCCCTGTTTTCTGGGTACCGGTGGAATGTGACGCCGTCAAGACACTCTGGAACGCGCACGGCCCGCAGGCGCTCGGCAACGGCGGCTCTGACGAGGGCTCAGAGCCGCGTGCCGCCTGTCCGTGCCACCGCCGCGGAGCCCTCTCCGGGCCGGGCCGGAGCCGGGCACCGGCGGGCGTTCCCGGACGGGCGCTTGAGGCCTGTGCCATCGTGCCTGGCCCCTCCCCGCGAAGGCGGCCGGCCGACGGCGGGCATGCGAAAGGCCCCGCATCTGACGACACGGGGCCTTTCATCGGGCGGTCCTGACGGGATTTGAACCCGCGGCCTCCACCTTGACAGGGTGGCGAGCACTCCAAACTGCTCCACAGGACCAGGTTTCGCGGCGCTCTTCCTTGCGGGGCGCTGCGAAAAAGAACTGTACAGGAGGGTGAGCCCCTGGTCGAACTCACCCCGCGTCACCGCGTCGTCACGGCGCCGCGGCGTCGATCGCCTTCACGATGCGCTTGTCGGAGACCGGGTACGCAGTGCCCAGCGCGTGCGCGAAGTAGCTGACCCGGAGCTCCTCGATCATCCAGCGGATCTCCAGCACCGAGGAGGGGACGGGCCGGCCCTGCGGCAGCTGCTCGAGCAGCCACGCGTACTCGTCCCGCATCTCCTGCACCTTCGCCATACGCGTCGTGTCCCGCTGGACGTTGGTCGGCATCTGCTGCAACCGGCGGTCCGCGGCGACCAGGTAGCGCATCAGGTCGGGCAGCCGCCGAATACCCACCTCGGTGACGAAGCCGGGCTTCACGAGGGCGTCCAGCTGCGCCCGCACATCCGCCAGGTTCGGCAGCAGCGCAGGGCTGCGTACGGCCTTCAGACGGCGTTCACAGGCCTGCCAGGCGGCCAGCACCTGCTGCACCTGCCCGACCGTACGGACCGTGGTGTCGACGATCTCCGCGCGCACCTTGTCGTACAGCTTCCGGTACGACTCCTCGTCCCACGCCGGCCCCCCGAAGTCCCCGATCAGCTTGTCGGCGGCCGCCATCGCGCAGTCGTCGAACAGGGCCTGGATCGAGCCGTGCGGGTTCGCGGACAGCCCGAGCTTCTGCTGGTTGGTCAGCTTCTCGGACGCGAACTTCGCCGGGTTCACCGGGATGTTCCGCAGGATCAGGCGCCGCGTGCCTTTCCACATCGCCTGCGCCTGCTCCTCCTCCGTGTCGAAGAGGCGTACGGAGACCGTGTCGCCGTCGTCGACCAGCGCGGGGTACGCCTTGACCGGCTGCCCGGCGCGACGGGTCTCGAAGACACGGGTGAGCGTGCCGATCGTCCAGTCCGTGAGGCCCGTGCGCTCCAGCGACTCACCACCCTGCCGCTCGGCCGTGGCCGCCGCGGCCTGCGAGAGGGCCTTGCGGGCCTTCGGCTTCAGCCGGAGCTTCAGCGCCTGAAGGTCCTTGTCCTCGTCGAGCTTGCGGCGTCGCTCGTCGACGATCCGGAAAGTTATCTTGAGGTGGTCGGGCAGCTTGGACCAGTCGAAGTCCTCGGCCTCGAAGGGCACACCGACCATGCGCTTCAGCTCGCGCGCCATGGTCACGGTCAGCGGCTCCTGCGGCTGCGTCCGGTCGGCCCCGTCCGGGGACGCCTTCTCCAGGAACGCCTTCGCATAGTTCGGTGCGGGGACGTAGTTGCGGCGGATCGGCTTCGGAAGGGACCGGATCAGCTCGGTGACCACGTCCTCGCGCAGTCCGGGGATCTGCCAGTCGAAGCCCTCGTCCGTCACCTGGTTGAGAACCTGCAGCGGGATGTGGACGGTCACGCCGTCGGCGTCCGCACCCGGTTCGAACTGGTAGGTGACCCTGAACTTCAGCCGGCCCTGGAGCCAGGAGTCGGGGTAGTCGTCCTTGGTGACCGCGCCCGCCTTCTCGTTGATGAGCATCTCGCGCTCGAAGTCGAGGAAGTCGGGCTGCTCCTGCCGCTTGCGCTTCCACCAGGAGTCGAAGTGCGCGCCGGAGACGACGTGTTCGGGCACCCGCTGGTCGTAGAAGTCGAAGAGCGTCTCGTCGTCGACCAGGATGTCCCGGCGCCGGGCGCGGTGCTCCAGCTCCTCGACCTCGGTGAGGAGCCTGCGGTTGTCGGCGAAGAACTTGTGGTGGGTGCGCCAGTCGCCCTCCACCAGCGCGTTACGGATGAACAGCTCGCGGCTGGCCTCGGGATCGATGCGGCCGTAGTTCACCTTGCGCTGGGCGACGATCGGTACGCCGTAGAGCGTGACCTTCTCGTACGCCATCACCGCCGCCTGGTCCTTCTCCCAGTGCGGTTCGCTGTAGGTCCGCTTGAGGAGGTGGCCGGCCAGCGGCTCCACCCACTCCGGCTCGATCTTCGCGTTGACCCGCGCCCACAGACGCGACGTCTCCACGAGCTCGGCGGACATCACGAAGCGCGGGGGCTTCTTGAACAGGGACGAGCCCGGGAAGATCGCGAACTTGGCGTTGCGGGCGCCGATGTACTCGTTCCGTCCGCCGTCCCTGCGGGCGCCGGGCGCGGAGTCCTTGGACTCCTTCACGTCCTTCATCCCGATATGGGAGAGGAGGCCGGCGAGGAGCGAGACATGGACACGGTCGCCGGGGGCCTCCTCCTCGTTGAGATGGATGTCCATCTGCTTGGCGACCGTGCGCAGCTGCGTGTAGATGTCCTGCCATTCGCGGATGCGCAGGAAGTTCAGGTGCTCCTGCTTGCACATCCGGCGGAACGACGACGAGCCCCGCTCCTTCTGCTGCTCGCGGACGTAGCGCCACAGATTGAGGTAGGCGAGGAAGTCGCTCGTCTCGTCCCGGAAGCGGGCGTGCTGCTGGTCGGCCTGGGCCTGCTTGTCGGCGGGCCGCTCACGCGGGTCCTGGATGGACAGGGCGGCGGCGATGACCATGACCTCGCGGACACAGCCGTTCTTGTCCGCCTCCAGGACCATGCGGGCGAGGCGCGGGTCGACGGGCAGCTGGGCGAGCTTGCGGCCGGTGTCGGTGAGGCGCTTGCGCGGGTCCTTCTGGGCCGGGTCCAGCGCGCTCAGTTCCTGCAGGAGCTGGACGCCGTCGCGGATGTTGCGATGGTCCGGCGGGTCGATGAAGGGGAACTTCTCGATGTCGCCGAGGCCGGCCGCGGTCATCTGGAGGATGACGGAGGCGAGGTTCGTCCGCAGGATCTCGGCGTCGGTGAACTCCGGCCGGGCCTCGAAGTCCTCCTCGCCGTACAGCCGGATGCAGATGCCGTCCGACGTACGGCCGCAGCGGCCCTTGCGCTGGTTGGCGCTCGCCTGCGAGATCGGCTCGATGGGCAGGCGCTGGACCTTGGTGCGGTGGCTGTAGCGGGAGATGCGCGCGAAGCCCGGATCGATGACGTACTTGATGCCCGGGACGGTGAGGGAGGTCTCCGCCACGTTCGTGGCGAGGACGATCCTGCGGCCCGTGTGCGGCTGGAACACACGGTGCTGCTCGGCGTGGGAGAGCCGGGCGTACAGGGGCAGTATCTCGGTGAACCTGTACTGCTTCTTGGTCAGCGCGTCCGCCGTGTCGCGGATCTCGCGTTCACCGGAGAGGAAGACCAGGATGTCGCCCTGGCCTTCGGCCATCAGCTCCTCCACGGCGTCCGTGATCGCGGTGATCTGATCGCGGTCGGCGTCGTCGGACTCCTCTTCGAGGAGGGGCCGGTAGCGCACCTCGACGGGATAGGTCCGCCCGCTGACCTCGATGATCGGCGCGTCGCCGAAGTGCCGGGAGAAGCGCTCGGGGTCGATCGTGGCCGAGGTGATGACGACCTTGAGGTCCGGGCGCCTGGGCAGGAGCTGGGCGAGGTAGCCCAGCAGGAAGTCGATGTTGAGGGACCGTTCGTGGGCCTCGTCGATGATGATCGTGTCGTAGGCGCGCAGCTCGCGGTCCGTCTGGATCTCGGCGAGCAGGATGCCGTCCGTCATCAGCTTGATGAACGTGGCGTCCGGGTTCACCTGGTCGGTGAACCGGACCTTCCAGCCGACGGCCTCGCCGAGCGGCGTGTCCATCTCCTCCGCCACCCGCTCCGCGACGGTACGGGCCGCGATCCGGCGGGGCTGGGTATGGCCGATCATGCCGCGCACGCCCCGGCCGAGCTCCAGACAGATCTTCGGGATCTGGGTCGTCTTGCCGGACCCCGTCTCACCGGCCACGATCACGACCTGGTGGTCGCGGATGGCGGCGGCGATGTCGTCCTTCTTCTGGCTGACCGGGAGCTGCTCCGGGTAGCTGACGGCGGGGACACGGGCGGTGCGCTCGGTCATCCGGCCCTCGGCCTTGGCGACCTCCGCCTCGATCTCGGCGAGTACGGCGGCCCTGGCCTCGGGCTTGCGGATCTTGCGCGCGCCTTCGAGCCTGCGGCCGAGCCGGTGCGCGTCGCGCAGGGACAGCTCGGTCAGGCGGGGGGCAAGGGTGCCGAGGGCGGGGGCGGGATGCGTAGACATACGCGATCCAGGATCTCACCTCGGCGAAATTCGTGGCTAACGATTTGTCTCCGGCGGTTCGGCGCCGCGTTTCGCCCGACCATGCGTGCGATTTCTACGGGGACGGGGCGTGGCCGTCGTGCCCCCGCCGGCTCAGTGGTCGCCCGACTGCTGAGGCACCGAGGCCGGCTGCTGGGGTGCCGGGGGCGTCGGGTGGGGCTGGGCGGTCCGCTCCTGGACCATCGACTTCGCGGTGTTGGAGACGGCCTTGATGCCCAGATACGCCGTGGTCATGCTGCTGACGGCGGTGAAGGCCGCGGTGAGGACGCCGACGATGACGGACGTGTCCCCGTTCAGGCGCCACACCCCGAAGATCGCGACGCCGGCGATCGCGAGATTGCTGACGATCACCGCGAGGAGCCCGAAGCGAGCCCGGTCCTTCTCGAGCTCGACGTCCCCCATGACCTTCGTCCGGTCCCCGCCCATGTTCTCCCCACCCGCACGGCTGACTCTGCCCCGACGCGCCAGAACGTAGCGTCAGAGCCGGGACATGCCAAGCACACTCACCGGGGCGGTCAGCCGACTCGATCACATGATCGGCATGACGCGCGGGGATCTCATATGGCTTAGGGGCGGGATCTGTTGAGGGGTGCGGTCTGCTGGTCGTCGGAACCGCCGGCGCCCTTGCGCACGCTGCACGGAGTCATGTGGCCGGTGTGGCGGGCCTGGCCACGCGCACCGTGCTCCGAGGTCGGTGGAGTCTTGATGGCCCAGTCAACGCACCCCCGTCCGCCGGTGCTGTCAGGTGTCGTCGGCGGCCCTGGAGAGCAGGTCCAGGAAGTCGTTCTGGAACCGGAGTTCGGCGTCGCGGCACGGGGCGCTGAAGAAGGCCCGTTGGGCTTCGGCAAGATCGCAGTTCAACAGGCCCATGGTGACGAACACCGCTTCCACTCCATGGCACCCGTTGTCCTTGAGGAACTGCTGCAGGACGTCTGTGTCGCCACTTGCCTCTCAGACGGGCCGGGCGGTTTCCCGCATCGCAGCGATGCGCGCCGATCGTTCTGCGTCGAAGGCCATCGGGTCCGCCTCTCCGGGGTGGCCCGCAGGCTACTGCCCGGTGGGCGGGGCCGCGCCAGCCCTTTTTGTTCGTCTCGCTGCTTCTGGATCTTGGAGTTGCGCCGCATGCGGGTAGTCCTGGTGGCCGCCGGACACAGTGACCATGCCGACGTGCGAGTGCGTCCCCCTCGACCAGCCCACCCGAGCCTGACCGCTCACGCGCAGCCGCACTTCCCTCGATTTCTCGGATCCTCGCCCCGGAAAAACGTGCATGCGTACGGGATCTCGGCCGTGTCAGGATCGCGTCGGGAGGCGAGGTCTCGTGGACGAGTTCAGGCGATTCCGCCGGGCGCTGGTCGCGTGGGCGGCCGGCGGAGCGGGGGCGGATGTGGCCGCCATGGTGGCGCGGGAACTGGCCGGGCGCGTGCGGACGATCGTGCTCGTCGAGGGGAGCAGCGACCAGGTCGCGCTCGAGGCGCTGGCCACGCGCCACGGCCGCGACCTCGGCGCGGAGGGCGTCGCGGTGGTACCGCTCGGAGGCGCGACGAGCATCGGGCGTTTCCTGGACGTGTGTGGTCCTCCGGGACTCGGCCTCCCGCTGGCCGGTCTCTGCGACATCGGCGAGGAGCGGCATTTCCGGCGTCATCTGGAGCGGGTCGGGCTCGGGTCCGGTCTCACGCACGCCGGACTGGAGACACTCGGGTTCCACGTGTGCGTCGCCGACCTGGAGGACGAACTGATCCGCGCTCTCGGGGCCGAGGGGGTGCAGCAGGTGATCGAGGCTCAGGGCGAGATGCGCCCCTTCCACACCTTCCAGGGCCAGCCCGCACAGCGGGAACGACCCGTGGAGCACCAGCTGCGGCGCTTCATGGGCACCCACAGCGGGCGCAAGGCGCTCTACGCACAGGCGCTGGTCGCGCACCTGGACCTCGAGCGCGTTCCCCGGCCGCTGGAGCGCCTCCTCGCGCACGTCTGACACGCCCTGTCGTCGCTGTCGTCATCGCCGCCGTCGTCGTCGCGCCGCAGCGTGGTCCTGGTCAGAGGATCGGAGGACCGGCGCGACATCGTTCTGGAGTGTGGCGGTTTACGAGGTGTCCGGCCCTTGCCCACCCTGCCTGCGCAAGCAATCGAGAAGGCGCCTTGGCAGAGGATCGGCAGACGTGATCCACTCCCGAGGGCAACCGAGGGCAGCGATCGGTCGTTGCCCGCATACGAGCGGGAGGCACAGGGGATGGGCGTTGCACTGTTCACGCTCGGCGGCACGATCTCGATGGCGGGCCGCACCCCGGGCGTCGAAGGTGTCGTCAGCCGGTTGAACGGAGCGGACCTCGCCGCGGCTGTGCCCGGGCTCGCCCGACTCGGAATGCCCCTGGACATCCATGACATCGAAGCCGTCCCCAGCGCGAATCTGACCTTCGCGCACATCCTGGACCTGGTGGATTCCGCGTCACAGGCGGTGAAGGCCGGAGCCTGCGGGGTGGTGGTCACCCAGGGGACCGACACTCTGGAGGAGACCGCCTTCCTTGTCGACCTGGTCTGGCCGCACGCCGAGCCGTTCGTGCTGACCGGAGCCATGCGCAACCCGACACTCGCGGGACCCGACGGCCCTGCGAACCTGCTCGCCGCCGCCCGCACCGCTGCCTCGCCCGCCGCCCGCGGCCTGGGGGCACTGGTCGTCTTCAACGACGAGATCCACGCAGCCCGCTGGGTGCGCAAGACCCACAGCACGAGCACCGCCACATTCTCCTCCCCCAACACCGGCCCGATCGGCCACGTCATCGAAGGCCACACCCGAATACTCACTGCTCCCGTACGCCTCCGCGCCCCGTACCCGCGGCCTGAGGCGCTGGACAACACTCGAGTCGCGCTGCACACCGTCACCCTCGACGAGGACGTGGACACCCTCGCCGCCGTCGCCGAGGCACGTCACGGACTGGTCATCGCCGGCTTCGGCGTCGGTCACGTCCCGGGCAAACTCGCCGATCTTCTGGGGACTCTGGCCGACCGCATGCCCGTCGTGCTCACCTCCCGCACCGGCAGCGGATCCGTTCTGCGGCACACCTATGGAGCCATCGGCTCGGAGGCCGACCTGCAACGCCGCGGCCTCATCAACGGCGGCCTCCTCGATCCTTACAAGGCCCGGATCCTCCTTCGGCTGTTGCTGGCCGGCGGTGCCGATCGCGAGGCCGTAACCGCGGCCTTCACCGAGCACGGCTGACTGAGGCCGCGGACGGGAGCCGGGTCGGCGCCGGCGTCCGGTCCCAACCCGCGGTCTGCGGGCCGTTCCGCCTGCCGTGCGCGGGATCTGGGACCGTCGATTGCCGGAGGAACGGCGATGTCGGACCCGGCCGCTAGCCTCACGTCATGTCCCGTACGACACCGCCCCGTCCCGTTGATGTCGCCGCGGTTTTCCCGGAGTTGGCGCCGCTTGCGCGTACCGCCGTCCGTCTGCATCCGCGGCCCGGTGCCCCGACGGCGGCCGACAGCTCGGTCGGCGGACCGCTGCTGTGGCCTGTCGAAGAACCATGGCCGACGTGCCCGGAACACACGGGCCCCTGGCTGGTCGGCCACACCCCGGACGACCTTCGGAAACGGCGCCGCATTCTGACCGAGGGCTGGGCACGCCCTCGGACACCGAACACCGATTTCCTCACCCCGGACGAGCGTGCCTTTGTGAACGGCATGGGCTTCACAGGTGTGCGGCTGCCCGTCGACGGTCCTGTCCCCTTGCTGCCCGTGCTGCAGCTGTACGCCCGCGACGTTCCGTCGCTGCGCCGACCGCCCGGCACCGACCTGCTCCAGGTGCTCTGGTGCTCCTTCGACCACGGCGAGGACTGCATGCCCGGGGTGCAGCTGCGCTGGCGCCTGGCCGACACGGTGAGCGCGGCGCGGGACGCCCCTCCGCCGGCCGTGGTCAGCGGCGACGAGGCCCTGCCGGAACCCTGTCTCCTCCACCCCGAGCCGGTCCGCGAGTACCCGGCCCCGCACGAGCTCGATGCGGACCTTCGCGAACGAATCCATTCCTGGGAGGAGGGCCGCCCGTACGGCTACCAGTTCGACCTCGCTGTCGCTCCCGGATGGAAGCTCGGCGGGTGGGGCAACTGGAGTTTCTGCGACCCCTGGCCGATGCTCTGCGAAGAATGCGGCAGCACGATGCAGCCCCTCCTGACGGTGGACAGCTCCGAATGGGACGGGGGCACGGGAAGCTGGTGCCCCCAGGAAGAACCACCCCAGAGCGAACGACCGCTCTACCCGCACTCCCACGAACCCACGATGATCAACATCGGTCGCGGCTACACGATGCAGATCTACCTGTGCCCGGAGTCCTTCGACCACCCTCACCTGCAGGTGATGCAGTAGGCGGGGAGGGGGCGGGCCCTGGAGCGGCTGATCGCGGCACGTTCGTGACGCGTTGATGCCAACGAGTGATGCCACGGACACGAAAGAGTCCCCTCCGAAGATCTTCGGAGGGGATTTGCCTTGCCCTGGTGCCCCGCCGACCCCGAGCGGGCGCCGAATCATCGACCCGGTCGGCTCCGGGCGGTCGGTTCCGGCCCTGTCGCACCGCGGCCCTCCCGGAATCACACTGGTCAGTGGGGCGCCCCACTGGAGGCGCGTGCCCACGACGGAAGGACCGCCCCATGCCCATGGACACTGCTCCGGGCCCGCTCCGGGTCCTGGTCTTCGGCGCGGCACTGCGAGCCGATTCGACCAACGCCCGCCTCGCCGCCCTCGTGGCCCGGCTCGTCTCCGACACCGGTGCCACCGTCGACCTCGCCGCCATGCGCGACTTCGACATGCCCTTGTACGACGGCGACATGGAGGCCACCGAAGGGCTGCCGCCCGGCGCTCTCGCCCTGCGCGACCGGCTGGAGCAGAGCGACGCCTTCGTCATCTCCTCGCCGGAGTACAACGCCTCCGTGCCGGGAGTGCTGAAGAACGCGATCGACTGGGTCTCCCGTGTCCGGCCGCAGCCCTTCAAGACCAAGCACGCGATGCTCGTCTCCGCCTCGCCGTCCCTGGTCGGCGGCAACCGCGGGCTGTGGACCCTGAGGATTCCCCTGGAACACCTGGGCACCCGGGTCTACCCGGACATGTTCAGCCTGGCCGACAGCTACCAGGCCTTCGCCGAAGACGGAACTTTGGCCGACCGGGGGCTGCAGCAACGTCTCAGCGAGACCGTGTCGGCTTTCCTCAGCCTCGTCGAAGCGGATGTGCGCTACGTCTGCCTGGAACGCCGGTGGTACGAGTTCCTGGGAGACCGCACCGAGGCAGCCATCACCCAACGGGCCGAGGCGTGATGCCGGGACGCCATGAGGCGCCCCGCACCCGAACCAGCGACAGCACCACGCGTGTGGCACCCGCTATGCCTTTGCGTGGTTCGGCCCAGTGTGCAGTGCGGCGCCGGCGATCCCGCTCAGCCGCTTCGTCTGCTGCGTTGAAGTGCCGTACCGACAGGCCCTGGGGCTACCGGTTGGCTCAAAAATTCAAGAAGTCGTGACCGCGCCGCGCGATGATCAGGCCGACACCGGAGGCCGCAGGGCGAGGACCGCGAGGTCGTCGTGTCCGTCACTGGGATGTCGATCGGACAAGGCCTGCACGAACGTGCGCAGTGGCATCTGCGCGCATTCCGCAGCGAGGGCGACAAGACGTTGCAACCCGGTGTCGATGGGCTGCTGCGAGCACTCGATCAGCCCGTCGGTGAAGAGGACGATGGTCGAGCCGGCCGGTACAGGGTGGGTGTGGTCGCGGCGTGGCATCGTGAGGTCGACGCCAAGAGGCGCATCGGAGTCGATGGACAGGCATCGCACCTGTCCATCCGGGGCGATGAACACGGGCGGACAGTGACCGGCGGAGCTCCACCGCAGTGTCCAGAGCCCAGGCGCTGCCGGCTCCAGCCGCACCAGGCAAGTGGTCGTGACAGGGACGTCCGTGATTGCCTGAAGAGCGCGATCGAGTCGGGCGAGGATATTGCTGGGGGGCGAGTCGCTGTCGTACAGAAGCGCCCGGAGCATCTGCCGTGCCTGCGACATGGCGGCAGCTGCAGGGACGTCATGCCCGAGAACGTCACCAATGACAGCTACGCAGGTGTCTTCGCACACCAGGAGCGCGTCGTACCAGTCACCGCCGAGAAGGCCCGGCGACGGGGCGGGACGGTAGACCGCAGCAGCCTCAAAGGGGCTCAGGTCCGGCAGACGCGGGACCAGCAGCCGCTGGAACTCCTCCGCATCATCCCGGAGTTGGCGGAACAGGCGAGCGTCGTCGATGGCCAGGCCGGCTGCGCCCGCAAGAGCAACGACCATGGTTTCGTCCTGGGCGTTGAAGGGGCATCCGTCGAGACGATCAGCGATGTACAAGTTGCCGTAGATCTGACCACGGATGTGGATCGGCACTCCGAGCAGCGTGCGCATTTCCGGGTGGCCGGGAGGAAAGCCGGCCGAGGCCGGGTGCTCCGGGATGCTGTCCGCGCGCAGCGGCACAGGGGCGTGGATCAGATGCCCCAGCAACCCGCGCCCTTCGGGGGAATGAAGCCCTTCGATATCCGCGCGCTGTTTCTCGCTCAGCCCGACCCCGATGAGCTCGGCAAGTCCGCCGTTTCCCTCCCCGTCCGTGTCCAGCACACCCAACGCGCCGTACCGGGCGCCGACGAGATCCATGGCGGTCGTCACGATCGTCCGCAACACAGCCCGCAGATCCACGTCGCGGCTGAGAGCTACTTCGTACAAACTGTGCAGCCGCTCCTGCACACGGGCGAGCGAGACCAACTGATCAGCGATCTGCTCCAACTGGCCGCCCAGGTCAGGCTGGGGCGTCGGAGGCTGTTCGCTCCCGTGAGCTGTCACCCGTCTCTCACCGTCCGTGCCCCGCAAGGAAAGATCGATAATCGAGGGCCGTATGCTCGCCTCTTCTTCCATCGGAGCGCAGGCGACCAGGCCATGCAAGTCAGAACTCGAGCAGCGTCACGGTGCGTGAGCACGTCGCGCCAGCAGACCGTGTTGGGGGCGCTGACCTGCCGAGAGGCCGGGAGCAACCCCCTGAGAGAGGTGGGGATGGATCCCCGTCACTCGACGAAAAGCGCGGGGACCTGGACCGACCGGACGAGGCACTTACGTGATGTGTTGATATCACTGGGTGATGTCACGGACACGAAGAAGTCCCCTCCGAAGATCTTCGGAGGGGACTTTGCCCTGATGGGCGCTATCGCGGACCAGGGCCCGCCAGGTGCACCCGTGCTGCCCTCAACGGTTGCCGTCGAGGGGCATGCACGAAGGGCACGGTTGAGGCCGTTGGCGTAACCGATACGAAAACACCCCCTCCGGAAGATCCCGGAGGGGGTGTTTGCCCTGATAGGGCGGCGGTGGCTGGGGCCGGGGTCGAACCGGCGACCTTCCGCTTTTCAGGCGGACGCTCGTACCAACTGAGCTACCCAGCCAAGGGGTTTCACGTGAAACCCCAGCGGTCCTGACGGGATTTGAACCCGCGGCCTCCACCTTGACAGGGTGGCGAGCACTCCAAACTGCTCCACAGGACCAAGCATGCGTACGACAGTGTCGCACACCGTGGTGCGTGCCCCCAACGGGATTCGAACCCGTGCTACCGCCTTGAAAGGGCGGCGTCCTAGGCCGCTAGACGATGAGGGCTATCGGCCCGCCTGGGCGCTTCACAGCGCGTCGGGGACGTGAGAAGCATATGGGATGGGGGGAGGGTTCGCCAAAACGGTTTACGGGGCAGCGGGCGTGCGGCTCGCACCGGTACGGGCCGGGCTCGCAGCGGGACTGCCTCCGGGCGTGGCGGACGGGGGCGTGGCGCCCGGCGTGGGGCTTGTTCCCGGCTTATTCTCCTCGGCCAGGTGGCGGGCCACTTCCGCTGTCGTCTGCCCGAGGCCGCCCAGCCTGATCTCGTCCCAGGCCTGGAGGCGGCGGGTGTCCTTGTCCATGTAGAGGACCGAGGCCTCGATGGGCGCCGGGTACTCGTGCTCGACCGCACGCAGCCCGCTACCGCCCGTCGAACCCTCGATACGCAGCCGGGTGCCGTACCGCATGATCTCCGTCCCCTCGTGGTGCAGATGCCCGGCGAGGACCAGGGGTACCTCGCCGTCCGTCTGGCGCGCAGCCGTGGGCTCGTGGGCGATCGCGATGTCGACGGGGGTGCCGGCGGCCTTCTGGTCGCTCAGGGCGGCGGCCAGACGAGCGCCCGCCAGTTCCTCGGATCGGTCGCCGCCCGGCACGACCGAACGGTCGGGGGTGAACTGCGGATCACCGATCCCGGCGAAGCGCAGCCCCGCGACCGTGACCGCCTTGCCGTCGTCCAGGACGTGGACGTTCTTCATGTGCTCCAGGTAGCGCTGGGTGGTGCGGGAGTCGTGGTTTCCGCGGACCCAGATGTACGGGGCGCCCAGGTCGGCGATCGGGTCGAGGAAGCCGTTCTCCGCCGCCGTGCCGTGATCCATGGTGTCGCCCGAGTCCACGATCACGTCGATCTTGTACTGCGCCACCAGCGACGCGATGATCTTCCAGCTCGCCGGGTTGAGATGGATGTCGGAGACGTGCAGGACCCGGATGGTCGTGGGATCGGGTTCGTATGCCGGGAGGGTGGAGGTGACGTCGTACAGCTTGGTCACGTTCGTCACCAGGCGGGCCAACTCCTCTTGGTAGACGTTGAATTCGGTGACGATGCTGCGCGCGTTGCCGACCAGGGACGGGGCGGAGGAGAGCAGGCCGGAGAACTTCGGCTCCAGCACCGACTTGGGGTTCCAGGTGGCGTAGGCCGTCGCCCCGGAGGCGGCGAGGAGGGTGAGCGCCAGACCGCCGGCGGCGAGGGCGCGGCCCGGGCGGCGGTACACGGCCAGCCCGAGGGCGGTCGCTCCGGCGACCACGGCTATGCAGGACCGTACGGCGAGGTCGAGCGTGCCGTGTTCGACGTCGTGGGTGATCTCCTCCTGGAGCCCCGAGATCCGCTCTGGATGGTCGACCAGGGCCTGGGCGCGGACCGGGTCGAGCTGGTCGACGTTGACGTCGAGGCGGAGGGGGGCCTTGTGACTGTTCAGCTCCAGGGCTCCGAGCGGAGAGATATTGATCTTGGTGCCGCCGGTGAGCGAGGGGCGCAGGGTCATGGTGGTGTTCATGGGACCCACCGGGACACGGACGTTGCCCACGACGAGCAGACCGAGCCAGGTGCCCAGCAGGACGACGGCGATCATGCCGAGGGCCCGGAGCCAGGGGTTTGACGGCGGGACGAGTTCGGCGGAGGGGCGGGGACGGAGCGAGCGGTAGTACCGGGCGAGCGTGCCTGACGCCCTTCGAATGCGGTGTACTGCTGCGGCGGGGACGCGGGCCATTGGTCGCGTATGCCCAAGTTTCCCGGCCGGTATGCAGCACGGCTCCCGGCTCTCCTATGGCGGTGTCGTACCGGACAATGGCCTTGTGCTGGAGATGACGCGTGAGGAGTTCGAGGAACTGGTCGCCGAGGCGCTCGACCGGATTCCGCCGGAGTTGACGCGGCTGATGGACAACGTGGCGGTGTTCGTGGAGGACGAGCCGTCCGCGGACGACCCCGAGCTGCTCGGGGTGTACGAGGGCACTCCGCTGACGGAGCGCGGCGAGTGGTACGCGGGGGTGCTGCCGGACCGGATCACGATCTATCGGGGGCCGACTCTGCGTATCTGCGACACACGCGAGGACGTGGTGGCCGAGACCGAAGTGACCGTGGTCCATGAGATCGCGCACCACTTCGGAATCGACGACGCCCGCTTGCACGCACTCGGGTACGGGTGACGGCGGCTGGGCCCGCGGTGCCAAGGGGGCGTGACGTTGTCGCCGCAGGGCGCGTGTCCTCCCGCGGGCGAAGGGAGTTGGGTAGGGGGACTCCTCGCCCCTTCCCGGCAGGGAGACCCCTACCGGAGGGTGGCTGCCCGTGCGCGCCTGTTACGTACCCGTCCGCCTGGTCGCCACGGCGCTGGCCGTCGCCGCGGCCGCCGGCTGTATGAGCGTGGGGGACGACGCCGGCAGCCCCTCCCCGTCGCACTCCACAGGACGGCACGGCGGGGCCGCGCTGGACGGCGGGACGGTGGTGGGCGAGGGCGTCGGCGGAGGCCGGGGCGGGGCGGCGGTCAAGGGCGGCAAGCACGAGCCGGACGCATCGGCGTCCGGTACCTCCGCCTCGCCTTCCGCGTCGGAATCCAGGAAGGGCGCCAAGGGCAAGGGCGACCAGCCGACCGCCAAGGGGACGTCGAAGAACGGCGACGGGGGTGACGGGGGCGTGCCGCCCGCACCGACGAACGGGGAGCCCAGCTCCACGGACACACCGCCGGATCCCCCGCCGCCGAGCCAGCCGGATCCGCCGTCGCCGACGCCGACCACCGCCGAGCCGTCGTCCTCGGCGCACGAGCAGACCACGCAGCTGATGCAGCGCGAACCGGCGCCCCAGGCGGGGGCTCCGGCCGTTTAGCCGCCGAACAGGTGAGGCGGAGCAGCCGTGTGGTGAGTGTCACCCGGGATGCGCGATGCTTGGTTTGCGTTCGGCGGGTGCGAGTGCGTATGGTGGTAGATCGTTTGATCCCATTTGCCCGGCGCCAACAGGACGCGCCGCGTGTGGCGCGTACTCTCCCTTGCCGTGGCCGGACCGCATAGAGGCGGTCGATTGCGACTTCACGGATGTTTGGGCGCGTGCCGTGAACTCCGGAAGGTTCGCATTTCGCATGTCTTTTGCCAGTACTGACCACGTTGTCGTGTCCGAGGACACCCAGGACCAGGACACCGCTCCCGAGGTCACCTTCGGGGACCTCGGTCTCCCCGAGGGCATCGTCCGCAAGCTCGCCCAGAACGGCGTCACCGTCCCCTTCCCGATCCAGGCCGCGACCATCCCGGACGCCCTGGCCGGCAAGGACATCCTCGGCCGTGGCCGGACCGGCTCCGGCAAGACTCTCTCCTTCGGTCTGCCCACCCTGGCCACGCTGGCCGGCGGCCACACCGAGAAGAAGAGGCCGCGGGCGGTCATCCTCACCCCGACGCGTGAGCTCGCCATGCAGGTGGCGGACGCCCTTCAGCCCTACGGCGACGTCCTCGGGCTGAAGATGAAGGTCGTCTGCGGCGGTACCTCCATGGGCAACCAGATCTACGCCCTCGAGCGCGGCGTCGACATCCTCGTCGCCACTCCGGGCCGACTGCGCGACATCATCAACCGTGGTGCCTGCTCCCTCGAGGACGTGCAGATCGCGGTGCTCGACGAGGCCGACCAGATGTCCGACCTGGGCTTCCTGCCCGAGGTCACCGAGCTGCTCGACCAGGTGCCGGCCGACGGCCAGCGCATGCTGTTCTCCGCGACCATGGAGAACGAGATCCAGACTCTCGTGGAGCGCTACCTCCACGAGCCGGTGAGCCACGAGGTCGACGCCGCCCAGGGCGCCGTGACGACCATGTCGCACCACATCCTCATCGTGAAGCCCAAGGACAAGGCCCCGGTCACCGCCGCCATCGCCTCCCGCAAGGGGCGGACCATCATCTTCGTGCGCACGCAGCTCGGCGCCGACCGGGTCGCCGAACAGCTGCGCGAGGCCGGTGCCAAGGCGGACGCGCTGCACGGCGGCATGACCCAGGGCGCGCGCACCCGGACGCTGGCGGACTTCAAGGACGGGTACGTGAACGTCCTCGTCGCCACGGACGTCGCGGCCCGCGGCATCCACGTCGACGGCATCGACCTCGTCCTCAACGTGGACCCCGCCGGCGACCACAAGGACTATCTGCACCGTGCCGGGCGTACGGCCCGCGCCGGCCGTACGGGCACGGTGGTCTCTCTCGCCCTGCCGCACCAGCGCCGCACGATCTTCCGGCTGATGGAGGACGCGGGTGTCGACGCCTCGCGCCACATCATCCAGGGCGGCGCCGTGTTCGACCCCGAGGTCGCCGAGATCACCGGTGCCCGGTCCATGACCGAGCTCCAGGCCGAGTCCGCCGGGACCGCCGCGCAGCAGGCCGAGCGTGAGGTGGCCCAGCTGGCCAAGCAGCTGGAGCGGGCCACGCGGCGCGCGGCCGAACTGCGCGAGGAGGCCGACCGGCTGCTCGCCCGCGCGGCGCGCGAGCGGGGCGAGGACCCGGAGGCGGCGATCGCGGCGGCCGAGGAGAACCCGGCGGCTTCCGAGGCCGGCGAGGCGCCGGTGGCGGAGATCTTCGTTCCGGAGCAGCCGACGGCTCAGGACGCCGAGCGGGTCGAGCGCACCGACGTGACCGAGCGCGGGGAGCGTACGTCCGGTTCGTCGTCGTACGAGCGTCGCGACCGCCGGGACGACCGGGGCGGCTTCAACCGCGACCGTGACCGTGGTTTCGACCGTCGGGACGGGGACCGTGGTGGCCGTTCGTTCGAGCGGCGTGATGATCGTGGCGGCTTCCGTCGCGACAACGACCGTGACCGTCGCCCCTTCGACCGCGACCGCCGGGACGACCGGGGCGGCTTCAACCGCGACCGGGACCGTGGTTTCGACCGTCGGGACGGGGACCGTGGTGGCCGTTCGTTCGAGCGGCGTGACGACCGTGGCGGCTTCCGTCGCGACAACGACCGTGACCGTCGCCCCCTCGACCGCGACCGCCGGGACAACGACCAGCGTTCGTTCGAGCGGCGTGACGACCGTGGCGGCTTCCGCCGCGACAACGACCGGCGTTCGTTCGACCGGCGCGACGACCGCGGCGGACACCGCAGCGGCGACCGCCCGTTCAACCGCGACCGCCAGGGCGACCGGCCCGGGTACCGCTCCGGCACCCATGACCGCCCGTACGGCCGTCGTGACGACCACCGCGGCACCGGCTCCTTCGGCCGCCGCGACGACAAGCCGCGCTGGAAGCGCAACGGCTGACGCCGGGTCACCGACCGGCGGAGGGCCCGCACGACTCAGGTCGTGCGGGCCCTTCCGCGTTTCCGGGAGACGCGACACACGTTCACTTTTTCGCTTCCTTTACCTGTGAGGCGGTTGTTAACATCCCTCGACTTGGCATGGAGCGGTGCGGCCGGGGGGATTCGCGCGGCCGTGCACCGGGTCGGGGGGAACGGCCCCGGGCCGCCATGCCGTTCTCGCTTCCCTGGGGAGGGACCCTTGGTTCGGCGTGTGAACGCACGCTCTTCGGCGACCCGGCGTGGCCGGATCGCCCTCACTCTCGCGAGCCTGGCGGCTCTGGGCGCCGGCTCGCTGACCACCGCGGGACCGGTCGCAGCGGACACCACTCCCACACCCGTCCAGACCGACGGCGTGTGGGGCATCGACTACGCGGGCGGCTTCCTGACCACCGTGGAGAACACCCCGAGCGGTGATCAGTTCGTGATCGGCCGTCGGATTTCGGCCGACGGCTCGACGGTGCTGCAGAGGACCACTCGCGGGTACGCCGGCACCTTCGCCGTCGGCAGCCATGCGCAGCGCGTGCCGTGCGACGCGGACGGCTCGGGCTGCGTGCCGATGCGCTCCTTCGGCAACTCGTACGTCGGCTACTTCATGGACGACGGCACGGGCAAGCTGACCGCCCACATCGCCCTGGACGAGAACTCGTCCAACGGGGCGGCGGAACCGGTCGTCACCGGCGCGAGGCTCGTCGACGCCACCGGCCGCTACTACGTGTACCAGGCGACCTCGACCGGCAAGCAGTACGTCGACGCCGTGCAGGGGTACTACCACCACCCCGTCCGGCTGACGCGCTCCATCACGGCCGCCTCCCTCTGGGGCCAGGCGCTGTGGGCACCCGGCTCGGGCAACGGTGTGGTCACCGCCTACGACCTGGAGAAGGGCAAGACGGTCCAGACCGTCGCCACCGGCGCGCCGTGCACGGTCAAGGAACTCCAGGTCATCGGCCGCTGGATCTACTGGAACTGCGGCCCCACCGGTGCCGCGGGCGTGTACGACCGGACGGCGAAGAAGAACATCACCGTCCCCTCGGGCCCCGTGCTCGTCGGCGACGGCTACCTCGTCCAGCACGACCGGAGCGCCGGCAAGCTCATGCTGACGGACTACCACTCCGGTACGGCCGCGCCCGCGCGCGCCGTCGCCGACCTCCCTGCGGGGAACACCGCGGACCAGCGACGGCTGACCTGGACGGTGGACAAGTTCGGCGGCGACATCGCCTATGTCGACCAGGACCACATGATCCGGATCGTGCAGAGCGGGGTCCCGACGCAGCCGCTCGCCGCGATGGAGTCCGAGATGGACGACGAACTGGCGAGCGCCAAGGACGACTCCTGGAAGAGCACCTGGCAGCTCACCAAGCCGGCCACCTGGACCTTCAGGGTGAAGGACTCCATCGGCCGGACCGTGCGCACTCTCACCGGCAGCGGCACCGACATCGACGTCGACTGGAACGGGAAGACGGACTCGGGTACGTACGCGTACAACGGCAAGTACACCTGGACGCTGACCGCCACGGCCGCCGACGGCGGGGGCATGTACACCTCGGGCGGCACCATCGCGCTGAGCGGCGGTCGGCAGGCTTTCCACGACCAGGGTGGCTACAGCTACGGCGAACTCGTCACCCTTGGTTCCAACGGCGCCCTGACGCTGCACTACACCGAGGGGAAGGGAACCTTCGACTGGAAGCGTTCGGCCTCCGGCTGGCCGGCCGGGACCGTCGCCGTTCCGTTCGGCGACATGGGTACCGACCGCTGTGCCGAGATGCTGGTGCGCATGCCGAACGGCGAACTGCGCCGCTACGCCGGCAAGTGCGGCGACCCGTACACGCCGTCGAGCAGCCACACCTCCCTCGGCACTGGCTGGAACCAGTACGACGTGCTGACCTCGCCCGGGGACATCAGCGGTGACGGGCGGGCCGACCTGCTCGCGCGTAACGCGTCGACCGGTGCGGTCTACCTGTACAAGGGCACCAGCACCGGAGGCCTGTCCGCGCGCGTGAAGCTGTACGACAACTGGAAGACGTACAAGAAGGTCGTCGGTGTCGGTGACCTCAACGGCGACGGGATCGGCGACCTGATCGCGCAGGACAAGTCCAACGTCCTGTACCACTACTACGGCACCGGCAAGGGCACCTTCGCGTCCCGGGTCCGGCTCTTCACCAACTGGGGCAACTCCTACAACGTCGTGGTCGGCGTCGGCGACATCACCGGCGACGGCAAGGCGGACATCGTCGCCCGGGACACCGCCGGCAACCTCTACCGCCAGTCCGGCTACGGCAACGGGTCGTTCGCCGCGCGGGTGAAGATCGGCACTGGCTGGCAGCAGTACAAGGGGATTTTCTAGCCCCACTTTTCGGCCACACTGTGACGCATGTCACGCCCCGGGCATGGGCATTGCTGGGGGCATGACATCTCCCTCGCCCATCAGCGCACGTGATCCCTCAGGGAAACCGGGCGCCACCGTGTCCGACGAGGAACGGCTCGCCCAGCTCGGGTACACCCAGGTCCTCGCCCGCCGCATGTCGGCGTTCTCCAACTACGCGGTCTCCTTCACGATCATCTCGGTTCTCTCGGGCTGTCTGACCCTGTACCTGTTCGGCATGAACACGGGCGGCCCGGCCGTGATGACCTGGGGCTGGGTCGCCGTCGGCCTGATGACCCTGTTCGTCGGGCTGTCCATGGCCGAAATCTGCTCGGCGTACCCGACCTCCGCGGGCCTGTACTTCTGGGCCCACCGCCTCGCGCCTCCGCGCTCGGCGGCGGCCTGGGCCTGGTTCACGGGCTGGTTCAACGTGCTGGGCCAGGTGGCGGTGACGGCGGGCATCGACTTCGGGGCCGCGTCCTTCCTCGGCGCCTACCTCAATCTCCAGTTCGGCTTCGAGATCACCCCAGGCCGCACGGTTCTGCTCTTCGCGGCCATCCTGTTCCTGCACGGCCTGCTGAACACCTTCGGCGTGCGCATCGTCGCCTTCCTCAACAACGTCAGCGTGTGGTGGCACGTGCTGGGCGTCGCGGTGATCGTCGGCGCACTGGCGTTCGTACCGGACCACCATCAGTCGGCGTCCTTCGTGTTCACCAAGTTCGTGAACAACACGGGCTGGGGCGGCGGGGTCTACGTCGTCCTGCTGGGTCTGCTGATGGCCCAGTACACCTTCACCGGCTACGACGCCTCCGCCCATATGACGGAGGAGACCCACGACGCGTCGACGGCGGGCCCGAGGGGCATCGTCCGGTCCATCTGGACCTCCTGGATCGCCGGCTTCGTGCTGCTGCTCGGCTTCACCTTCGCCATCCAGTCGTACGACAAGGAGCTCGCCTCACCGACCGGCGCGCCGCCCGCTCAGATCCTGCTGGACGCTCTCGGCGCGACCGCGGGCAAGCTGCTGCTGCTCGTGGTGGTCGGGGCCCAGCTGTTCTGCGGCATGGCGTCGGTGACGGCCAACAGCCGGATGATCTACGCCTTTTCGCGCGACGGCGCGCTGCCGTTCTCGCATGTGTGGCACACGGTCAGCCCGCGCACCCGCACCCCCGTGGCCGCCGTGTGGCTCGCCGCGCTGGGCGCTCTGGTCCTCGGCCTGCCGTACCTGATCAACTACACGGCCTACGCGGCGGTCACCTCGATCGCCGTGATCGGACTGTACGTCGCCTACGTCGTCCCGACCCTGCTGCGGGTGCGCAAGGGCGAGGCGTTCGAACGCGGGCCGTGGCACCTGGGACGCTGGTCGCAGGTGATCGGGGTGGTCTCGGTGGTGTGGGTCGGGGTGATCACGGTTCTCTTCATGCTCCCGCAGGTCTCCCCGGTCACCTGGGAGACCTTCAACTACGCACCGGTGGCTGTCCTGGTGGTGCTCGGTTTCGCGGCGACCTGGTGGTTGGCGTCGGCCCGGCACTGGTTCCTGAATCCGCACCACGAGCGCACCCGCGCGCGGGAGGCGGCGAGGACTGGAACGGTGGAGGTGGTGGACCCCTAGGGACGCGGCGGACGGGCGGGGCCATCCGCAGGATCTCGGCCGCCGGTGTGGCCGGGTCACCGATACCCGATCGGAGTCCCGGCCTCCTCCGGCTATGCTCAGGGAGGCAACATCGCGTGGGCCCTTAGCTCAATTGGCAGAGCAGTGGACTTTTAATCCATTGGTTGTGGGTTCGAGTCCCACAGGGCCTACCCAAGAGCCCCCAGCTCAGAGGCATTCAGAGCTGGGGGCTCGGCCGTTGTCGGAGTCTCCGGCTGACCGGCTGACCGGCTGACCGGCTGACCGGCTGACCGGCTGGGCGCGGGCGCTCATGCACGGCGGACGGCCGTCGGGCTCCCTGCCGTACGCGCCCGGCACGAGCCTGTTCGACTCGTTCGACGGCACGTGCATGAACCCGGCCCACCCGTGGGCGTATCGACCCCGACGCGGGCTCATGGCACCGGCGTCAGCCCGCGGTCAGCTCCGTGAGGGGCAGGGTGTGCTGGGTGTGCACCACCTTCGCGCGGAGATAGCGGACGTTGTGCGCCGTGGTGAAGACGCCCGTCGGGACGTGGTGGGTGACCGTGAGGCCGTGGGAACGCAGCTGGGCCGCCTTGTCGGGGTTGTTGGAGAGCAGGTCCAGGGCGTCGACGCCGAGGGCGCGGAGCATCTGCGCTGCGGCCGTGTAGTCGCGGGCGTCCTCCGGCAGACCGAGCGCGGCGTTGGCCTCGTAGGTGTCCAGGCCCTGGTCCTGGAGGGCGTAGGCGTCGAGCTTGTTGTACAGCCCGATGCCCCGGCCCTCCTGGCGGAGGTAGAGCAGGATGCCGCCCTGGTCGGCGATGCGCTCCACGGCCTCCCGCAGCTGGGGGCCGCAGTCGCAGCGCGCCGAGCCGAAGACGTCGCCGGTCAGGCACTCGGAGTGCAGCCGCACCAGCGGGGGCCGGTCGGCCGGGGGTTTGCCGAGGATCACGGCCACGTGTTCCATGCCGTCGACGAGGCCGTGGAAGGTGACGAGGTCGGCGGTGACCGTGTAACCGTCGCCGAAGCGCAGCGGGACCGTCACGCGGGTGCGCACCGTGGCGGCGGGGACGTCGGTCGGGTTGCTGCTGTCGCTGGGGACGGTGCCTTCGCCAAGCTCGCGCATGTCTGTCGTCCTTCTCCGGTCCTGCGGGTCGGGTGCGGAGGGTGCACCCCATGCTTCAGATTTGAAACACAACCTCGTCGGCAGACTCTAGTCGTGCTTCAAAATTCAAGCAACCTGTTTCGGGCCTGCGGGGCCGGCCATGATTCGGACCTGCTCGGATCCGCGACTCCAGGCCCGCGGGCCTTCGGACCGGTGGTTCAGCGCCTCGGTGAGTGGCTGGGCTTCACGCCGTGGACGAACGCCGGCGCCAGGGCACTCCGCCGCACGGCGACTGCTCGTCGTCGCCCTGGAGCGTGTCGGTGATCCGGGTGCAGATCGCCTCCAGCTGTGCCACCTGCTCGGGCGTGAGCTGGTCGAACACGGCTGCCCGTACCGTCTCGACGTGGCCCGGCGCCGTACGCTCCAGGAGAGCCATGCCGGCGTCCGTCAGGACCGCGGTGCTGCCGCGCTTGTCCGTGGGGCAGCCCTCCCTGCGGACCGAGCCGTCCTTCTCGAGGCGGGTGACCGCGTACGTCAGCCGGCTGCGTGTGATCTTCAGCGTCTCGGCGAGGTCGGTCATCCGCATCTGGTGGCCGGGTGCGTCGGAGAGGTTGGCCAGGACGGAGTAGTACAGGTGCGGCATGCCGGCCTCCTGCTGGAGTTGCCGGTCGATCGTGTCCTCCAGGAGCCACGACGCGGCGAGGTACGCGCGCCAGGCGCGCATCTCCTCGGGGGTGAGCCAGCGGGTCGTCATGCCGCCAGTGTAGTTATTGTTTAAAAGTTGAACCACACATCCCGCCCCCGGTTCCGCCGGACCTCGACCCTCGACCCGGAACCACCGGATCCCGACCACCGGAGCGCAATCCATGGCCCACCCCTACGTCCTGTTGTCCGCGGCCGTCTCCCTCGACGGCTTCCTGGACGACACCGGCCCCCAGCGGCTCCTGCTGTCCGGACCGGAGGACTTCGACCGGGTCGACGAGGTGCGGGCGGCCAGCGACGCCATACTCGTCGGCGCGGGCACGTTGCGCACGGACAACCCGCGGCTGCTGGTCTACTCCGACGAGCGACGCGCGGCCCGGGTCGCCGCAGGGCTGCCGGAGTACCCGCTGAAGGTCACGGTGAGCGCGTCCGGTGCCCTGGACCCGGACGCACTCTTCTGGCACACGGGCGGCGAGAAGGCCGTCTACACGACGGACTCGGGCGCCGAGCGGCTGCGTGGGCTGCTGCCGGCGAACGTGGAGGTGGTCGCTCTGGGGCCGGACGTGGACTGGCGCGCGGTGCTCGCTCATCTCGGGGACGTCAAGGGCGTACGGCGGCTGATGGTCGAGGGCGGCGGGCGCGTGCACACCCAGCTGCTGCGGCAGGGTCTCGCGGACGAGTTGCAGCTCGTCGTCGCTCCGCTGTTCGTGGGCGAACCGGGCGCACCGCGGATGTTCGGGCCGGGCGCCTACCCGCCGGGGCGGATGCGGCTGGTGGAGACGCGGCCGGTCGGGGACGTCGTGCTGCTGCGGTACGTGCCCACGGCGCCCGGCACCGGCGCGCTCGCCTCCGCCGCGGACCGGCGCTGGCTCGAGACGGCCTGCGAGCTCGCCGCGCAGTGCCCGCCGTCCCGCACGGCCTTCAGCGTGGGAGCGGTGGTCGTCGCGGCCGACGGTACGGAGCTGGCGCGCGGGCACTCCCGCGAGGGCGGCGACCCCGTGGTCCACGCCGAGGAGGCGGCCCTGGCGAAGCTGGACCCCGCCGATCCGCGGCTCGCGGACGCCACGGTGTACAGCAGCCTGGAACCGTGCGCCCGCCGCGCCTCCCGGCCCGCGCCGTGCGCCCGGCTGATCCTGGACGCCGGGGTGCGGCGCGTGGTCACCGCCTGGCGTGAGCCGGACACGTTCGTGCAGGCGGCCGACGGGACCGCCGTGCTGACGGAGGCCGGGGCGGACGTGGTGCTCCTGCCGCAGTACGAGGACCTGGCGAAGGCCCCGAACGCGCATCTGCTGTCCCCCTCGACCCGCCCCTGAGACACCTGCCACGACTGCGTGGACGGGCCGGAATGACCTGGTGAAAGCGCGTGGGCGTAAACCCGTGCGCTTCACGTCGCGCGTATGGCTTACACTGGTATCACCGACGCGGGGTGGAGCAGCTCGGTAGCTCGCTGGGCTCATAACCCAGAGGTCGCAGGTTCAAATCCTGTCCCCGCTACTGATGGCCGAGGGCCGGAGTCCGAAAGGGCTCCGGCCCTCGGTGGTTCCTCCGCCCGACGCGTGGCCACCGGTTCGCTCCCGGTCCATACCCCGGCCGGCCCACAGGGGTCGCCCTTCGCTCCCCTTCCGTGAAGCCTGGACGCGTGGTGCAGCAAGCAGGCCCGCTGTGGCTCGAGGAGTCGTACGACGACCACGACCAGCCCGGCGGCCGACCGTCCGGCGAACCCGTGCCGGCCGCCGGTGCCGGGGACGCCCCGTCATCGCGTCGTGCCGAGCGCGAGAACCGTCGTTTCTTCTGCGCGCGTGCGTTCCTGAGCGCCCTGCCCGCCCTGCTCATCGCCGTCGGGACCGGCTACGACTTCCTCGCCCCGTCGGATGTCACGGCCGGCCCGTTGTTCACCGCCGCGCCGCTCGTCGCCGCGCCGCTCTACACGCTGCGCGGCACGGTGCTCACCGGCGTGGCCGCGGTGCTCGCCGTCCTCGCCGTCCACCTCAGGTCCGGCCTTCCCGGGCGGCCCGACGTGGTCACCGAGATGGGCACCGTCGTGACCGTCGCCGTCCTGGCGGTCCTCATCAACCTGCTCGTCCGGCGCAAGAACGAACGCCTCGCCTCCGCCCGGGGGATCGCCGAGGCCGTCCAGCGTGCCGTGCTGCCCGAGCCGGCCCCACGGACCGGCGGGCTGGACGTCGCGGCCCGGTACGAGGCCGCGCAGGCCGGGGCCTTCATCGGCGGCGACCTGTACGCCGTGCAGGACTCCCCGCACGGGGTACGGCTCGTGGTCGGCGACGTGCGGGGCAAGGGCATGGGAGCCGTGGCCGCGGTCGCCGTGGTCATCGGCGCCTTCAGGGAGGCCGCCGAGCAGGAGTCGACCCCGGAGGCGGTCGCCCAGCGTCTGGAGCGGGCGCTGTCGCGCGAGGGCACCCGGCGGGACGGACTCGACGCGTGCGAGGGGTTCACCACCGCGGTCCTCGCCGAGATCCCGCACGGCGGCGGGGTCGTCCGGATCGTCAACCGCGGCCACCCCGCGCCCCTCCTTCTGCTCCCGGACGGCACGGTGCGGGTACTGGAGGCCCGTGAGCCGGCGCTGCCGCTCGGCATGGGAGACCTCGGGGTCTGGCCCGACCGCAGTGAGGAGTGGGAGTTCCCACCCGGGGCGACGCTGCTGCTCTACACCGACGGCGTCTCGGAGGCACGGGACGCGCACGGCGAGTTCTACGATCCCGCCGCCCGGCTCGCCGGCCGCGTCTTCCCCGGCCCCGGCGCACTGCTGGCCGCGGCCACCGAGGAGGTCGCCCGCCACACCGGCTGCCGCGCCACCGACGACATGGCCCTGCTGGCCGTGCGCCGGCCCGAGCGCCCTTGACGGGTGACGCTCGGTGGTCGAGCGGTGCCCCTGCGCATAACAACTGATACACCGTCAACACTTGTGAGGCGCATGAGGCGTGGTCAACTCGCCCGTTTTGGGTCGGTCATGGCATGAAAGTCCTGGCCAAGTACGTCAAGGATCTGTTCAACAGCTTGGAATCCGGGCTCCGCGTCTATTAACGTTCGATAACGCAGCGCGGTCGTCCCAGCCGTCACAAGAGGCGGCTCCGTGCGCATGCCGAATCCCGCAAGGGAACCGGGGAACCATCAACTTGGGGTGAATCGGGCGGATACCGCCGCGGAAGCGCGGCCGGTATACGCGCGTAGGAGACCTTCCTCTCCGAACCCGTCAGCTAACCCGGTAGGCGAGACGGAAGGAAAGGAGTGCGCCCACGTGGCGTCCAACCCGCCTGCCCAGAGCACCTCGTCCGCTCCCAACGCCACTCAGACGTTCGGGTTCGCACCCGGCGCCGAGGAGGGCTCCTGGGAGGAGTGGAACCCCACTGAGGAGTCCCTCCGTCCGGTCCGCGGCCGGCACCGCGTCGGCAAGCAGCGCGGAGGAGGACTCGCACGCAGCTCCACCGTTCTGGGCGTCGGTGTGATGGCCGCCGTCGGCGCGGGCGGCATGGCCACCGCGCAGACCGGCAAACCGCCGGTGTCCATATCCATGCCGGACCTCTCCTCGGTCACCGAATCGGCCAAGGCCCTCATCGGCCAGGACACCGCCGCCCCCAAGGGCTCCGCCACTCCTCTGAGCACCGCGGGTGTCTCCACCGCCGACGCCGCCGCGGGCACCAAGGACGCGGGTGAGGCGCTGCGCACCCGGATCATCCAGCAGGCCGAGGCCCAACAGGACCGGGTCGCCGTCGAGGCCGCCCGGGCCGCCGAGGACGCCGCCGCGCAGAAGGCCGCCGCCGCGGCCAAGAAGGCGCAGGAGGACGCGGCTGCGAAGGCCGCCGCGGACAAGCAGAAGGCCGCGGAAGAGGCCAAGAAGAAGGCCGAGGCGGAACGGCTGGCGGAACTGGCCAAGCAGTTCACGCTGCCGACCTCCTCCTACACCCTCACCTCCCGCTTCGGTGACGCCGGCGCCATGTGGTCCTCCGGGTACCACACGGGCCTCGACTTCGCCGCTCCCACGGGCACGCTCATCAAGGCGATCCACAGCGGCACCATCACGGAGGCCGGCTGGGCCGGATCGTACGGCTACCGCACGATCCTGACCCTCGACGACGGCACGCAGCTGTGGTTCTGCCACCAGTCGTCGATCAACGTCAGCGCGGGCCAGAAGGTCGCCACGGGCGATGTCATCGGCCGCGTGGGCGCGACGGGCAACGTGACCGGGCCGCACCTGCACCTGGAGGTCCACCCGGGCGGCGGCGACGCGATCGACCCGATGGCATGGCTGCAGAGCAGGGGTCTCAACCCCTGACGGTTCGGGCGGGCCCTCCGCGGCCCTCCCTCCCCGGCTCCGGCAGTCCTGACGTAACCCCCCCCACGTCAGGACTGCCGGTCGTGGTCGTCCCGGGTCGGAATACGTCGATCCGGTTGTTTACGCGAATTTTGCGGCGGTTCCGGAAGGCGCCCGTCCGGTACGGGCGTTGGCATTGAGCATGACTTCTCTTCGCAAGCTCGGTTCCTCCGACCTCGAGGTCTTCCCGCTCTCTCTCGGTGGCAACGTCTTCGGCTGGACCGCCGACGAGGCCCAGTCCTTCGCGGTGCTCGACGCCTATGCGGCGGCGGGCGGCAACTTCGTCGACACCGCTGACTCCTACTCGGCCTTCGCCCCGGGCAACAAGGGCGGCGAGTCGGAGACCATCATCGGCAAGTGGGTCAAGGCGCGCGGCAACCGCTCGGACGTCGTCATCGCCACCAAGGTCAGCCAGCACCCGGAGTACCAGGGCCTGCGCGCCGCCAACATCAGGGCGGCGGCCGACGCGTCCCTGCGCCGTCTGGACACGGACTACATCGACCTCTACTACACGCACTTCGACCAGCCCGAGGTGCCCGTGGAGGAGATCATCGGCGCACTGGACGAGCTGGTGAAGGCGGGCAAGGTGCGTGCCATCGCCGCCTCGAACATCTCCCCCGAACGCCTCCAGGAGTCCCTCGACCTCTCCGACCGCGAGAACCTCGCGCGGTACGTGGCACTGCAGCCGCACTACAACCTGGTCTCGCGCGACACGTACGAGGGTGCGCTGGAGGGCGTCGCCTCCCGCGCCGGTCTCGCGGCCGTCCCGTACTACTCCCTCGCGGCCGGATTCCTGACCGGCAAGTACCGGCCGGGTACGACGGTGGACTCGGCGCGTGCGGGGCGGGCCGGCGAGTACCTGAAGTCGGAGCGAGGACTGCGCGTGCTGGCGGCCCTGGACGAGGTCGCGCAGGAGCGGGGCGCGGAGATCGCGACGGTGGCCCTGGCGTGGCTCGCGGGCCGGCCGACGGTGGCGGCCCCGATCGCCTCCGCCCGCACGCTGGAACAGCTGCCGGCCCTGCTGGCGGTGGGGGACCTGACGCTGACGGACGACGAGGCGGCGAAGCTGACGGTGGCGTCGGCGTAAGGGCCGCCCGCCTCCCCCGTCGTCCCCGCGGGTCCGGCGGCGCCGAGCCTTCCGCGACCGCTACGAGCGGTACGGGTTGTAGGTGGGATACGGCGCCGCCGGACCGTAGGGCCCCGGCCAGTACGCCGGGGCGTACCCGTAGATCGGTGGGACCTGCGGTGTCACCACCGGCGGGGCCACCGGTGTCGTGGCCCGCGCGGCGTACGCGAGCGCCGGCCGTGCCACCGACCGCCGCGCCCACAGCTCGTCCAGCAGTTCCCGTTCCCGTACGACGAAATCGGCGTCGGCCCGGCCCCGGCGGCCCCGGTGGCGCAGGAACGCGAGCGAGGTGGCGTACGCCTCGTACCGCGCCACCGAACGTGCCGCGGGCTTCCCGAAGTGGTGGCGTGCGTACTCCCGGGCCAGCCGCCGGGCCCGCATCGAGCCGAGGACGAACGGTTCCACCGGGCCCAGCCAGCCGGTGACCGCGTACACCGGCAGCTCCTCCCGCACGGTCCGCAGCTCCCGCTGCCGCGTCCAGACGACCAGCCAGGTCAGCAGCGCGAACGCGGGCACCATGAACGACGCGTAGACCGCGAAGAACCCGTAGTCGCCGAATGCCGAGGACCCGTTCCACATGGCGTGCATGCCCATCGCGAGCAGCAGCCCGATCAGCGGCAGCAGGACCCGGCGCAGCTGCTTGCGCTCCGAGGTGAGGGCGGCGATGCCGAAGCCGATGCCGGTGAGCACGGTGAACAGGGGATGGGCGAAGGGGGACATCACCACGCGGACGAAGAAGGTCGCGGCGGTCACGGACGCGAGCCCCCGCTGCCCGCTCAGCTCGTCCGTGCCGAAGGCGGTGCCCAGGTAGAGGATGTTCTCGGTGAAGGCGAAGCCGGTCGCGGTGACCCCGGCGATCACCACGCCGTCGACGATCCCGGTGAAGTCCCGTCTGCGGAAGAGGAAGACCAGCAGCACGGCCGCGGCCTTCGCGGACTCCTCGACGACGGGCGCTATGACGGTCGCACCGAGGGTGTCGGCGCCGTGCGGGTCGGCGGTGGCGGTCGCTATCCATTTGGTCGCGAAGCTGTTCGCGACGATCGCGATGAGCGCGGCCGCGCACGCGCCCCAGGCGAAGGCGAAGAGCAGATTGCGCCACGGCCCTGGTTCGACCCGGTCGAGCCAGCGGAACGCGGCCACGAGCAGGGGCACGGGCAGCACCGCGAGGCCCAGCCCCACCAGGAAGCCCTTGGTGCCGGTCTGCTCCCGTACGAGGGCGAGGATGACGAGCCCGGAGAGCGTCAGCAGTGTGATCGACGCGCCGTAGCGCACCCACCGCCTCTGCCACCAGTGCGGGGGCCCCAGGGTGCCTCCACCGGAGTCGCCGGCCGGATGCGACGGGTACGGGGGAAACGTGGCCACGGCATCGACCCTAACGAGGAAGGGGCGCCGCCCGCGACGGGGCCTGGTGAGGGGCCCGCGGCTCAGTCGCCCGCGGAAGGCTGGTCCCGGTGCTGTACACGCCGGAAGAGCAGGTCGTTCACCACATGACCCTTGTCCAGCCCCTGGCCCTCGAAACGGGTCAGCGGCCGGAAGTCGGGACGGGGCGCGAAACCGCCGTCGGGCTGTGTGTTCTCGAACTCCGGATGTGCGGTGAGTTCCTCGAGCATTTGTTCGGCGTACGGTTCCCAGTCCGTCGCACAGTGCACCAGCCCGCCGGGCCTGAGGCGGGTGGCGGCGAGTGCGAGGAACTCGGGCTGGATGAGGCGCCGCTTGTGGTGGCGCTTCTTGGGCCAGGGGTCGGGGAAGTAGACGCGCAGCCCGTCGAGCGAGGCGGGCGCCAGCATCTCGCGAAGCAGGATGATCGCGTCGCCGTTGCCCACCCGGACGTTGGTCAGCCCGCCTCGGTCGGCGAGACTCAGCAGGTTGCCCTGGCCGGGGGTGTGCACGTCGACGGCCAGGATGTTGGTGGCCGGGTCCGCCGCGGCCATCCGCGCGGTGGCCTCGCCCATGCCGAAGCCGATCTCGAGCACGACGGGGTTCGTGTTCCCGAACAGCTCCGCGAGATCGACGATCCGCTGCCCGTCGATGTCCAGCCCCCAAGCGGGCCACAACCGCTGCAGCGCGTCCGCCTGCCCGGCCGTCACCCGGCTGCGCCGTGGCTGGAAACTGCGGATCCGGCGCTCGAAGTGCGACCCGGCCGGATCGGCCATCGGCCCGTCGGGGAAGCGCGGCTCGCCCTTGGCCCGGGCAGGCCGAGGGGACGCTCCGGCGGCAGGGGTGAGAGGTCCGCAGGGGGCGATGACGTGGTGGTCTTCGGAAGCGAAGTCGATGGACTCAGACACAGTGGGACCAATTTTACGGGCCGATGCGGCCCGGTCGGTCGAGTCCGTCCACGGCCGCGGGCGATCGTGCCGTCCGGTGCACATGAGGGCAGGCGTGGGCGCCGTGGCGGCACCCGCGAGCACGGGCCCGTGAACCGGACCGCCGTCCGGGCTCGGCGCCGGGCGGCTCACCCCTGGTCCAGCCCGGCCAGCACCCGCCGTGCCACCTCCCGGCCGATCGGCAGCGAAGCGGTGGCGGCGGGCGACGGAGCGTTCAGCACATGGACCGTCCGCGCGCCCTCACGGATCAGGAAGTCGTCCACCAGCGTCCCGTCCCGCAGCACGGCCTGCGCCCGCACCCCGGCCGCGGTCCGTACGAGGTCGTCCTCGCCGACACCCGGCAGCAGTCTGCGCACGGCCCGGGTGAACGCCGCCTTCGACACCGACCGCCGCAGCTCCCCCGCCCCGTAGCGCCAGTGCCGCCTGGCCATCCGCCACGCGCCCGGCCAGGCCACCGTCCCGCCCAGCTCCCGCGGCTGCACGACCCCCCAGCCGTACCCCTCGCGCGCCAGCGCAGGCACCGCGTTCGGCCCGATGTGCACCTCTCCGTCGATCCCGCGTGTCAGATGCACCCCGAGGAACGGAAACGCCGGGTCCGGCACCGGGTACACCAGGCCGCGCACCAGCTCGGGCCGCCGCAGCGTGTAGTACTCGCCCCGGAAGGGCACGATGCGCATGCCCGGGTCGTCACCGGTCAGCCGGGCCACCTCGTCACAGTGCAGCCCGGCGCAGTTGACCAGAACGCGTGCGCGAAGGACCGTTCCGTCGTCTGTGCGCGCCGCGACCCCGAGGGAAGGGCGCCGGTCGATCTGCACCACCTGCGCGCCGTACCGGATCTCCGCCCCCGACGCCTCGCCCAGCTGCCGGGCGACCGCCACGTAGTCGCAGATCCCGGTCGTGCCCACATGGATGGCCGCAAGGCCCTGCACCTCCGGCTCGTACTCCGAGATCTGGGCGGCGCCCAGCTCCCGCACCGGAATGCCGTTCTCCCGGCCGCGCTGGATCAGTCCGTGCAGACGCGGTAGCTCCTCCCGCTCGGTGGCGACGATCAGCTTGCCCGTCACGGCGTGCGCGATGTCGTACTCCGCGCAGAACTTGACCATCTCGGCGGCGCCCCGCACCGCGTACTGCGCCTTGAGGGAGCCGGGGCGGTAGTAGATCCCGCTGTGGATGACCCCGCTGTTGCGCCCCGTCTGGTGGCGGGCCGGGCCCGGCTCCTTCTCCAGGACCGTCACCCGCGTGCCCGGAGCGGCACGTGTGATCGCATAGGCCGTCGACAGGCCGACGATTCCGCCTCCGATCACCAGCACGTCGCAGTCATAGGCGATCTCCCGCACCTGCTTCACCTCCCGGTCTTCGATAGTGCACTGCGCCACTGACAATGCCCTCAAACCCGGGAGACGCCCGGCGATGCGCGCGGGCGGACTCAGGCGGGGGCCATCAGCAGCGGCCGTGCCCGCTCCCGCAGCTCCGCCACGCGCGGTTCGTCGCCGTACGGCTCGAGCCGGTGCAGCAGGTCGCGCACGTACTCCGTGGTTCGCGCCGACGATATGCGCCCGGCGACCTCCACCGCACGCACCCCCTGCTCACACGCCGCGTCCAGGTTGCCGGACTCCAGCTCGGCGACCGCCGACACGACCAGGCGCAGCCCGTGGGAACGGACGAACTCCTCCGTCGGCCGGGAGAGGGCCTGCTCGGTGAAGCGGCGGACCTGACGGGGTGCCTTGAGGTCCCGGTAGCACTCGGCGGCGTCGGCCGCGAAACGGTCGTAGGAGTAGAAGCCGAGCCACGTCGGGTCGTTGTCGCCCTCGCGGGCCCGCTCCAGCCAGCCCTCCGCGGCCTTCAGGGCCGCGCCGGCCGCCTGGGCGTCGCCCGCGCGCGCGTGCGCCCGTGCCTCGACGAGACGGAAGAAGCTCATGGTGCGCGCCGTGGCCAGACCGCGGTTGCGCTCGAGAGCGGCCTGGGCGAGGTCGACACCCTCGTCGCCGAAGCCGCGGTAGGTCGCCTGGAGCGACATGGACGCCAGGACATAGCCCCCGAGGGGCACGTCGGCGGCCGCGCGCGCGAGGCGCAGCGCCTGGATGTAGTAGCGCTGGGCGGCCTCCTGCTGCCCGGTGTCGAACGCCATCCACCCGGCCAGCCGGGTCAGTTCCGCGCTCGCCCCGAACAGCGCCCGGCCCACCTCGTCCGAGTACGAGCCGAGCAGCAGCGGTGCCGCCTCCACCCGTAAGCACTCGGGCACCATCGAGGAGCGCCAGTCGCCACCCCCGTACTTGGAGTCCCAGCGCCTCGCGTCCTCGGCGGCCTCGCGGAGCTTCTGGACATCGCTGTGGCCGACCTTCAGCGGTGCGCCGGACCCCTCGCCGGGGCCGGGATCGCGCGCCACCGAGCTGTCGGCCGGGGTTATCAGCCAGCGGGAAGCAGGGGTCGCATAGGCGCTCACCGCGAAGGATCCGGCCAGCGACTGCCAGATGCCGCCGCCGGCCCGGCGCCCGGCGAGGTCGAGGCGGTACAGCTCCGTCGCCGACTTCACCGCCTGTCCTACGTCCCGGGGGAAGGCCAGGCCCACTTCCGGTGCGGGATCCGCGTCCGCCAGACCGATCTCGTGGAGCGGTACGGGGCGGCCGAGCTTCTGGCCGATGGCCGCGGCGATGAGGTGCGGCGCGGCGCCCTGCGGCACCATGCCCTTCGACACCCAGCGCGCCACCGAGGTCTTGTCGTAGCGAAGAGTCAGACCGCGCTGGGCGCCAAGGTCGTTGACGCGCCGGGCGAGGCCCGCGTTGCTGATTCCCGCGAGGGCGAGAACGGCGCCGAGTTTTTCGTTCGGCCCGCGTTGCTCCCTGGACATGCGCCACCCCTCGACACAGACGGCTGCCGCGGCGATGGCATAACCGCGCGGCATTCGTAAACCCAGCGTAGTTCGCCACATCCCAAGCGTTAAGGGGCTTAAATCCGGATGGCGGGATTGTGGTCCGCACCTCAGCACGGAGGGTTGCGGCGTGCTACCGGCGTGTGGCTGTGCGCCCGTCCGTGCGCTCTACTCCGGCCACCGGGACGGCGGTTCCATGGGCTCTGCGTGGGTCGGCCCGCTGTACTGGATCCAGTGGGCTGGGGGATACCGCCGCCTCCATCCCCGCGGGCGGCGGACCGGTCCGGGAGGCGAACTCCGCCTCCCGGACTGTGCGTTGCGGGAGGCCTGTACGGAGCGTGCGCAACGCTGCTCTCACACAGTCGATTTGGCTGAAAAGCGACCCTGGTTCTCAGGGGCGATCAAGCCTCCTACCACTGCTCTTGGGGGCGCGAAGGGCGTTTTCAGGGAGCGTTTCGGGGGCGCATTCACGTCGTTCCTACCCGATGTCCTCCGTCCGACCACGGTGTCCGCAGCGGGAGTTCACCGGCTCGCGGAAGTTTCCGCAAGGGCGCATTCCGGGGCGCGCAAGCCGTGGCAGACCCCCTCCTCCAGGCACTCTTCGTGGCAGCATGGACGCGTTCCTGCGGTGCACTGGTTGTCCACAGCCTGTGGAGGCGTCGATGCGGTGGTTGGTGGGATGGAGCAGCACCGCCGCGGGCGTCGCCGAGCCCGGCGCCGCCGGATACGACGGCGAGACCTTGCACCCGGTGGGCTCCCAACTCCTGTGGGGAGACCCCGATCCGCTGTGGGTGGTCGGCGACTGGCGTCCCGACGAGGTGCGCGTCGTGAAGGCCGACGCACAGACCCGGATCGCGGTTCTCGGCACGTGCGGTGCCTCCGACGAAGAGCTGCGCCTCAGCCTGTTCGCCGCCCGGGGAGGCGCCCTTCGCCATCTGACCGCCTGGTCCGGCGGCTACACCGCCGTGGTACAGGTGGGGCGCAGGATCACGGTGTGCGGCGACCTCGCGGGCGCACGGCCGGTGTTCTACACCCCATGGGCGGGCGGCACGGCGTACGCGACCGCGGCGCTCCCCCTCGCGGACCTCATCGAGGCCAACCTGGACTTCGGGCACCTGGCGGCCCTCCTCGCCGCCCCCGAGGTCCCGGCCGCGGTGCACGACTCGACCCCGTACGACGGCGTCCGGCGCATCCCGCCGGGCCACGCGCTCATCCTGCGCGCGGGATCGCGTGAGATCGCCGGGTACGAGCCGGTCGCCTCGCTCGCGGTGGCGGCGCCCCCCGCGGATCCGGCCGCCGCGGTGGACGCGGTGCGCGACGCCCTCGTCGACGCCGTACGCGCTCGGCTGGCGGCCCCTCGGCACGTCCCGGGCACCGACATCGACCCCGGGCCCGTCCCCGGCATGGGGCCGGCGGAACGCCGTGCCGCGCGCGGGGTGCCGGTCCCCGGGATCGGCGCCGACCTCTCCGGCGGACCCGCCTCCGGCACGCTGGCGCTGCTCGCGGCCGGGCTGCCAGGGATGCCCGGCACGGTCCTCGGGCACGGCACCGGCGCGGGCGAGCGCCTGCTGGCGGTCACCTTCAACGACCTTGCCGTCAGGGGCCGCGAGGCCGAGCTCGAGCGGGCCGGCACGCTGGCGGCCAACCCCCGCCTGCACCACGTCGTGGTCACCGGCGGCGAGGAAGTGCTCCCCTACGCCGACCTGGAGGGGCCGCTGACGGACGAACCAGGCCCGTCCCTGGTGACGGCGGTCAGGCACCGCGCCCGGCTGGCCGCCGGCAGCGCCGACCACTTCACGGGCTACGGCGCACGCCAGGTCCTCGACGCGCACCCGGCCCGGCTCGCGGACCTGCTGATGGACCGCAAGCGGCGCCATCTCGTGCGCCCCGTGGCCGCGTTGACGAAGGCGGACGGCTCGGTGATGGTCCCCGCGCGCGTGTACGGCGCGGCACGGAAGCTGGCCCGCACGCCGTACCGGGCCGGGGTCGACTCACTCGCCGACCGGCTGATGGAGCGGCGGTTCGACGAGCCGGGGGGCGCCGTGGGCGCCTCGCTCGCCGCGCTCACCTGGGCGAGACCTGGGCCGGCGGCGCGCTGGCTGACCGGTGAGGCCCTGGCTGAAGTATCGGTTCGCCTGCAAGGAGCCGCAGTTCGGACGGGGGTGGGGCCCGGGCAGCGGCCGGGCGATTTCCGCGCGCGTGCCGCGCTGGCGAGACACGCGGCGGATCTACGGGTGCTGGAACAGGCCGTCGAGATCCGCTCCCAGCGGCTGCACACGCCGTTCCTCGACAACCAGGTCGTCCGCGCCTGCCGGGCGCTTCCTGAGGCCCTGCGGGTGCAGCCGGGAGCGCGGGCGGCGATTCTGCGCACCGTCCTCGAGGGCGCGGGCGTCCGCGGTCTGCCGCCCGGCTGGGGCGCCCCCTCGCACGCGTCCTCGGCGGCGGCCCGCACGGGCCTGCGCGTGTCCGCCGACTCCCTGACGGCCCTGTTCGCCACACCGCTGCTGGCGGAGGCGGGACTGGTGGAGGCGCGCGTGGTCCGCAAGGCGGTCCGCGCCGCCGCGGACGGCGAGCCGCTCCCTCTGGACGGGCTCGCGGACCTGGTCTCCCTGGAACTGTGGCTGCGCCGCCTGCTGGCCCGCCGAGGCACCTGCTGGACAGGCACCCCGGCCAGGGCCCGCGCGGTCCCGGCGGGCATCTCGCCACAGGGGCGTGCGTTGGGGGCGGGGGCGTAGGGCGACGGTCGGGCGGGGTGCTTTGACTCGTCGGTGGGGCAGCCGGGTGGTGTGGTGCCCTGGTGTTCTCGGAGCGCTCGGATGGCATCTGTCCACAGGGCCGCGCCTTGAGGGCGGGCGCAGGCCAAGCCCCGGGCGGTTGCCGGCGTGGCGCCTCGCCGCGTCGTCGGGACGGCCGGGCCCGGGCTCGGGTGGTCCCAGTGGCTGGCCCGCCGCGGGGGTGCGCGTCGAGGCGGGGCGTGGGCCCACGATCGAGCAGTGCCTGGTGCGGCCCCCAGCCGCGTCGTCGGAGTACCTGGCTACGCCGTCCGCCGGCCGCCCTGCGGCTCGCCGTGGAAACCGTGTGCCTCGTACCGCCGTCCCAGGGAGAATGGGCCGGTGCGGTACAGGATTCTGGGCGTCGCCCAAGCCGAGGACGAACGGGGAGTCCCCGTACCCCTCGGCGGCCCCCGTGTCCGCACCCTGCTCACCGCGCTCGCCCTGCGCCCCGGCCGCACCACCGCCCGCGGCACCCTGATCGACGAGGTCTGGGCCGACGACCCGCCGCTCGACGCACCGGCCGCCCTCCAGGCCCTAGTCGGACGGCTCCGCCGCGCCGTGGGCCGGGAGGCCGTCGGCTCGGAGCCGGGCGGCTACCGGCTCGTCGCCGACCGCGAGGCCGTGGACCTGTTCGTCTTCGAGGACCTCGTCCAGCGCGGCACCTCGGCCCTCGCCCGCGGTGAGGCGGACACAGCAGCCCGCGATCTGCGCGAGGCCCTCGCCCTGTGGCACGGTCCCGCTCTCGCCGACCTCGCGGACCGCGGTGCCGCGGCCCGTCCCGAGGCTCTCCGCCTGACGGCGACCCGTGCCCGCGTCGAGGCCGACCTGTGCCTGGGCCGCGCCCCCGACGTCGTGCCCGAGCTGACGGAACTGACCGCCGCCCATCCGTACGACGAACCCCTGCACGCCCTCCTCATACGAGCCCTGCGGGCCACGGGCCGCGGTGCCGAGGCACTGGCGGCGTACGAGAGCGTGCGCCGCGCGCTCGCGGAGGGACTGGGAACCGATCCGGGGACGGAACTGCAGGCCCTTCATGCCGAGTTGCTGTCCCAGCAGCCGTCCACGTCCACGCCGTCGCCCGCGCGTAGCGGCCCCTCTCCGGCGGGCTCCCGTGCCGTCCGCACCGGCAACCTCCGTCCCCGCCTGAACTCCTTCGTCGGCCGGGAACCCGAACTCGACGCCATCCGCTCCGATGTGCGCACGGCCCGCCTCGTCACCCTCACCGGACCGGGCGGCTCCGGGAAGACCCGTCTGGCCGAGGAGGCCGCCGCCGGGCTGCCTCAGGCGTGGCTGGCGGAGCTGGCCCCGCTCGACCGGCCGGAGGCGGTCCCCGCCGCTGTGGTCAGCGCCCTCGGCCTGCGCGAGACCGTGCTGATCACCAACGAGATGGCGATGTCGCAGGACGACCCGGTCGCCCTGCTGATCGAGTACTGCGCACCACGCAGCGAACTCCTGATACTCGACAACTGCGAGCACGTCATCGACGCCGCGGCCGAGCTGGCGGAGACCCTCCTCACGCACTGCCCCGGGCTCACGATCCTCGCCACCAGCCGCGAACCCCTCGGCGTGCCCGGCGAGGCCGTCCGCCCCGTCGAGCCCCTGCCGCCCGACCCCGCGCGCCGGCTCTTCCTGGAGCGCGCGGCCGCCGTGCGCCCCGACACGCGCGCCGTCCACGACCAGGCGGCCGTCGACGAGATCTGCCGCCGTCTCGACGGACTCCCGCTGGCCATCGAACTGGCCGCCGCCCGCCTCCGGGTGCTGACCCCCCGGCAGATCGCCGACCGCCTCGACGACCGCTTCCGGCTCCTCACCTCCGGGAGCCGTACGGTGCTGCCCCGCCAGCAGACCCTGCGCGCGGTCGTCGACTGGTCCTGGGACCTGCTCGACGAGCGCGAGCGCAATGTGCTGCGCGAGGTCTCCGTCTTCGCCGGCGGCTGGGACCTCGCCGCGGCCGAGGCGGTGTGCACCGGGCCCGCCGCGGAGCTCATCGGGTCGCTCGTCGACAAGTCCCTGATCGTCGCGACCCCCTACGAAGGCGACGGGAGCGCCGGCATGCGCTACCGCATGCTGGAGACGATCCACGAGTACGCCACCGAGCGGGCCGCGGAGGACCCCGAGCTGCGTGCCGCGGCCGAGCGCCGGCACCGGGCCTGGGTGCGGTCGCTCGTCGAGGAGGCCGACCCCAAGCTGCGCTCCGCCGAGCAACTGCCCTGGATCGGACGCCTGGAGACGGAACTCGACAACATCCGGGCCGGGCTGCACCGTTCGATCGTCGCGGGTGACGAGGCGGAGGCCGGGGCCATCGCCCTCGCCACCGGCTGGTTCTGGTGGCTGCGCAACTTCCGCCGCGAGGGCACCGAATGGACGGACCTCGTGCTGCGCCTGGCAGCGGCCCTGGACGCCAGGACAGCACACGACCGTGCCACGCCCCTGCCGGTGGCGGCCGGTTCCGCCGCCGAGCCCCGTCTCCGTACGCATGGCTCCACCTCCACGGCGCGTCCGGTCGCCGACGTCTTCGAAGAGCTCGGCGCGGTCGATCCGGTCCACGCGTTCCTCGCCGACAGCGACGCCGAGGAGCGGCATCCTCTCCACCCGCTGCGGATGAAGCTGCGGCTGCTGCACATGTTCCTGCTCAGCGAGTCACGGCCGGCGGACTCGATGCGGGACGAGCGGTCGCAGCGGTACGTCGCCCGGGTACGGGCTTGGTTCGAGCGGGGCGGCGCCGACGCGGCCTGCCTGCCCGGCATCGTCTGGCCGCTGACCGTCTACTACCTGGGCGAGTCGTACGACGTCCGGCACGCCATGAACGCCACCCTGGCCAACTGCCGCACATACGGCGGCGACTGGGAGACCGGCGTCGCGCTCATGCTTCGCACGCATGTCCTCGTCGACTCCGCGGGCGGTCTGCACGGCGTGAACGACGACATCGCCGAGCTCCGGGTGATCAGCCGCCGCGTCGGCGACCGCTGGATGCGCGCCCAGGTGTGCAGCGCGGCCGCGGAGGCGTCGATGGGACGGGGCGCCTTCGAGGAGGCGAAGGGCGAGTACGAGGAGGCGCTGCGGCTCGCCCACGAGGTGGGGGCGTACGCGGAGACACCGTTCCTGCTGGCCCGGCTCGGCGAGATCACCTATCGCGAGGGGAAGCGGGCGGACGCGTCCACGGCACTGGACGAGGCGACCGACGCGGCCGACCGGTACGGCGTGCAGGACGCCCGCGCGTTCGTGTCCCTGCTGCGTGCGCACATGGCGCTGGACGACGAGGAGACCGCCCGGGCGCGGGACTGGTGTGAACAGGCGCGGGGGGAGGCAGCGCGGGGCACACCGCCGCCGCAGTTCACCGCCGCGCTGAACGGCGTGGACGCGCTCGTGACCATCGCCGAGTCCGGGCCGCGGTCCGGACTGCCCAAGCTGGCCGAGGGGCTGCGCCAGGCCCTGGTGAGCGGGTGCGCGGAGTCGGTGACGGCGGGGCTGCTGGAGATGGCGGCCAATGTTCTGGGCAGCATGGGCGCGCACTCCTGCGCGGTCCGGCTGTTCGGCACGGCCGACCACTGGCGCGGAGCGTCCGTACGTCCCGAACCCGAGCGGACCCGGGCCGAGCGCACGCAGGCCGCGGCCCTGGAGGCCCTGGGACCGGCCCGGTTCGGCGCCGAACGCGCCAAGGGTGCGGCGTTCACCACGGACGATGTCCTGCGGGAGCTGGCGCGGGCAGCCACGGAGTGAGCCGGCTCCGTCCTCCTGGCGGCTGAGCCGCGACCCGGCCCCGGCCGTGAGCCTCGCCGCCGCATGCCGCGCCTCGCTCCCGGAAGGACCCGTACCGAGCCACTCGCCGGCGCGGCCTCCCGCGCGGCCGCCCCACCGGTACTCCGACCGGGGAGCGGCCAACGCGGGCGCCGCACACAGCAGATCAGCGGAACGGACGGCGAGGGCCGTCACGACGTCCGGCAGACGGACCCGGCCTCCGGCCGCCCGTATGCCCGGCAGCCGTCGTGTCGGAGCCACACCTCGTCACACGGGCCGCGTACTGCCCCGCCCGCGCATCGGAGGCCGTCGCCGGAGCGGCCCCGGCACCTCCACCCCGTCCGCCTTACGCCGGACGGGACCGCAGGCCGTCCAGGAGGATGTCGAGCAGCCGCGCCGAGGCCGCCGCCTGCTGGACGGCGTCCGGCAGTGACGGCGCCGCCGTCGCGATCACCAGCAGCACATCCGAGACGGTGACGTCCGCCCGGAGCTCACCCGCCGTGCGGGCCCGCTCCACGAGCTGTCCGACGACCTCCAGCAGCGTCGCCGCACCCGCGTCGTCCGGCTCCGGCTGCTGCTCGACGAGCCGCAGCTCGGTGGCCTGGGAGCGCTGCAGCGGAACCCGCAGCTCGTCCGTCCCCTGGGCGTCCTCTTCGAGGACCCTCACCTTGAGCACTTGCGGCGGCAGCAGCCGCCCCGCACCCGACGCCACCGACGTCCGCAGGAAGCGCGCGAGCGCCGACCACGGCTCGTCCTCCTGGCCGAGCGCCGCCCTGGCCTGGTCGGTCAGCCGGGAGGTCTCCTCCTCGGCTATCCGCCGCACCAGGACGTCCTTGCTCGGGAAGCGCCGGTACACCGTGCCGACGCCGACCCTGGCGCGCCGCGCCACGTCCTCCATCGGCGCGCCGTACCCCAGCTCGCCGAACACCTCGCGCGCCGCGCGCAGTACGTGCTCCAGATTGCGCTGTGCGTCCACGCGCAACGGCGTCGTCCGCGAACTGTCCCCGCGTCCGTTCCCCGTCGCGCTCACCACGCCCGCCGATGCGACGGCGGACGCGGACGACCAATGAGAGTCCTGAATATGCATAAGCGATCCCCCGGTAATGACGTCTCCCCCCGGAGACTCTCCCCGCCATTGGAAGCCGGAGCGTACGGAACAGGCGTCGTACGTGAGCGGATCCGCCCGTCGCGGACCCCTCGAGTGCATCCCCCCTACACTCCGTCGACACGAACATAGTTGAGCAGGGGTCAATTCAGAAGGGGCAGGTTCCGCACGGAGCGCCCCCCGATCGGAGTACGGGGCGGTTACGTCCCGGTTGCGCCCCCTAAGTTCACCCCGCCCCCACCCGCTGACCTGCGGTTCTTCTCCGCACTCGGGTAATTCGGCCAACTCTGCCTGGCTCCGTCGTCCGGTCACACAATTTGCTGGGGCTGTGGACAAACTCAAGAGTCGGGTGCGTCATGGGATGGTGACGGCTGCAATCCATCGGGGGACGCCCCCCGACCTCCCGAAGTGTGTGCGCATCCTCATCGTCGGCGGTGGCTACGTCGGTCTGTACACGGCCCTGCGCCTGCAGCGGAGACTGAAGACGGAACTCGCGCGGGGCGAGGCGGAGATCGTGGTGGTCTCGCCCGATCCGTACATGACCTACCAGCCGTTTCTGCCCGAGGCCGCCGCCGGCGCCATCTCGCCGCGCCATGTGGTCGTCCCGTTGCGCCGGGTCCTGGAAGGCTGCCATGTGGTCATCGGCGAGGCCATGGCCGTCGACCACGCCAAGCGCACCGCCACCGTCGCCACGCTCGCCACCGAGGAGACGGGGCAGACGGAGCAGCTGTCGTACGACGAACTCGTCCTCGCCCCCGGCTCCATCTCGCGCACGCTCCCGGTCCCCGGTCTCGCCGAGTACGGCATCGGCTTCAAGACCGTCGAGGAGGCCATCGGCCTGCGCAACCACGTCATCGAACAGATGGACATCGCCTCCTCCACCCGCGACCCCGCGATTCGCGACGCGGCCCTCACCTTCGTCTTCGTGGGCGGCGGTTTCGCCGGCGTGGAGGCGCTCGGCGAGCTGGAGGACATGGCCCGCTATGCGGCGCGCTACTACCACAACGTGAAGCCCGAGGACATGAAGTGGATCCTTGTGGAGGCCACCGGCCGCATCCTCCCCGAGGTCGGTGAGGAGATGGGCCGCTACACGGTGACGGAACTGCGTCGCCGCAACATCGACGTACGCCTCGAAACACGCCTCGAGTCGTGCGCCGACCGGGTGGCCGTGCTGTCGGACGGCGCGCGCTTCCCGACGCGCACCGTCGTGTGGACCGCCGGCGTGAAACCGCACCCGATCCTCGCGGCCACCGATCTCCCCCTGAACGGGCGCGGTCGTCTGAAGTGCACCCCGGAGCTGACCGTGGATGGCGTCACGCACGCGTGGGCGGCGGGGGACGCGGCCGCCGTTCCCGACGTCACCGCCGCGGAGCCCGGCAAGGAGACCGCCCCCAACGCGCAGCACGCGGTGCGCCAGGCCAGGGTGCTCGCCGACAACATCGTGCGCGCCATGCGTGACCAGGCCCTGGAGCCGTATGCGCACAAATACGTCGGTTCGGTCGCGTCCCTGGGGCTGCACAAGGGTGTCGCACACGTCTACGGGCGCAAGCTGAAGGGCTATCCTGCGTGGCTCATGCACCGCGTGTACCACCTCAGCAGGGTGCCCACCTTCAACCGCAAGGCGCGGGTACTGGCCGAATGGACGCTGGCCGGGCTCTTCAAGAGGGAGATTGTCTCCCTCGGTTCACTCGAACATCCCCGTGCGGAGTTCGAACTGGCGGCCGGTGGAAAGCATTCTGGTGACCCGAAGGAGTCGTTCTGACCGGACCGAGGAACTCGGCCGAAGGGACCGACGTCTGACGGATGTCGGTCTGTTCGGACAGACTGGTCCACGACCCAGGGCGGGCCGACCCTCGCCCGGACGCATTCCACCAGGCTTTCCCCACTGTGCCGTACCCCCGGGGGCAGGCCCCGGACCCCCGACCCGGTCCGGAGCCGGTCGGCGACGACAACGACGAGGCAAGGAATCGGTGAACTTCACCCGCTGGAGCGCCCGGCTCCCCGGAACGCAGCGCCGCGCAGCAGCGCGGACCGAGCAGGCGGTCGCTCAGGACCGGCGGGAGGAGGGCTCCGTGCCCGCTGCCCGCGTCGAGCGGCTCACCGACGGCATGCCGGGCGTACCCGCCGTCGACGGGCTTCCGGTGCGCGAGGTCATCGACCGCATCCCGGCCCTCGTCGCACTGGTGCACGGTCCCGACCATCGCATCGCGTACGTCAACAACGCCTATGCGGCGGCCTTCGGACCCCGGCCGGTCGGCGGAGCCGCCCGTGAGGCGCTGCCCGAGCTGGACGAACTCGGCCTCCTGCCGCTCCTGGACCAGGTGCTGCGCAGTTCCAAGCCGCGTACGGTCAAGTCCCGCAAGGCGGCCGACGGCCGTTCGTACACGTTCACGTGCACCCCGGTGGACGTGCCCGGCGACAAGGCCAGAGGCGTGCTCGTCTTCGCCGCCGACGTCACCGACCACGCCGAGGCCGCCGAACGGCTGCGCGCCAGCGAGCGCGAGCAGCGCGAGACCGCCGTGACCCTCCAGCGCTCCCTGCTGCCGCAGGAGCTGGAACAGCCCGACGACCTGCGCATCGCCGCCACCTACCAGCCGGGCGGTACGGAGGCCGCGGTCGGCGGCGACTGGTACGACGTCATCACCCTCGGCGGCGGCCGCACGGCGCTGGTGATCGGCGACGTGATGGGCAGAGGCGTCCGCGCGGCGGCCGTGATGGGCCAGTTGCGCACGGCCGTGCGCGCCTACGCCCGGCTGGACCTGCCTCCGCACGAGGTGCTCCAGCTCCTCGACGGCCTGGCCGCGGAGATCGACGCCAACCAGATCGCGACCTGCGTGTACGCCATCCACGATCCGAACGAGGGCCGGCTGGTGTACGCGTCGGCGGGCCACCTGCCGATCCTCGTCCGCGACGAGAGCGGAGCGGTCCTGCGCGCCGACGAACCCACCGGTCCGCCGCTCGGCACCGGCGGCTGGATGCACACGTCGGGCTCGGTGCCGCTCGGTCCCGGCTCCACGGCCGTCCTCTACACGGACGGTCTGGTCGAACGCCGGGACGCCGACCTCGACGAGGGCATCGAGTCCCTGGAGAGCGCGCTCGCAGGCGCCACGGGCACGCCCCAGGTGATCTGCGACCGCCTGCTGCGCTCGGCGGGCGTCACAGCGGGCCACGACGACGACGTGGCGGTCCTGGTCCTCCAGCACCCGGCGCGTACAGGCTCCGACGGCGACCTCTTCCGCAATGCCGCGCTGGAACTGCTCGGCGGAGTGGAGGCGGCTCCACGCGCGCGTGCCTTCGCCTCGGGTGTGCTGACGAGCTGGCGGTTCCCCACGGATCTGCACGATCTCGGCGTCCTGGCGGCAAGCGAGCTGGTCGCCAACTCCTTGCAACACGGCATCCCGCCGATGAGGCTGCGCCTCAGGCGCACGGACCGGCGCCTGATCATCGAGGTGACGGACGGCGACGACAGCCTGCCGCGCCGCCGCCGCGCGGAGCCGGCGGACGAGGCAGGGCGAGGCATCGCCATCGTGGCGACCATCGCCTCCAACTGGGGATCGCGGCGCACGCCCGGGGGCGGGAAAGCGGTGTGGTGCGAGTTCGCGCTGCCGCGGGGCGCGGGCTGAACGAGTGAGCGCCGGACGGGCGGAAGACCGGCCCGTCCGGCGATCTGGGCGCCGTGCGGTCAGGCGTGCGTCGCGACGGGCTCCATCGACGCACCGCCCTGTGCCACCACCAGGCTCCGCGCGGACGACGCCTGGTCCTGGGCGGGCGTGAGCCGGCGTCCGAGCCGGATCGCCAGGAAGGTGATGCCCAGCGAGCACAGCAGGAACGTCACCACGTACGGCGCGGGCAGCGACGCGGCCAGCGGACCGCCCACGGCGGGGCCCACGGCCAGGGCGAGCTGCTTCACCAGGGCGAACGCCGAGTTGTACTGGCCGGCCATACCCGTCGGCGCGAGATCGGCGACCAGCGGCGCGAGCGTGGGCGACAGCATCGCCTCACCGAGCCCGAACAGCGCGTACGTCGAGACGAACACTGCCGTGGCCATGCTCTGGCTGCCGTGGCCCAGCCCCGCGAACGCGGCGGCGGCCCACGCGACGGCCCAGATGAGACCCACGGCCGCGATCACCCGGGACCGCCTCCGCCGCTCCACGAACTTCAGCACCGCGAACTGCGCCACCACGATCATCATCGTGTTCGCCGCCAGTGCCGTACCCAGCGCCGACGTCGAGATACCGGCCGCCACGACGCCGTAGGCGCTCAGCCCCGACTCGAACTGCCCGTAGCAGGCGAAGAACAGCACGAAGCCCAGCACGCACAGCTGAACCATGGCCCGGTTGCCCAGCAGCTGCTTCCAGCTCGCCCGGCCGGACGCCGGCGCGGCGGTCCCGACGTTCGGCGCGTGGGGCAGGCGTACCGTCGCCATGATCACGACGAGCAGCAGGAACATCGCGGCCTCGATCGAGAACAGCAGCGTGAAGGAGGCGGCGCGCTCGGCGTCGACGAGATGGCCGCCGATCAGACCGCCGATCCCGAGGCCGAGGTTCTGCAGGAAGAACTGCATGGCGAAGTCCCGCGACCGGGTCGTCGCGGTGGAGCAGTCCACGATCATCGTGGCCAGCGCGGGCTGCATGACGGCCTGTCCGGCGCCCAGTACGGCCGCCGACGCCAGCACGCTCACCGCGCTGCCGGCCAGTCCCAGGCTCATCGCGCCGACCGCGGCGGTGATCAGGGCGGCGATCAGCACCGGAAGCGGACCGCGCCGGACGATGGCCCGCCCGGCGAACGGCAGCACCACGAGCGCGGCCACGGCGAAGACGGCGAGCACGAGACCCGCCGTCATGGCACCGAGAGCCCGCACCTGCGCCACGTAGACGTACAGATACGGGACGGTGAAGCCGAGGCCGAACGCGCTGAGCGCGTTGCCCACATGGATCCGGCGCATCGCCGCGCCCGTCGCCCTGGTCACGTTCACCTGCCTTGAGTAGAGGGCACGCCCAGGACCGACCTGTACGTCTTAATCCTGAAAGCGATTAGCCCTGAAGACTTCGAAGCTAAAGTTAGGATCTAAACAATACACCTCGAAGGACTTCGACGCCAAGGGGCCGCGTGCCATACTGCGGCCATGGGCGACAACCCCGGCTGCAGCGAGCCGACTCTCGACGAACAGATCGCCGCCTACCAGCGCGAGTTCCAGGGCTTGGACCCCCAGGTCGAGAAGATCGTCTCTGCGCTGTCCCGGCTCAACCGCCGGATGCACGTCGCCTACGGACGCCAGACCGCGGCACTCGGCATCAGCAACGCCGAGTGGGAGGTCCTCAAGGCGCTCGTCCTCTCCGGCGCCCCCTACCGCATGGGCCCGAGTGAGCTCGCCAAGCGGCTCGGCCTGACGCCGGCCGCGATGACCCACCGCATCGACCGCATGGTGAGCGAAGGGCTCGTCACCCGTGAGCGCGACGAAGCCAACCGGGTCCGCGTGATCGTGGAGCTGACCGCCGACGGCCGCGAGAAGTGGCTGGAGGCGATGCGCCTGGCCTCCGGTTTCGAGGAGGACCTCCTGCAGGACCTCTCTCCGGAGGAGCGCACCATCCTCGGCGAGGCCCTGACCCGGCTGCTCCGCCGGGTGGAGCACGCCCAGCCGGACGCCGGCGGCAGGCTCACGGACCTCGACTGAGACGAGCCGGGGCACTCACCCATTCAGGGACTCATCGAGACGCCGGATTGACACCGGAATGTCCGTATCGTACGGTTATGCAGCCGCTGTGGCATGAGACCGCTCCTTGGCGGGGACGGGTGCAGTCGCAGAGGCTCGAAAAAATCTTGCGATGAGGGGTTGACTGCCCCTTGCTCGATCCGTAAAGTTCTTCGAGTTGCCACGAGGCCGTAACGGTCCTCGGGGCCACCTCCGCCGCAGCAGCGGCAACCAAACCAACCAGCACGATCTCGCAACGGGATCAATTTCGGCGTGTCCGAATTTCGATTCCGCTGGGTCATGGCGACTTTGCGCCGGTCGATTCACCTCGATTGGGAATCGCCGGAGGGATCCGCTAAGGTTTGGGACGTCGGAACGGCCAACGGCCAGGAAGACACCCCCGGTTGACAGGGGGTCAGGTCCGAAGAGAACCAAGGGATCTGATAAAGTCAACAAAGGCGGAAGGCCGAAAGGCCGGAAAGCAACCGAGGAAATCGGGTCGAGAAAAAGATCTGATAGAGTCGGAAACACCGAAGGGAAGCGCCCGGAGGAAAGCCCGAGAGGGTGAGTACGAAGGAAGCGTCCGTTCCTTGA
>NZ_JBEYXD010000027.1:0-103656 GCF_040644975.1 Streptomyces sp. NPDC046900 | reverse complement strand
CCCGACTGACATCGCCTACTACGTCTGCTACGGGCCTGCCGGCACTCGCCTGAAAGACCTGGTCAGGGTGGCCGGCGCCCGCTGGGCCGTCGAGGAGTGCTTCCAGACCGCGAAAGGCGACTGCGGCCTGGACCACTACCAGGTCCGGCTCTACCACGCCTGGTACCGGCACATCACCCTCGCCATGGCTGCCCTCGCCGCCCTGACCACCGTCCGCGCCCACGAACTCTCAAAAGGGGAAGCAGCAGTGGCCTGATACCGCTGTCCGTGGCAGAGATACGCCGCCTCATCGGCCACCTCCTCCACCCCGTCCACCTCACGATCCACCATCATCTGAGCTGGTCACGCTGGCGAAGACTCAGCCAGAAACGCGCCCGCGACAGTCACTACAAACGCCGCGGACACACCCCTTAACTGTGATTGCAGTACTAGCTGGGCTGTCCGACATGGGCCGCACCTGGACTCTCCTCATGCCGTACGTGGAGAAGATGCTCAACAGCAACCAGCGGCATGACCACTGGAGCGACGAAGACAAGATCCGCAGGCGTCTGCGCACTCACGCCGCCCAGATGGCCATCGCCCTGCGCCTGCCACGTCTGAATCGTGCGGCCATCTTCTACGTGCTCCACCCGCGGCCGATCGGCCGGAAACGCGACCCGGGCAACTGGTCGCCAACGGCGAAGGCGTACATCGACGGGCTCGTAACTCCCAACCCGGACCGTCCAGGAGAACACCTCCTGCTGCCGGACGACGACCACGAGCACCTGGTTGGCCCTTTCCCCGCCATGGGAGCACCAGTCACCACCGGGTACGCCCGCATGACCCTCGTCATCGCCGAGCTAACCAATCCCTGACCTGCATCACGCTTCACCAACCCTGTCCCCCTCCCCCTGAAGGATCCCGAAATGGCAACGCCCACCACGCCTCCCCCACTCACCCTTCAGCAGGCAACCGCCCTGTCGCTGCTGCGAGATGGCAAGCCTGAAAGCGAAATCGGCTTCCTCACCGGCGTCACAAGCCGCAACCTGTACCGGCTCGCGGTCAGGCACAACGTGACCGCCCCGTGCAACACGGTGGAAGGCCACAAATGCCACGAAACTCGTGGTGAGGACTGCACGGACTGCACCGCGGCCTTCGGCAGGGCCCAGTCGCGCGAAAACGCAGAGCGTCGGCGCGATCCCGCGTCCCTCCCCGCAGAGGTTCGAGCCCTGATGCCCCGACAGCGGACAGCTCGATAGGCACACGCTCGCGCACCCCGCTCGCCACACCATCCCCCTACCTCACCGGCCTGCAGACAAGGCAATCCCTCCACGATGCCTGCAGGCCGGTGCCAAATCTCCTCTCGGAGCCTCCATGCTCAACGATCAAGTGATCATCGAGTCCTACGGCGCCCGCTGGCAGGACCCGCCGCCAGCACACCACAGCGCCTGCTTCCTCGCGGTCAACCTGACCGACGCCCTCTTGAATCCGCCGGACAACCCGGGCGTCTGGAACCTCCGCGCGCACCACAACGGCCTGCACCCCGCGATCAGGCACAACATCCTGGCTTCACCCGGCGCGGAGCGGATCATCAACGAAGCCGTGAGCCGGGCACAGACCCTGGCAGCGGGTGATGCAAGCGAGGACCTGAGCCCCGTGCGCATACTGGTCGCCAGTTGGGCCGGGGTACACCGCGGGCCCGCTGTCGCGCATGAGATCGGCCGTCGCCTGAGGGGCCACGGCATTACGGTCTCTGTCACTCACCGTCACATCGACAACCAGCCGGTCCCCAACGCGGTAGCGACCCCCGATGCCCCAGGCCATTCAGGACCAGGTGGCGGAGACGACGGCCGACGAGACAACCTGGCGGCCGACACAGACATTGTCACCGGGCCAGAGGACATGGGCGCCAGCACCGACCTCACCTCCCGCCTGCTCACACTGACCGGCGTGCTGTCAGAACCCGCTGAAGTCACCGGCATGCAGGCCTGCTTCCGGCTCGTGCTCGACCCCGCACACGGCGCCGGTCACGACCACGAAGTCCATGAAGCTGTCGTGCCGTGCACATTCGCCGACCCTGTCGGCAACAAAGAAGTCGGAGAGCTACCGGCCGGAACACCCCTTCAGGTCACCGGCTGGTTCGCCCTCCCCGCCGATGCCACCTCCGGCATGCACATGGTGGTCACCACCGTACGAGCCACACCGCCAGACCACGAGTCCACAGACAGCTCCGCGCCCCCGGCCGGCTCGCAGCCTCCAACTCGTGCACACCGGTGCTACGTCCTAGTACACGACCGACCAGTGCACGACCAGAACCCCTTCTGAGGGACTCCTCGCAGCCCGGGATCGCGTGGCCACCGCGGCGCCTACTCCCGCACCGTCCCGAGCCAGCCCATCCCGGAGTGCCGCACGGGCCGTGCCATCGAGCGGACTCCACCGCTGACCAAGCCCGCTGGCTGCCAGCCGCTGAAGCCTTCCAGGCCTGCGGCCGCAGCCTGGCCGAAGCATCAGCTGGGCCCCTTCCAACCAACCCACCCCCGAATCGGCCCGGGGCGGCCGTCGACCACGAGTCCGGCCGCCCCGGCTGCCTCACCTTCACGTACGGCCCATCGGATCGAAATTCCACACATCAGCTAGGCGAGACCAAAGCCGCGCAGCCCTTCACCACCCGCCCGAAAGGCAGCACACACATGCCCCTCTCCCTCCACGTATCCGACGCTGGCAAGCCGCACTGGATGGCCGTTTCACCGACCGCGGCGTATGCCGCGACACAGATCGGCGATCGCATCGAGCATCCCGACGGCACCGGCGACGACCTGCCCAGCGCTCCCCGCTCGAGGCATGGCTTCACGTCCACGCCTCGAAATCGGAAACGCTCGCCCTCTCGGCCGGATGGACGCCCCACACACCGCTCGACCAACTCTCCGGGTGGCGGCTCTTGCAGGTCACACCGATAGGCTTCCAGTGCCACGGCGACCCGCAGGAGTGGCCGCACTGGGTCAAGACACGCAGCCTGCAGGTCACCGGCGAGACCGCGATCTGGGAGGCCCTCGGCCCGAACGCCGATGACGTCCTCGCCCTCAACGAACGCCTCAACGACCTGACACCCCAGGACGCCGAGCGGCTCGCGCCCGATGGCACGCCCGCGAGCGCCTGGCCTGGCACACGGCCTCCCGCCGCAGGACCCACGCGCTCCGCGAGGGACGCCGAGCTGCCGGCGAGGTGGCCCGTCAAGCCACAGGATCCGTGATCGCGGCCCTGGCCGAGGGCCTGTGCCTGCAGAGCCGAGAGGCCGCAATCAGCCTCTCCGAAGCCCTTGCCGAGACCCTCGTCGTCCGCGACCTCCTGGACGGCAGGGACTACGACACCCTCACCCACCCGTGGACGCGGGCACTGGGCACCCTGCCCACCCCCGCGTGCCTGGCCTCAGCAAGCGCCTGATCCCAAACCGCCGACGTCTGGCGTTAACGGTTTGAACTGGCCCCACTTTTCCGAACCGAGTTGGCCCCACCAGAACATCGAGCGAGAGCTGCTTCCGGTCTGAGTTGGCCCCGGGTTCCGGCTTGAGTTGGCCCCGGTCTACTGACTGACGGTGAAGATGACCGCTCGGCCGTTCTGCGCCGCAGTGAGGTAGAAGCTCCTCAGTCCGGGCAGGAACGCCTGGGTGTAGGCGATGTCGTCGGCGTCGCCGGTGCCCTGGTAGGCGGCGAACGTGAGCGTGGCGAAGCGATCGCTCAGCCACTGCCCGTCCAGTGGCTCCAGGGCCTTCGCGACCTCGCGGACCTGATCCGCAGTGACGTAGCAGACGATGTAGTTGTCTCCTTCGTGCAACGGCACTCCGCCGAGGATGACGTGCGACAACGGGTAGTCGCCGTTGTCGAAGGCGAGGTCGCCGTCAGTGAAGCACCGGTGCAGGGCGTCCCAGGACTTGTCGAGTTCGAACAGGTGGTCCATGTCCCACTGGTCCTCGACCTCTGCGACGAGTTCGATGACCTCGTCATCGTCCTGGCAGGCCAGGAAGCGTTCGGCGTCCTGGGCCTCCAGAGCGAAGAGCACCGCGCGAGCCGCCATCGTGTCCTCCCACCGCCGCGAAGATTCGTTCCGCGTGATCCAACCACACGGCTGGCGGTCGGGTGCGATGGGCTGCTTCTATCGCTTGGCCTGCTGTTTGGCTTTGGTCTGGGCGAGTCGGTAGGACTCGGTGCCTGTCTCGATGATGGTGCCGTTGAAGGTGAGGCGGTCGACGATGGCCGCGCAGAGGCGGGGGTCGGTGAAAGTCTTGGTCCAGCCTCCGAACGATTCGTTCGAGGCGATCGCAACACTGTTCTTTTCCTCGCGCTCGGTCAGAACCTGGAACAGCATCTCGGCGCCGCGGCGGTCCAGTTCGAGGTAGCCAAGCTCGTCGATGCAAAGGAGATCGACGCGGCCGTAGCGGGCGATGGTCTTGGTCAGCTGCTTGTCGTCGGCTGCTTCGACGAGCTCGTTGACCAGGCGGGCGGCGAGCGCGTAGCGGACCCGGAATCCGGCCATCGCGGCGGCGGAGCCGAGCCCGATCAGCAGGTGGGTCTTGCCGGTGCCGGAGTCGCCGATGAGGCAGAGCGGCTCGCCCTTCTTGACCCATTCGCAGGTGGCGAGGTTGTTGACCAGGGCCGGGGTGACGTTGGGGTTCGCGGTGTAGTCGAAGTCGGACAGCCACTTCGAGCGCGGGAAGCCGGCCGCCCGGATGCGGCGTTCGGACCGGCGCCGGTCGCGGTCCTCGCACTCGGCCATCAGCAGTTCGGCAAGGAAGCCGCGGTAGGACAGGTGCTCGCGTTCGGCTCGGTTGACGGTGTCGGCGAACTGGGCCCGCATGGTCGGCAGCCGCAGGACCCGGCAGGCGGTATCGATCGCGGCATCGGAGGCGGGCTCGGTCAGGGTGTGGTGCGGGCCGGTCATGGCTGTCCTACCTTTCAAAGCGTGGTTGCTCCGGTCATTCGTAAGATCGGAGGGCCTAGGGGCTCTGGGCATGGCTGTCATGGGTGAGACCACTTGATGGCTTAAGGAACTTGGCCACCCGGAGCCCTGCGACGACTCGACCGCCAATTGGGAGATGCGACTTTCGATCGCTGCGTAGGACAACGTCGGCGAGGTCGTCTGCGGGATCGATGTACGACGAGCTGGCGGAAGAAAACGTGCCCGAGATCTGGGCCGGAGTGGACATCGGTAAGACGCACCACCACTGCGTAGTGATCAACTCGGACGGCAAGCGTCTGCTGTCCCGCCGAGTCGCGAACGACGAAAGCGAACTGCTCGCCCTGATCGGCGATGTCCTGGAGATATCCAGCGACGCGCTGTGGGCAGTGGACCTCAACCACGGCGGTGCCGCGCTGCTGATCGGGCTGCTGGTCAGCCACGGCCAGCCGGTCGCCTACCTCACCGGCCTGGCGGTCCACCGGGCCTCGGCCACCTACAAGGGCGGAGAGGGAAAGACCGACGCGAAGGACGCCTTCGTCATCGCCGACCAGGCCCGCGTCCGCCGCGACCTCGGCCTGCTGCGACCGGGCGATGAGATCGCCGTCGACCTGCGCACCCTGACCACCCGCCGTCTGGACGCGGTCTTCGACCGCACCCGGCAGATCAACCGCCTCCGCGCCCAACTGCTGGAAATCTTCCCCGCGCTGGAACGCGCCCTGGAACTGACAAACCGAGGGCCGGTGATGTTGCTGACGGGCTACCAGACCCCAGCCGCGATCCGGCGGGCAGGCGCGAGCCGGATCGAGACGTGGCTGAGGAACCGCAAGGTCAGGGGTGCCGCCACACTTGCGAAAACGGCCGTGGAAGCCGCCCAGGCCCAGCAGATCGCGCTGCCCGGCGAGAAGCTGGCCGCCGCCATGGTGGTCCGCCTCGCGAAGGGGGTGATGGCCCTTGATGAGGAGATCGCCGAGCTCGACGCCCTGATCGAGGCCAAGTTTCGCGAGCATCCGCACGCCGAGGTGATCCGCAGCCTGCCCGGCATGGGTGCCAAGCTGGGCGCCGAGTTCCTCGCCGCCACCGGTGGCGACATGGACGCCTTCGGCAGCCCCGACCGCCTGGCGGGCTTCGCCGGCCTGGCCCCCAGACCACGTGACTCCGGCCGCGTCAGCGGCAACCTGCGACGCCCCCGGCGCTACCACCGCGGCCTGCTCAGAACCATGTACCTGTCGGCCATGGTGAGCCTTCAGTGCTGCCCCGTGTCGAAGGCGTTCTATAACCGGAAGCGGGGCGAGGGCAAGGGCCACAAGCAGGCCCTGCTGGCTCTCGCACGCCGACGACTCAACGTCCTGTGGGCGATGATCCGTGACGGAGAGTGCTTTCATGCTGCACCTCCCGTCATGGGAGCGGCTTGACAACACGATTGGGAAGTTCCTATCGTAACGTTTCCCGAGGTCAGGGGCTCGGCCGGGACATCGATGTCCAGGAGCATGTGCGCTCGCCGCGGGATCCGGCCGCGGGCTCCGCGGTGGCTGCGTCCAAGGGCTGAACGGTCCGGCTTACATCCGGACTGGTCACCGCCCGGCGCACGGTGGGGGGCTCACGTGGTGTCAGCGGCCGGGGAACCGCTGCGTGATCTCCTGGAGCACCCAGCCGTTGCCGTCCGGGTCGCTGAAAGTGGCGAAGGAGCCATAGGAGGCCCGGTCGGGGTGCAGGCCGGCACGTCGCCCCTGGCCCTGGACCTGGTGGGTGACCTCGCCGGCCTCGTGACTGTGGAAGAGGAGTCCCCCGGCGTCGTGGAAGACCTCGCTCACCTCGATGCCGCGTCCGACGAGCTCGGCGCGGGCCTCCTCGATGTCGGAGACGATGAGGTACAGGCCCTGGGACGAGCCGGGGGCGGCGGAGGTGAGCCCCTTGCCGAAAATGATCGAGCACTCGGAGCCGGGCGGGGTGAAGTGCACCGCACGCCAGTCCTCACTGGCGGCCTTGTCGAGATCCAGACGGAATCCCGCCTTCTCGTAGAACGCCTTGGCCCGATCGACGTCGGACACGGGCAGCACGATAAGTTCGAGTTTCGTATACATATAGGGGTCCTTCTTTCTTGATTTCGGTGAATCTCGCAGCCGCGAGTCACCGGTTCCATGGGTGTCCGAGGACGCCAGAGCAAGACCCGCCGCCCACTGGTCCGAGGAGAGAATCTGGATGCCGACTATCTAGATTCAAGAGAAAATGCGACCGCGACCCACGCCCTTCGCTTCCTGATGGTCAATCCCTTCAGGAGCACGATGACGGGCGCCTGCACCGCAGGGCGACGTAGGAGACGCCGACCGTGAAGGGCTTGTTCGCCGACCCACTCCGCGACCGAGCTCGGCCCAGTCGTCGAGGCCGTTGAGCCGCACCTCCACAGCAGCTCGAACGCCCTTCCCACCCGGATCCTGAGAGCGGCGGGCAGTCGGCGACCACCACCAGAAGTGCCCGCGCGGCACTCTCAGGACGGGAAAAGGGCTGCGACGGGACTCGCCGCGGAGCGTTCATCATGGTTATGACCGTAAGCGGTTAGCCCGCAACATGCAACCGCCCCCCGCGCCGAGCTCGAAGGATGGACAGCGGCGGCGCATCGGACAGTGCAGGGAGCGGAACTCAACTACCCCGCGTGCGTGGGCCATTGATCCCGACAGCGAGCAATCCGACGTCAAACCGGATGGATGTCCGGCAGGCCGGACAGCAACGGGCGGTGCCACTGCTCGTTCATTTCCTTACGCCGGCGCGTGAGCACGGTGACTTCGTCGACGAACAACGTGGTCCCATACGGCGTCTGGAAGTCGTCGACTCAGGCGCGGCATCGGCACGGGCCACTCGGCGGAGGATCGGCCGGGGCGGCCCCGGTCTCAGCCCTCGCCACGGGTGGGCGGCGGCCGACCGTCGGCCGCTTCCCCGACTCGTCCGCGCGATCGCCGACGTCGCGATCTTTCGTGAGAACGCCTCTCCGTCACCGGGGACATCCCGTCCGTCGACGGCGGTCAGCGCACGGGCACGGAACCGGCACCTCAGGCAACGGAGGCTGATGAGCGGCATCCTCCACGACCTCGGCATGAGCACGCCACTGTTGGCCGCGCTCATGGCCGGGCGCGCAAGCCGAGTCCGCTGGATGCGGCCGCAGGCGCGACGGGCTGGGATGCATCCCCTCCCCTACGTCTCCGCCGAGACCCGCGCGGCCACGAGCGCAGCCCTGCATGCGGACGGTCTGTCCGTTCGGCGTGAACTCAGACGCTCCCACTCCCCCGCCGTACTCGCGGCAGACACAAGGGCATAGCTCAACGCCCAGAGCTACGTCCGACGCCAAGGCCCGTGCGCCCGGCGAACGGGCCATGGCCACGCTCAGAACCTCGGGGCTCCTGCCGAAGCAGCGATGCAGCCCCACCCGGGTCCCCTTGCCGTCGGTCATCGCCGCCCCACGACGTGCCGGGACGACGGTCATCCAGACTGTCACCACATCGGACGATGCATCCGCCACCGCACCCGTCGGTCCCCCGTCCCGACCTGGGCGCCCGCACCAAGCACGCCGTGTTGATCCCGATCACTGCGATCGGCGGGATGACCACCACCGCCGACATCGCGACCGAGCGCACCCCAGGGCGCGCGACCCTGATCGAGACCCTCTTGCTACGCACTGACAAAGCGACACCTCGACGGCCCAGAAGACGGTTCTCCTCAATCCGCAGCGGCACTGCACTACGATCAGCCACCTTCAGGCGCCCCCCCGCGGGCTGGACGCGACTACTTCACCATCCGGTTCGGCAGAGTGGCACCGCTGGATCACCCGGCGAGCGTCTCCAGGCTCCGCCCCGCGCCCAAGGAGATACCTCACCGGGAAGAAGATTGCTACCGTAATGGTTTCAGAGGTAACGCCGAGATGGTTTAGCCTTCCTTCGAGTAAGGAGGCCCACGATGCTCCCGCGCACGACCGAGCGCAGCCCATTGACTCAGCCGACGGCGGCTGATGTCGTCTTGCAATTCGTCAACACGCACCCCGCAGGCCCCCACCGGCTGACAGAGCGCTTCGAAAGTGCCCAGACCATGCACGCATGGCTCCTGGAAAACGCCATGACCTCGCAGACCACCCGCGTGACGGAGGCCGACGCAGCCACCGCACGGGAACTGCGCGGGGCCTTGATCACCGTGCTGCTGGCTCACTCCGGCGACAAGGACGTCACACCCGAGGTACTGACTCAGGCGGAGGAGCACCTCCGCGATGCCGCGTCCCGGTATCCGCTGGTGACGGTCATCTCCGCCTCGGGAGCATCCCTGGTGACCGCGCAGACCGGCGTCCACGGTCTGTTCGGCACCGTATTGGCAAACGCGACCGAACTCGCCCAAGCGGGCGTGTGGGACAGGTTGCGGGCGTGCCGGCACCAGCCGTGTCACTTCTGCTTTTTCGATCGGACGCGGAACAGCTCCGCCGTCTACTGCGGCCCCAAATGCGGCTCGCGGGCGTCCATGCGGGCCTACCGGCAGAGGAAGAAGGACCTGGCTGCCACAACGCCGACCTGACCCCGCTCATCGCCAGTGACGACGTGCACCACGGAATTCGAATCCTGGTACTCCAACCGTAAATCGCGATCTTGCTTGTGGCGCCTACAGACATGGGGCCGAGCGATATCGGAGGCCACAATTGTCACGGTAGACGGCCACCGTGTACCACCTGTGTCGGGCGGGTGGTACACGAAATGTCTGGCTGCCAGCCCGTTGTATGGCCGATGTCTTATGTCGGTGGATCCTCGATTTTGAGCTTGTCCCCCGTGTTGGTGATGAAGATGACCAGCAGCTTCGCTGGCTTTGTCCGGCTGGTGTTCTCCGTGAGCACGTGGTGGGCACCCGGCGGTTCGACCCAGTTCTGGCCTTGGTGGTATGTACGCACCGGCTCGCCGGCGAGCTGGCTACGCACAGTGCCCTCGAGCACGTAGGCGTAGACGAAAGCCGCGCCGTGCCGATGCGGCAGCGCATGTGAATTGGGGGGGAAGTCCACGACCGCCGAGGTGAACGTCTTGCCCTTGACATTCGGAAGTGGCTGTTCAAATACGGGCGACAGCGTCTCGGTCGGGCGTGGGGAAGCCACGGCAGCGGCCGGCGCCGCTGCCGCCGTTGCGGTCGCACGGTCTACTGCGGGGGAGCATGCGGTGACTGTGGCCGTTATGCCGGCAGCCACAAGGCCGCCGGCAATCCGCATTCCGATCATGATTACTCTCCTTTCTCTGCCTTCGGTCACCTGGATGATCGTCTTGCCGGGGGTGAGCCGGTCAGGGCGGAGGTCGGGAGCGCGGCGGCCACGATATGGCCGACGCCCGCCGGAACCGGAGCGAGGTTGCGCGCCTCGACGGGGGTGTACTCGGCCAGTGAGCCGTTGCCGATCCAGTCGGTCAGTCCGAACACCCGCTGGCGGCGGTGATGCCGGTGGTTCCGTACCCCAGCTCGACGACGACACCCGACAGCCCATGCCCGGACACGACCCGCGTCCGGTCGCGGCCGACGCGATCGGACCACGTACCCGGCCAATCCAGCCCTCCAGGGGTGAACCCCGCGGCGTGAACCCGCACGATGACATCGTTCTCGGCCGCGTCAGCGAGCGTTTTGTAGCCCCACCAGTTCAAAGGGGTGCTCGCAGTGGGCTTGCTGGTGGCGACTGCTAGTGAGGTGCTCCGTGGCACGCGGGCAACGGAATTGGGCAAGTCGCCGGGCACCTACCGCCCCAAGACCTGAACAGCCCGCCGCAATTCGTGATCAGCCCTCGACGCTTCAGCCTGGCCCTGTCGACCCGACAGACCACCACGCAGTGATGAGACCCCGAAACGACGAAGCCCCTGGACAGGACGCCAGGGGCCTGGGACACGGGCAGGCTGCGTTTCACTCGTACTCGCGAAGCAGATCCTCGATACGTCGGCCGCCGGACAGCAAGTCCCTTACGCCGATGAGTCGCCCACCCCGCAGGGGGGCGGCACATCACGATGCTGTGGTTACAGCGACCGCTCTATCTTCTGCTCCTCGACCTGCTCTTCCGCTTTGGTCTTCTCGTCGCGGACTGTGTACCTCGCCTGGGGCGACTCACCCTGGATACGCCGGATCTCGCCGGTGTGCCTCTGGTTGTCCTGCCCCTGGTACTCCACACGATCGCCCTTGTTGAACTGCGACACTGTCTTCACCTTTCGAAGCTGAATTGCACGGGTTCGCCTGTCTGAAGTGCGAAACCCGCCGCGCATCCGCTCTGAGCGCGGGGCGCAGTGTCATGACACCGCGACTCATCCGCCGCAGCGACCGCTATGGACCGAACGGGTAACACCGTCCACGTTTGCTGGCTAGCGCTGCTCCAAATGGCCAACCGTAGGTGACAATCAGCCGCTCACCTGCGGCGTTCTCGCTACGACTGGCCATCGAGAGCTGACGGTCACAGCAATGCAGCCGCACAAAGGCCTAGTTCCAGGCCACAAACAGGGTGCTGGCGAGATCGCCGCCGCTCGCGACGCCGGCGGAGACGGACCCCGCGGACTGGAAGCACTTGTCTGACTCGGCGGGTCCCCGCGCGGCGATTACGCCGAGGTCGCCGAGCGGACAGCACGCAACAACACAGCCCCTGGCCGTCTTACCTGGTCAGGGGCCGTTCACCTGCGCGGTGGGGGTGGGATTCGAACCCACGGTGGCTCGCGTCACGACGGTTTTCAAGATTGTTTCAGGTATTGGCTCGTCCATGACGCTTCCGCCATGTTCCGACGAAGAGCGGCACCGACAACAGGAGCAGGGCGCCTTCGACGGCCAGGCTGACCAGCCCGAGCGGTTCGGTCCAATTGCCGATGTCGTCGCTGTAGTCGGGCAGTCCCGGCCCCCTGGACAGGATGTAGCCCAGCAAGGGGCCGGCGGCGACCCCGACTGCCAGTAGCCATCCCAGTCGGACGAGGCCGCCGAGGAGCAGCACGGCAGTGACCACGGCCGCGATCTCCAAGACGTGGTAGGCGACGCCGATGTAGTAGGGGTCCCTTGTTGCTGTGATACCGCCTTGGTCGACGACATGGATGGCAGCCACCACGAGGGACAGCAGGGCTCCCGCCCACCTGGCCACCCAGGTAGCCCCCGGCACCGCCGCGGTGTGGTGTGACATGCGGAGGCACCTCTTTCTTCTTCGTCAGCGCCGCTGCGGTGTCGCGATTCCATCCACGTGCTGGCTCCTGAACAGACGGCGCGTCTCTGTATCAGGTCCCAGCCTCAGCGGGCGGCTTGACGTCGCCCCCGACGGTGCGGAGGAGTGACGTTGGGTGAACGTTGGCTGATGCGGCACTAGCGTCCGTCTTCAAACGGTTCTTGCCCAGAGTAGGCACGACGCGAGCGCGACCGCCGCTTCGCAGGAGGTGGCGGTCTTGTCGTATCTGGTGGCGATGCCGCGGAAGCCCTTGAGGCGGTTGAAACAGCGACCGACGATGTTGCGGCGGCGGTAGCTCCCCCGGTCGAACCCTGGCGGCCGCCCGCCACGCCGACCACGGTAGCGCCGGTGCCACTGCTGGTCGGTCTTCTCCGGGATGGTGTGCGCGATGCCGCGTTTACGCAGGTAGGCGCGCAAGCCACGGGAGCTGTGCGAGCAGTGGCCCGAACGCCGCTTCGCCGTCGAAGGCTCTCGCGGCCTGGGCCGAACCCTCACCCAGCAGCTGGCCGCCGCAGGCGAGATCGTGGTCGATGTGCCCTCCACCCTGTCGGCCCGGGCCCGGCTCCTGGCCACCGGCGGCGGCCGCAGGACTGACGCCAACGATGCCCGCCACGCCGCCCAGGTCGCCCTGTTCCGCCACGACTTGAGGGGCGTCGACCCCGAGGACCGGACCACGATCCTGCGGCTGTTGACCGAGCGGCACGACCGACCTGGTCCAAGAACGCACCCGCGTTCTGTACCGGCTCCACGCCGTGCTGCGCGACTTGCTGCCCGGAGGTGCACCCACCGGACTGTCCGCCGACAAGGCCACCGCCGCTGTTAAGGCCATCCGGCCCGTGACGGCCACCGACGCCTGCCGCCGCGACATAGCCCGCGACCTGTTGTCCGACCTGCGACGGCTGGACCGGCAGGTCAAGGACAACGAAGCCGAGATGCGGGACGCGTTCGCCGCAACCCGCACCACGCTGTCGGCCTCGCCGGGTCTGGGCACCGTGCCGGCCGCCAAGGTCATCGGCCGCGTCGGAGACGTCAGCCGCTTCCGACCGAGCACCACTTCGCCGACTACACCTGCAGCGCACCCCTGGACGCCTCGAGCGGTGATTGTCGGCGGGATGATCGGTTCGAATGCCGGCCCGCTCAGATGCAGTCCGCCGACGAGGGCATGGAGCCGGTCGACCTGGGTGAGGCGCAGGGCGTGTCGAACGATGTTGACTGCGCCGGCGTGGCCGCAGCCGCTCAGCACCACCAGTCCGTGCCCCCGGAGGTTCACGACGACGGCCTGATCGTCGATGATTTTCGCGTCGTGTGCCCACCGCTCGCCCGTCCACGCCTCATGACTGGGCGGCATGCCCCGTTCGAACTCAGTTGTCCTGTCGACTTCACCAGTGATCAGTACGCTCTCATCGAGGAGCAGGGAGGGTACGCGCCGTTCCACCACGTCGAATCCCTCCTGGCGCAGAGCCTTCTTGCTGACGGTGGGAAACGGCTGGACCTCCGAACCCGGGAGCACCACGCGACGGCGAGTCCACACCTCGGGATGTACGAGCATCGGCATTGTTGAGGCGCGCCGGCGTCGCGCGAGCCCGGCCAGACCTCCGGCGTGGTCGAAGTGGCCGTGACTGAGCACGACCGCTTGGAGATCGTCGAAGCGCACTCCGAGCCGGTCGGCGTTGACGACCATTCCTGTCGGCGAGAGCCCGGCGTCGAACAACAGCGAGCTGGTGTGTCCGAGCCGCTTGATCGTGACCAGCGCGGAGAAGCCGTGCTCGGCGACGAGGCCGACGAAGCTCTCGCCCTCCTCGAAGTGCGGCGCCGGCTTGACACCGACGCTGAATGGGGCACGGCGCGTGCGCTCATCGCCGCCCAGCAGAGCGTCGTAGACGTTGTCGACCAGAATCGTGATCTCGACCTCGTCGACCGGTTCAAGATGAATGGGGTCCACCGCGGGCCCGAAGGCGGGACGAGGCGTAGCACTGGCCGCTTCGGCGGCGGTACCTGTAGCAAGACACATGTGATCAGCTTTCTGCCGATTGTTCGGCTTGTTCGTCGCCGATGAGCCGCCCACGACTATTGACGCGGACCTCACTGCTTTGGCCCGATCAGCCGGGTTGCCGTGACGGCCGCGAGGGGGCAATGGCATCGCCACAACCACCACAGTGGTTTTGAGCGGGCGCACGCTGCCGGGACACCGACCGGACGGGCTGCGCACCAAGGCGGCCGACCGGGCTCTGTCGCTGCTTTCGAGGCCGCCCGGCCCACGGCGATGCTGCGCTGCTCATCGATGCGGGCGGAATCAGGGACAGCTGCTCGCGCCCCTCGGCAGCCAGGACCTACTGCCCGAAGGCCGTCTTGTAGCGTTCGACGAAGGCTTCGACGAGGCCCTGTGCTGCCGTGTTCTTCCTGCGCAATCGCATCGGATCCGCCCTCACGGGCGGAACCCGGCCGCCTCTGTCGGGCGATGCCTTGGTGAGCCTCGCCGAAATGGGCGAAGCCGGTGCCTATTCCTCCCCGGCCCTCGCGGTCGGGGCGACGACCTCGATCAGTCCGGTCTCGACGTCGTAGACAAGCCCTGTCACGAGGCCTGCGGGCATCCTGGTCTTGAGCACCTCCTTGAGGACCCCGACGTCGAGCCGGACGGCGGCGACCGGGTCCATGACGGCTTTCCCGTCCACCGCCTCGACGGGGATGTCGAAGTCGTTCGCGAGCATTTCGGGGAACGCCGCGATGTCCCTGATGCCGCAATCGGTGTGCTGCATGACCACGATGTGCGTGCCTGCGGGGCGGTCGCCGGAGTGGGCCTCCCTGACCTTCGCGAGCATGAGCAGGGTGCGGAACACGGCCGGGTTGACGCGTCCGCCCACGTTGCGGATCACCGTGACCTCGCCGAGGTCGAGCTCGAGCACGTGGCTCGGATCGACACGGGAGTCGACGCACCCGATGACCATCAGGTTGCCGCTGCCCAGGATGTGCAGTCCCTCATGCGCGCCACGGGCGGCGAACGCGGCGTTCCGGCTGACAAGATCCTCTGTATCGATCATTTTGGTTTCCTCAACGGTGCTGTGGGGATCGAATATATAGGAGCATATACTCATATTTGCGGGATGTAAGCACCACGAAGGGGGAACTGCATCTCTTCCGGCAGCCTGACCATGGTGTTCGCGGTGTACGCGCTGTTCCTGCTGCTCGCGCTGATCACCGCGGGGGGTTCGTCCGACTTCCTGGGCCGCAAGCCTGTGATCATCGACTCGGTGCCGCTGGAGGCCGCATCGATGTTGCTGTTCGCCGAGGCCCGCGGGGTCTGCCGGCTGCTCGCCGCGCGCGCCGTCCAGGGCCTGGCCACCGGCGCGGCGACCGGCCCGCCGGCCGCCGCGCTGGTGGAACTGCAGCCGCGGCGCGTTCCTGGACTCGGCGCGCTGGTGAACAGCGCCGCGTCCAGCGGGGGCCGGCCATCGGCGCGTTCGGCTCCGGCCTGCTGGTGCAGTACGCGCCGGCGCCGCGCGTGCCGGTGTTCGCGCTGCTGCTGACTGGCTTCCTGGCCGCGGCGGTGGCGCTGATACCCGAAACCGCCGAGGGCCGCTCGGGGGCGCTCGCCTCACTCCAGCCTCGGGCCCGGGTGCCGCACCAGGCCCGGACGGGCTTCGTGGCCGCCCTGCCCGGCCTGGTCGCGGTCTTGGCTCTCGGCGGCCTCTACCCCGCCATCGCCCCCTCACTCGCGGTCGGCGTGCTGCACATCACCAACCATCTCAACGCTCTGCGTTGAGGTGGGCACCGTGATCGGCCTCACCGTGAACGTCCCGGCTGAGACGGCGATTGTCATCGCTGCCGTTGGATGGCAGGTCACCGTGCACGTCCATAGGTAACACGGCTCCACGTGCGACGCGTCTGGCCCCCGCCGCCCGTGGGACGTCTGGGAGAAGATCTCATGCGGAGGCTTGCGAGGCGGGCATCAGCCATCCACCCCCAACGGCGTGGGATCCCGGAGCCGGGGGCCAAACGGGGGGCCAAATGTGGCAGTCGACCATGACCGTCTCGGACTGAAGTGGACGGTGCTGTGGACGGCAAGCACAGAGTTCAGTAGAGCGCGGTGCCGCGGGTCTGGGCACGGAATTGGACCGGGGTTCGTCCTTCCCGTCGTCGGAAGAACTTGGTGAAGTCGGTTGCTTCCATGAAGCCCAGCTGCGCACCGATGGTGATCGATGGTGCGTCGGTGTGGACGAGGAGGCGTTTGGCCTCCAGGAGAATGCGCGCGTCCAGGTACTGCTTCGCGGTTTGGCCGGTCGCTTCGGCGCAGGCGCGGGTGAGCGTGCGCACGCTGTAGCCGAGGTCCGTCGCGTAGTCCGCCACGCGGTGCCTGCGGGCGAAGTCCCGCTCCACGGCCGCGTGGAAGCGGTGGAAGGCGTCGCCACCCGCGGCCGGGGACGGAGAGGGAGGGTGGACGCCGGACAGTTGTAGCAGGAGTACGGCCAGCAGGTGCCGCAGCACCTCGACATGCACTTCCAGTGGCAATGAGCCCAAGTCGTCGTACTGCGAAGTGAGGTGACGCAGTGCGAGGTTCACCGCTCGGGCGTGTGGCCCTTCGGGGCGTAGCGGGGAAGCGTCCAGTGGCGTTTCCCTCGGGAGGAAGCCGGGCTGCCAGAGGATGTGGGTGCCCTGTGCCCGGGCGAGCCCCTCGGCGGAGTGCTGGAGCACCTGGCCCGCGCGCACCCAGAGCCATTGGCCTGCGTCCAGGGTGTGGCGCGTGAAGTCCACCGTGTGTTCCAGCGTGCCGGTGCGGACGTGGACGAGGCGGTGGAAGGACGGCCTGATGGGGGCGCCCAGTTCGATACCGCGGCGCCGGACGCGGTCTCGCAGCTCCGTGAAGGGCAGCACGTCCATGCCGATCGGCGCTCCCAGTGAGGGCCGGTACGGAAGATCGATGATCGAGACTTGACCGATTTTCCCCATGGCCAGTCGCAAGCGTACCGCTGGACGTGCGCAGACGCCGCCTACGGTCGATCGCAGGCGACCGGAAAGGGAGACGGGGATGCGTCTGATCGTGGGAATGACCGGAGCGACCGGAGCGATCTTCGGTATCCGACTGCTGGAGGTGCTGGCGGAGCTGCCCGACGTGGAGACGCATCTGGTGCTCTCCCGCTGGGCCCGGACCACCATCGAGCTGGAGACCGGCCGCACTGCCCGCGAGGTGGCCGAGCTGGCCGACGCGGTGCACCAGCCCGAGGACCAGGGCGCCACCATTTCCTCCGGCTCGTTCCGCACGGACGGCATGGTGGTCGTGCCGTGCTCGATGAAGACGCTCGCCGGCATCCGGGCCGGGTACGCCGACGGCCTGGTCGGCCGGGCCGCCGACGTGGTGCTGAAGGAGCGTCGCCGGCTCGTGCTCGTCCCCCGCGAAACGCCGCTGAGCGAGATCCACCTGGAGAACATGCTCGACCTGGCCCGCAAGGGCGTGCAGATCGTCCCGCCGATGCCGGCCTTCTACAACCACCCGGCCTCGCTGGACGACATGGTCGACCACATCACCGCCCGCATCCTCGACCAGTTCGAGCTTCCCGCACCAGCGGCCAAGCGCTGGGAAGGCATGCGCACCGCCCGCCGCACGCCCCGAGCCGCCTGAAACCGCACCCCCTCTTGGAGATCCACATGCCTTACGACGACCTTCGCTCCTTCCTCGCCGTCCTGGAGAAGGAGGGTCAGCTGCTGCGCGTCACCGACGAAGTGTTGCCCGAGCCCGACCTGGCTGCCGCGGCCAACGCCGCCTGCCAGCTCGGCGAGGACGCGCCCGCCCTGTACTTCGACAACGTCAAGGGCTTCACCGACGCCCGCATCGCCCTGAACCTGCACGGCTCCTGGCGCAACCACGCCCTCGCGCTAGGACTGCCCAAGGAGACCTCCACCAAGGACCAGGTCGAGGAGTTCGCCCGCCGCTGGGACGCCTTCCCGATCGCCCCAGAGCGCCGCGAGGACGCGCCCTGGCGGGTGAACACCATGGAAGGGGACGACATCGACCTCTTCGAGGTGCTTCCGCTCTTCCGCCTCAACGAGGGCGACGGCGGCTTCTACCTGGACAAGGCCGCGGTCGTCTCCCGCGACCCGGAGGACCCGGACAACTTCGACAAGCAAAACGTCGGCGTCTACCGCATGGAGGTCGTCGGACGAAACCGCCTGGCCATCCAACCCGTCCCGGTCCACGACCTCGCCCTGCACCTGCGCGCGGCGGAGGAGCGCGGCGAGGACCTGCCCATCGCGATCACCCTGGGCAACGACCCGGTCATCAGCATCGTGGCCGGCACGCCGATGGCCTACGACCAGTCCGAATACGAGTTGGCCGGCGCCCTGCGCGGCGCCCCCGCGCCGATCGCCACCGCACCGCTCACCGGTCTCGACGTGCCCTGGGGATCCGAGGTCGTCATCGAAGGCGTCATCGAGTCGCGAGTGCGTCAGTACGAAGGCCCCTTCGGCGAGTTCACCGGCCACTACTCGGGCGGCCGACGCATGCCGGTCGTCCGCATCGACCGCATCTCCTACCGCACCGCCCCGATCTTCGAATCGCTCTACCTCGGCAAGCCGTGGACGGAGATCGACTACCTCCTCGGCCCCAACACGTGCGTCCCGCTGCTCAACCAGCTGCGCGCGGAGTTTCCCGAAGTCCAGGCCGTCAACGCCATGTACACCCACGGCCTGCTGGTCATCATCTCGCTCAGGCAGCGCTACGGCGGCTTCGCCAAGGCGGTCGGCATGCGCGCGATGACCACCCCGCACGGACTCGGCTTCGTCAGCCAGGTGATCCTCGTCGACGAGGACGTGGACCCCTTCAACCTGCCACAGGTGATGTGGGCCCAGTCCGCCAAGGTCAACCCCCGCGAGGACGTCGTGATCATCCCCCACCTGTCGGTCGTGCCGCTGGCCCCGGCCGGCGAGCCGTCCGGGATGACCAGCAAGATGATCATCGACGCCACCACCCCCGTCGCACCGGACGTTCGGGGCAACTTCGAAACCCCCGTCAAGGACGTGCCCGAGGCCAAGGAATGGGCCACCCGTCTGCGGACCCTCCTCGCGACACGCTGACCCCGACTCCCGCCCACCACCACGAACACCGACAAGCCACAGGAACCGATCATGATCTGCCCCCGCTGCGCCCACGACACCGTCGAAACCATCACCACCTCACCCGTCCCCGGCATCTGGGACGTCCTGCAGTGCACGCGCTGCCTGTACATGTGGCGAACCAGTGAGCCTGCCTCCCGGACCAGCCGCGACGCTTACCCGCAGGAGTTCCGAGTCACCGCCGAGGACATCGACCGAGCCATCGAGGTCCCGACCGTGCCGCCACTGCGCACCACTGCCTGAGCACCGGGGGTCGAACTCGGAGCACGTCAGGTAGTTCGTGCAAGTCCGTGGTCTGGGAGGCCGACCGGGGCCCGGCTGAGAGCTCTGGCTCAGCTGAGCCGGCCGCCGATCCTGGCGGTCCGAACCAGGGGCCATGATCACTCGCGCCGAGGCAGCTCCAGCCCAAAGCCGCTACGCCGCCCTTGTAGGACGCTGCATCACCGAAGAGTGGTCTTGCCGAGGGGTCCGCAGAGAGGGTTGGTGGGGACGCGGGCGCCGTCAGGTGCGTCGGATGACCAGCACGGCCACGTCGTCGAGGTGGTCGACCGCGACCGCGGTGTCCAGGATGCGGTCGGCGGTCTCCTCGGCGTTCAGTCCGTCGTGGACGGCTTGGGCGGCAAGTGTTCCGGTTCGTTCCAGTCCGGCTTCCAGCGTGAGGTCGGGTCCTTCGACCAGGCCGTCGGTGACCATGACCAGTGCGCTGTCCTCGTCCAGGATGAAGGTCTCCCCGCGGTACTCGGTGCCGGGCACGACTCCGAGGACTGGCCCGCCCGGCAGCTCGAGGACGTCGTGACTGCCGTCGCTGTGCGCGCACAGCACCGGCACGTGGCCGGCGCTGGTGCCGGTGACCCGTCCGTCGTGCGGGTCGACACGCAGGATGGTGCAGCTGGCGAATCGTGCGGGGTCCATCGTGACGAGCAGCTTGTTGGTGCGGGTCAGCACGGTTTCCGGATCCGGTTCCTGGTCGGCGATCGCACGCATGAACGAGCGGACCTGTCCCATGCGGGCGGCGGCGTCCACGTCGTGCCCCTCGACGTCGCCGATCTCCAGGGCGATCGCGCCGTCGGGCAGTATGAAGGCGTCGTACCAGTCTCCGCCGATGTCCAGCCCGTCCCGGCTGGGCTGGTAGCGGGCGGCAACCTCCAGGCCCGGGAGGTGCTCGGGCAGCGTGGGGAGCATGGTCTGTTGCAGTGCGGTGGCCAGCTCGACGCGTGCCTGCTGCAGTCTGATGCGTCGCAGCGCCTGGCCGGCCAGATCGGCCAGGGTACCCATGAGGGTCCGCTCGTCCAGGGTCGGCCTGTATCGCCTGTGGTTGGTCACCAGCCACGCCCCGAGCGGCTGGTTGCCGGTCTCGCTGAGGGGGGTGATCGAGATGGCGTAGTCGGAGCCGAGTCGGGCGAGGTGCGGATATTCGGCCGCGTCCGGCCAGCGGCGGATGTAGTCCTTCCGGTCGAGGATGCACTGCGGCTCGCCGGTGCGGATCGCCTCTGGCAGCGGGGTGGGATGGTTCAGCGGCATGCCATGGAAGGCCTCGACCTCGCACATGCCTATCCCGGCGTCGGTGGAGATGCTCAGGCGGCCGTCGTCGACGAGTGCGATCAGGGCACCCCTGGCGCCGAAGGTCGCGGCGAGCCGCGTCAGGACGACCTGCCGCAGTTCCTGCTCGGTGGCTGCGGAGATCAAGGCGGAGGAGAATTCGGCGATTTCCTTGGCGCGCTGTCGCTCGGCGGTCAGTGCGGCCTGCGCCTTCTTTTGGCGCTTTTCCTGCTTGGTGTCGTCGCGGACCACCCCGAAGACCCGCTCGGGGCCTTCGTACCCGAGCCGGATCCGACGCGTCTGGGCGGCCAGGTGGTGCCAGCCGTCGTGCGGGGCGAGGTACCGCAGCTTCACCCAGGGGGACTGGGCGGAGGGCGAGCGCAGCAGCTGCCGGAAGGCCTCCCGGTCGTCCGGGTGCACTGCGGAAATCACTCTGGAAAGTGGCGCAGTGAGATCCGGCGAAGTCGTGACCAGGGCGGGGCCGCCGAGCCACTCCAGCTGATCCCTCTGGGGTGAATACATCCACAGGCCGAGGTCGGCGGCCGCGGTGGCCAGCCGGAACGGGATCAACAGGCTGGCCAGGTCGTTGCGCGCATCCAATGCGTGCAGCCAGACCAGCTGCTCGCCACCGGCAGGATCCTTCACTTGCCGCGCCTCGATCAAGCAGACAACCGATTCTCCGTCCCGCCCAGGGAACTCCAGCACCCGCATCGCGACCGTCTTCGTCCTGGCGCCGGCCACCACGAGACAGTCGGCCGACATCCGCTGGCTTGCGGGCCACAGATCTCCGAATGCATGTCCCAGGCACTGATCCGTCGGTCTGCCCAGCAATTTGGCCATCGCCACGTTAAGGCTGCGGATGGCACCGTCAAGCGTCAGCAGAGCCGCCGGGTCAGCCGTTCGAAGGAGTTCGTCCGAGGCATCCATCCGGGCTCCCTGGCACATACCAAAGCATCCTCTTCACCCGTACTGGCATATTTTGTCACGATGTCTCGATCAAGGGTGTGCCTCACCGCCTGCGTCGAGTGACGACGGCAGGGAACCCGCTGGGAACGGTGGGCGGCGGCCCGTGAAGATACGATCAACTCACCTGGAAAGCCGAGAGCCAGAGGCGATCCATAGAGCTGATCTCGTCATCGACCCAGATGAATGGCCGGCGGTTGGCCCACTGGACAAGGTGGCGGGTCTTCCAGTGCAGGCCGCGCGGGCTGTCGTCGGCACAGGCGTCCGGCCACTCCACAACGGGCAGCCTTGGCAGTCCGATGTATGGGGTGACGGCCTCGTTCGCGTCATCCGTCCAGGTGGAGGCCCACACGAGCTGACAGCCCAGAGCCACTAGGGCCTGTCCGGCGGATCTTGTGACCGTTCGTGGGTTGGCTCGTTGGCATGGCCATGGGGCGGGGAGATCTCACGAATGAGGAGTGGGCCCGACGGAAGCCGCATCTGCCCGAGTCCGGGGCCGCGTGGGGGGCGTTGGGTCAGTCATCGCAGGATCATCAACGGGATCCTGTATCGACAGCGCACGGGGGTTCCCTGGCGGGATCTGCCTGTGCGTTTCGGTCCGTGGAAGACCGTCTACGAGCGGCATGGGCGGTGGTCGGCGGACGGCACGTGGGACAAGATCTTCGCGGCCGTGCTGGCCGACGCTGATGCCGAGGGCCGTATCGCCTGGTCGATGGTGAGCGTGGACTCCGCGTCCTGCCGGAGTCATCAGCATGCGGCGGGAGCGCGCAGGAGACGTCCGCGGGTGCCGGGAAAAGAAGCACGCCCCCGGCACCACCGCCCAGACGAGGGACTCGGACGCTCCCGGGGCGGCCTGACCTGCAAGATCCACCTGGCCGGTGAAGGCGGACGCCGCCCGCTGGCGCTGCTGATCACGCCGGGCCAGTGGGGCGATGCCCCGCAGCTCATCCCGGTCATGGAACGCATCCGTGTCCCCCGCCCGGGCGGCGGGCATCCGCGCACCCGGCCCGACCACCTGGGCGGCGATAAGGCGTATTCCTCCCGGCGCAACCGCCGCTACCTGCGACGTCGCCAGATCAAGCACACCATTCCCGAGCCCCGAGATCAGCGGGCCCAGCGCAAAAGACGCGGCAGCAGGGGCGGACGGCCCGCCGGCTTCGACAAGACGATCTACAAACGCAGGAACGAAGTGGAGCGGACGATCAACGCGTTGAAGAACTTCCGGGCCGTGGCCACACGCTTCGACAAACGCGCCTACGTCTTCCACGGGACCGTCACCCTCGCCTCGATCCGGCTCTGGCTCCGCCCATGATCAGCCGGACAGGCCCTAGGCCTGCCCGGCGAGGGGATGCCTTCACGTCTCAGCGCGGCGGAACTTACGGTTTGTGGGTTACCCAGAGCAGTTCCGCCGGCCAGCGGTGTGCCCAGTCGGGTGGGTCGGTTTCGTTGTAGCCGTTGGGTGTTCCGAGTTCGGGCCGCGGCTCGATGAGGTCGTCGATGATGAGACCCGCGCCGCGCAGGACCTTGACCCAGTCGCCGTAGGTGAGCTGATAGCTGGTCGCGCCGTCGTCTTCGGCGATGGTGTTCAGCCCGAAGTAGTCCTGCTGCAGCGTCGTGGTCACGCGGCTGGCGGCTTCGTCGTAGCAAGCTTCGAACCATGGGCTGGCGACGTTGAACACCAGGCGCCCGCCTCGGCCCAAGACGCGTGCGGCCTGCGGGACGGCCAGGTGCGGGGGCGCCCAGCTGAGCCCACCGAAGTCGCAGAACACCAGGTCGAAGCTGTCGGCGGCGAAGGGGAGTTGTTCGGCGGCGCCTTGCACTAGCGGGTAGCGGGCCGTTCCCATCGCGCGGGCCGCTGCGGCGAGTTGGGCTTCGGACAGGTCGAGCCCGACCACGGTGGCGCCCTCGGCGGCGAGCGCCCTGGACCACTGGCCGGCGCCGCAGCCGAGTTCGAGGACGCGCTTGCCGGTGACGTCGCCCAGGGCGTGCAGGTGCGCGTCGGGGATGGAGTACATGCCCCACAGCCGGGGTGTGGCGCCGATCTGCGGGTCGTGCTCGTGCTGGTAGGCGCTGCTGATCTGGTTCCAAAGCCGCCGGTTGGCGGGGATGCTGTCCACGTGCCGACTCCAGCACTGCCTGCCGGGGGCGGTCAACACGATTAGGCCACTGGCCGGCCCTCGCCTCGGTCCGACCCTGGCTCGGCCCATGATCCGCCGGACGAGCCCTAGCCGCGGCCCAAGGCCGGGGTCGAGCCGTCCCGGCAGCGCGTTCCCTTGGTCAGGGAGTCGGGGGTGGAAGCCACAGCAGCCCACCGCATCTGAGCTGGTCAGGGCCGTGGGCCGTGGGCTTCATCAGGACCGCTGGTCAGCGGAAGGGCTGATCTGTAGACCCGGTTCAGCGGCATAGCCCCATGACGGTGTCGTCAAAGTCGGGAAACGCCTGTGCGGCCTGCGCGATGATCGCCGGTGCCGATGCTTGGCAGCCCGGGGCGTACTGCTGCGCGATGGCCGCCAGCTCCTCATTGGTCTGAGGAGCCCAATCGGGCTCGGGCTCGTGCGCGGTGGCGGCCTCCCAGGGGCCGAAACCGTCAGCCAGGAGCCACAGGAACGCACCGAGGTCGCGGGCAACGACTCCGGTCTCCCCTTCGGAGCCCAGAAAGACCACGGGCTGCATCGCCAACTCCCGACCCGGGTGGACCAGCCAGAACGCCGCGCACCCACCGGTGCCGTCCTGGCCGAAGACTCGGAAGGCGTCGCCATCCAGGCCGCCGTTGCCCGTCCACGCACGGAACCAGTCCGTCGTCGCGTCGGCGCTCAGGAAGGACTCATAGGGTTCGAAGTCCACACCGTCCTCGCCGATACAGTCGAGCCGAACCGCCATGGCAGCGGCGAGTGCGGCGGGGAACTGACGGTCTTCCTGCGGGATCATGCGACCAGAGTAGCGATCACCCTGGGCTCGGCAGCACCGCTCGTCGCACGACTGTCCACGGCATCTAACATCCACCGCTGACCGTGAGGATGGTGATGGCGTCGTCCGGGGGGTCTGACCCGCCATCTGACCGACGCATGCTGTCCTGTTGTCCGGGTGCTGAGTCTCCACCGACCGTGGGTAAGCCACCGGACCGGTCAATCGCTTTCGGCTTCCACGCCCTCGTAGCTCTCGAACCAATGGGTATCGAAGTCACGGGCGGTCGAGAAGGGCTGCCGCGGGTCGGTGAGCAGACGGTAGACGTACTCCGCGGTCGAGCCGTCGAACCGGTACCAGGTGCTGCGGTCCTCCAACGTCGCGAGGATGGGCCATCTGTCCGGATCGGATCCCTCGGTGAGCCAGTAGAAGTCGTCCCGTTGCTCGCTACCCGCCCACTGCAGTAGCCCGCCCGGAGCCGGGTACAGCTGGTACGGCTCCCACGAGTTGCTGTTGTGCGCTTCGGTCCACTGGGCCCACCACTCGTTGAACTCGACGATATCGATGCTCCCCAGCGGGCCGCCGGGCAGAAAGAGTCCGAGGTAGTCGTCGAAGGCGCCGTACCCGAACCGCTCGGCAAGGCGCTTGTAGTCACCGGGCAGCACGGTCCCAAGCCGGGCCTCGGCCTCCGCCCAGTTCACCACCCACGCCCGGTCTGCCGGCCACCCCGTGACGGCGACAACCCGGTCCACCCAGGAGGCACCCTCCGGCAGTCCGTCCGGTACCTTGTCCGGTGACGGTGCGGCCCGCTCGGCGACGAGCACCACCAGCCGTACGCCGTCACCGGCACGGACCGTCCCGCAGCCGATCCACCAGCTGCCGCACGTCCAGGCGCGCATTTCGACCAGTTGTTCCCCAAAAGGTGGCAGGAGCGGCAGCCCGGTCTGCTCAGTCACCGTGGGATCGACATATCCGCCCGCGGCGAGGTTGCGTAGCTGCCCGTACCGGTCGCCGAGCTCCTTGATGAGCACGGGCAGGCTGGTTTCTTCGGAAGCCGTCAGGCACACATGCCCCGCCGGGTGCCTGGCCTGGTCGCACACCAACTCCTGCCCGTCCGGCCGGACCAAGGAGTCAACGGCCGCGAGCAGTTCCTGTTTGTCCATGGCCGGACAGTGAAACACAGGCCGCGGACAACGAGCCGGACTCGGCGATCGAGCCAGTGCTGTACAGCAGCGAATGACAGCAACCGACCTCGTCCGGTGATGCCCTCCGGAGGCCATGACCCGGCCGCTATGACCGCCAGTCGGCACCAGGCTCCGCCATTGCCGCTACGTAATGACTTCACCAAGCTTCCTTGAAATCGAAACCACGCAGCTTGTTAGGTAAGGCTTACCTCCTCTAGTTTCTGGCGCGTCCCCGCACGTCAGACCAGAGAGCCCCACATGTCCAGCGCGAATATCACTCTGCTCGGCGCCATCGCAGGCTTCACCATCTACCTCGGCCTCCCCATCGGCCGCCTGCGCACGCCCACACCCCGTCTCAAGGCGGGTCTGAACGCCGTGGCCATCGGCATCCTGGTCTTCCTCGTGTGGGACGTCCTGACCCACGCCTGGGAGCCGGTCGACGAGGCCCTGAGCAAGCACGAGTGGGGCACGGTCGCCTCCGGGGCTGTCACCCTGGCGGCCGGCCTGACAATCGGGCTGGCGGGACTGGTGCACTACGACGCCTGGATCACCCGCCGCCGGACCGCCGCCGCACGCCCCGCCGGGCCCGGTGCCGCCGTCACCGCCGAGCTGGCCCCCAAGACCCGCAGCCAGGCCGGCTCGCTCGCCCTGATGATCGCGACCGGCATCGGCCTGCACAACTTCGCCGAGGGCCTGGCCATCGGCAACTCCGCCGCGAAGGGCGAGCTCTCCCTCGCCGTGCTGCTGATCATCGGGTTCGGCCTGCACAACGCCACCGAAGGCTTCGGCATCGTGGCCCCCCTGGCCGCAGAGGGCGAACGCCCGTCCTGGCTCACCCTGCTGTGGCTCGGCCTGATCGGCGGCGGCCCCACCTTCCTCGGCACGCTCGTCGGCCAGCACCTCGTCAACGACACCCTCTCGATCGCCTTCCTCGGCCTCGCCGCCGGTTCGATCCTCTACGTGGTCATCGAACTTCTGGCGGTGGCACGCAAGGCCGGGTTGAAGACGCTCACCACCTGGTGCATCCTTCTCGGCCTGCTGCTCGGGTTCGCCACGGACGCCGTCGTCACGGCCGCAGGCGCCTGAATCGACCAGCAGGACGAGGGGCACCCAAACGCGGCTCTGCTCGGGACGCACACGGGTCCCAGGTAATGACGCGATAGGACAAGTTGAAGAGCGGCTGGTTGCTGTACAGCAGCGTCGTACAGCAACCACCGCACACCAAGGTGACCGCCAATAGCCCCCGACGACCGCCCGACCGGCTTCCCGGACCGTAATGTCCGTCCAGCCGATAGTTCGGGACGGAACGCCGGCCAACGTTGGCGACTCTCCTCCCCGCGCTCTCTGACGAAGTCCCTGACTGCAACTTCACGTCGACTTCCAGCGACTGGAATGTCAGATTCTGATTCAAGAATTGTTCAAGTGCCGGATGCTTCCTTCCGCTCGTGATCGGGTCGCCTGTGACGGCTGTATCACTGCCCGTGTGGGAGGACTTGGTGTCAGCACCAACCCGTAAGAGACGATGGCTCACGATCTGCGCCATCACCGCATCCGCCGGACTCGTCGCGATACCCGCGAGTGCCACGCCCGGCAAGCATCACAGCAGCCCCTTCGGGACCCGTACACTCGCACAACTTGCCTCTGAGCGCGAGCAGTCGCCTGGTGGCGTCACCCCCAAGGCGAAGGCGGACGACGGAGACGACGGCAACGAGGCCGACGAGATCGCCGAGGGCGCAGACCAGTACGCCGAGGCCCGCACCTCGCCCGGCATCGTGGCCCCGGGCGCGTACGGCGCCGCCTGGCGCAGCCTGTCCAGCCTCCCGAGCTCCGGTGGCCATTGGCGGAACGTCACCAATCTGCCGTACGACTCCGACGACCCGCGCTACCGCGACATCGACTCCAACTCCAGCGGTGGTTCGGGTTATGTCACCGGCCGTATGGCCGCCATGGCCGCCGATGACGACGGGTACGTGTACGCAGGCAGCGCGGGCGGCGGGGTCTGGCGGTCGCGGACCGGAGGCGGGCACTGGCAGCCGATCAGCGACCGGCTGCCCTCGCAGTCCACCGGCGCGCTCACGCTCGACGGGGCGGGCCGCCTGTGGCTCGGCACCGGCGAGGCGACGACCAACGCGGACGCGTACCTGGGCAGTGGCGTGTACGTCCTGTCGAACCCGCATCACGGCACCTTCTCCACCCGCAGCCGGGTCGGCGGGGACGAGCTGGAGAGCACCACCATCCACGAACTGCGCTTCGGCGGCGGCAAGGTGTGGGCGGCCACCAGCGAGGGCGTGTGGAGCCACTCCGCGAAGAAGCTCAGCGGAGCCTGGAAGCTGGAGTTCGCGCCCAACCCCGACTACATGCCGGGTGGTTCACAGGCCCACGACTCCTCGGCCGCGTACAAGAACATCGCCAACGACATCGCGATCGACCCGAAGGACCCCTCCAAGGTGGTCCTGGCGGTCGGCTGGCGCAGCGGCGACGACTACAACGGCTTCTACACCAAGGTGAACGGCACCTGGACGCGGATCACCAGCGGCCTGGGCGACCTGCCGGCGGACCCGGACAACGTCGGCAACGTCACCTTCGCCCGGTCCGCCGACGGCTCGCGCTACTACGCGATCGACCAGTCGCCGGAGCAGCTCAACACCAACCCGGACAGCGGTCTGGAGGGCATCTACGTCTCCAAGTCGGGCTCTCCCACTGGCCCGTGGACGAAGATTGCCGACTACAAGGGTCTGGCAGCCGACGGCTCGGCGCTGACCTCCAGCGGCTACATGCCGGGTGTCCAGGCCTGGTACAACCAGTTCCTGACCGTCGACCCGAGCGACCCGCAGCACGTGTACGCGGGACTCGAGGAGGTCTACGAGACCAAGGACGGCGGCAGCAACTGGTCGACCGTCGGGCCCTACTGGAACTTCGGCTTCTCCTGCTGGAGCATCGACCCCGCCAAGCAGACGGGCGACTGCAACCCGACCACCCACTCCGACCAGCACGGCGTGGCGATCGGCAGCTACCGCGGCAAGAGCTTTGTGTACGTGGGCAACGACGGTGGCGCCTACAAGCGGCCGGTCAACGGCTCCCAGGACTCCTCCGGGCACGCCACCGACTGGACCTCGCTCAACGACGGCACCATCGACACCCTCCAGTACTACTCGGTGGGCATCGGCAAGGACCTGGACCACGGCGGAGTCTCCGTCACCGGTGGGCTGCAGGACAACGGGCAGTCCATCCTGCGCAGCAACGACAAGGTGATGGGCTCCAACTTCGGCGGTGACGGCGGCGACACCCTCACCGATCCCGCCAACGGCTGCAACATCGCCCAGGAATACGTCTACCTCGCTCTGCAGGTGACCCAGAACTGCGCCGTCAACGACGGCTCCTGGATCACCGACCCCAGCAAGGCCACGTCGTACAACATCGCCCCGGCCGACAACGCCACGGGCGAGGCCCGCTTCATCGCTCCGATCGGGGCCGACCTGAAGAACAGCTCGACCTGGGTCGCGGGCGGCCGTCATGTGTGGGTGCAGACCCATGGCTACGCCATCCGCAGCGGTTCGGAGTGGAAGAGCGTGTACGACCTGGGCGCCGGCCGTACCGCGACGGCCGTCGCGGCTTCGGGTGGCAAGGTCTACGCGGCCTGGTGCGGCCCGTGCAACGACCAGGGCTTCGCCCGCGGCATCTCGGTCGGCAATGCGGACGGCACCGGCTGGCACGACATCTCCCTGCCCGTGGACGGCACGGTCCCCAACCGCTACCTCAGCGGCTTCGCCGTCGATCCGAAGAACGCCGACCACGTCTTCCTCGCGGTCAACGGCTTCTCCCGGCACTGGACCGAGGGCCCCGGCGCCGGCGTCGGCCACGTCTTCGAATCCAAGGACGGCGGTACGACCTGGAAGGACATCTCGGCGAACCTTCCCGACGTGCCGACCAACTCCGCGGTCGTCACGGCGAACGGCGGCCTCGCCGTCGCCACCGACCTGGGGGTCGTCTACCGCGCGCCGGGCCAGACGAAGTGGCAGCGCGTCGGCTCCCTGCCGGCCGTCGCCGTGCTCCAGCTGAAGCTGGGCCCTGACGGCCAGACCCTGTACGCGGCCACGCACGGTCGCGGTATCTACACCATCAAGGTGCGTGGCCGCGGCTGACACCCGTGTAACCGACAGCGAGAGGTGGAGGGGTGATCCCGGCTTCCAGGGTCACCCCTCCCTCGGGTACGGCACCACACTGACGTCCAGCGTGAAGGCACCATCGGCCGCACCTGCCACGTCTGGCGCCTTCGCCAGCCCGGTGATCTTGGCCTTACCGGCCCGGGTGCCCGCACAGCGCAGCGTGGCGTAGGCGGTGCCGTCCGCGTCCACCCGCCATCCGGATACAAGGACGAAAACGGGCGCGGAACTCCGCACACCTGTCCACCGCTTGTCGTCGGCCCGGGGCTGCAGGACGAGAGACACCGCCGTCCCCGGACGCACGCACAGCTGCCGTTCGGCCCTGTCACCGGGGCTGACGGCGACCTTCGCGTGCCCGGCGGCACAGCCTTGCACCGAGGTGGAGGGCGCGCCGGCCGGCACTGATGGGCTTGCCGCGGTCGGGCTCGCGCTCTCGCTCATGGACGAGCTTGCTGACGTGCGCGTCGGCGCGCCGGTCGACGGCTCCGTCGACCGGCTCCCGGACGACCCGGAGGCTGATCCGCCATCCGTCGACGAGCTGCACGCCGCCAGAACGACCATTCCAGCGACCATCCACCCCACGGCCCACCACCGCATCCCTGGACCTCCCAACGCGCTTGTACAGACACCAGCATGCCCCCTCTCGCCGTTGAGGTCGCGGGATCGTCGCGGGATCAGTGGGCAGGGGGACCGACGACAGCACCGACGCGCCACGCTGTGGCCGATTGGTGCTGCGCCCCGGCGCAGGCCGGGGCGCAGCAGGAACTAGATGAGATGAGGTGAGCGGCGGGTAGGCAGCGGCACCGATCCCAGCGACCCGCCATGCGCGTGCCTCCACGGGCACGGGTCCGGCATCCTCCACGCCTCCCCCGCTATGCACAGTCGTTCGTACAATGGCGCGCACCACCTGGACGCCAGGAACCACGCCCGCTCCAGGGTGTGCGGGTCGACGGCAGACGGGATGGGAGCTGGGGAGAGTGGTGGCTTAGGGAGACTGCACCGGTGAACCAGAGCTGCCGGACCGATCTGCGCTATTTGTCCACTCGGTAAAGCTTGATATCGCTGTCGACGAAGAGGTGGACGTACCCACACCGCCAGCAGATGAGGCCAGTAGCCTTCTCATCGGCCCAAGCCAACTTCATGAACTCCATGCCGGCGCTGTTCAGCAGGACACCCCGCTCCCGGAACACGTCCCCCTTGCAGATCTGGCACGTGATCCAGATCTCACCCAATGCTGCGCGTACCGGCTTCGCCATCGCGTGCCCCCGTCCTTACCCAATGGATGCACATGAGACTACGGGGCAACGGGAAGCTCTCACAGCTCGCGTGAGCGCTCACCAGGTTCTTCCGCGGGATCGACCACCTGGTGACCGAGAGTACGGCAGAGGGACACACGTGCCCTCTACGCGCCCGATTGGCAGCGGCCACCGGGGAACAACGGGATCTACGGCGAGTAACCCGAGGACGTCCAACGCAGCGCCGCACCATCTCAGCCCGGATCCGGTTACGCGATCTTCCAAACCAGTGCTTCAAGCCCCAGGCAGTGGCGCCTGACTGGGTCGTTGAAGCTCCGGGCCAAAGTCGCAACGCAGACCGCGTGATCCCCTGCAGGCGTGCGATCTTCGCGGGCGAGTAGACAGCCGGCAACAAGACGGGGGACGCGATGAGCACGTCGATGGCGGCCATGTTGATGCCGCTGGTCCTCTTGGCGGCTGCCGTCTGGCTCGCTTGCACATTGCTGGGCCTGCACGCCCTGATTCTTGGGCGTCTGCCGGGCCGATGGCTGCAACGTCATGTTCGACAACCCAGACTCTGGAGGGTGGGTGCTCTACTTGTGGCGTTGAGCGGACTTGATCATCCGTCGTTCATCGTCATCGGACTCGGTCTCATGGCGTTGGGGCACGTGGTGAAATCGGCCTCGTGATCGCCCATGTCTCCCGTGCCGGGCCGACTAAGGGCCGCGCGAGGCAAACCAACATTGACACACAACGACAAGCGGTCCCGGGGTCGTGCAGGTCAGGAAGGTGGGCTAGGTAGACCGCCGCACGTTGGAGACTTGGCCCATCACTTCCAGAAGAAGTGATGTCCCGGCACGGCCACCTCGTTGGAAAGCGTGTTGGAGGTGCAACCTGTCATGGGCGGATCGGAGGCAGCTTCCGGCGCTTCCGGCCGCCCCGACCGTTCCGAAACGTGTCCCGGCCACGCGCCAGCAGGATGTAGCCGACCATGCTGAGCGCTGCAAAACAGGTGGCGAGGATGACGCCGAGCGGCTGACGGTCTCCGGTCAAAGAGCCTGCCGCGCGTATCAACTGCCCCACTCCGATGGCCAGTCCGCCCCATCCGACGAGGGTGCTGGCGTGCCTGCGGTGTTGCCGCCAGACGAACCACATACCAAGAACTAGGCAGATGACACCACCAGTGCCGAAAGCCACGGCAATCAACATTCCCGCCTCCGGACGAAAGCGTACCGGTCCAGGATCGGTGAGGGGTCGATGAGGTGACGGCAATGACGACACAGACGCTTTCGCGTCCACGGGGAGCGACCAAACGACATCCACGAAGCCTCCCTCGGTCTCGCCACCTGTCTCATCACCTGCCGTCAGGCCCCACGCTTCTGTCAGGAGATGGCCGCGCGCTGCTCGTCAACTCCCCGGGGCCGGACCAGGCGTCCCTACGCGGCAGCCTCGACGTCCGGATGGACCTCGAGGGCCAGTTCGCCGGAGGACGCACGGGCGCGGCGTAGGAATTCGCCCAACTCCGCTTTGAGCACTGGGACTCACGGTCCACGCCACCCACACCGGATGGCCCCGATCCGCCGCCTTTCCCCGTAGGCCACCTACTTTCATCGGCCGACATCGCCGCAGCTCAGGACCTTGTTTTCCAGGGAAACGGCCACCGATGGAGTCTGGCGCCCCTTCCGCCCCAGCTGTCCACCCCCGTAACCGCCGTCCATGGCATGGCCACTCCCACCGCGTCCCCCACCCCCGCCAACTCCTTTCGGAGACACGCATGTCCGCGTACAGGTCTGTCCGCCTACTACTCGTCCCCCTCTCCTCCCTCGTGATTGCGCTGCCGGTCACTATCTCCACGGTCAACGCCGCCGACTCCGGCGCCGGCTCTCGCTCCGACCTTGCGACGGCCTCCCCCCACATCCCTGTCGGCCGTCACCCCGAACGCAACTGGATGGGCTCGACCGTCCTCAAGTACGGGCCCGGTATCGCCAACCCCAGGCCGGCCCCGCGCCCCGCCACCACGTCCGTCGCCGGGGTGGACGTCAGCAGCTACCAGCGGACGGTCAACCGGGGCTCACTCTGGAACAGAGGCGTCCGCGGCATCCGCCGGGGCCGTGTAGAACGCGTTGATGTCGGTGGCAGCCCGCACGGAGATCTCCATCAGCGGCCGGGTACCGATCCTGAGCCCGGTCGCGCGCTCCAGCCCCTGGGCGGCCGCCCGCAGGGAGCCGGTGGCCGCCTCGTGGACGACCGCGCTGCGATGGACGGGAGTACAGGTGGGCGGGCAGCGACAGCACCGTGTCGGCGACATGCAAGTTCGCCGCCTTCGGTGCCTGGTAGGCGATCCGGGACACCTCCACGCGGCCCACCGTGGTGGCAAGCCAGCGCCGGTGCCCGCGCTCGGCCGGGGTGCGCACCACCCCGTCCGCGCCGGTCACCTCCCGGCGGCGCTCCTCCGCCACGGCGCGCGCATCGAGCTGGTCCTGCATCACCTGCCGCAGCAACTCCCGCCCCCCGACCGTGACATAGTCCTTCAACTTCTCCTGGGTGCAGGCCATCAGGACCGGATCGGACAGGTGCGCGAGCATCTCCTCCATCCGGGTACGGCTGGCGGTGAAGGCATCGGCGTGGGCGCTGTCGGCGGGGTAGCGTGCCACCAGGTCTTCCTTCTGTGGTCAGGCGGTTCAACCCGGCCAACAGGTCGAAGACCTTTTCTTTCACGGGCCGTCACCCGCCCGCCGTGACCGTGCCACGCGCCAGGGTGAACAGGCCACCCGGGGTCTGTACCACCACGCCCGCCGCGACCGCCTTCTTCAACCGATGCCGGACGACTCTACCTGGCGGACCGTCACCTCCAGGCCGAGATCCTCGACCACTTGCCGGCAGCGCACCGGACCGGCATACCGGGCCAGCACCGCCACCAGCCGCTCGCGGGCCTCGGTATCCGGCGACTGCCCGCCCCGTCGCGGAGGCGGAACCGGGGCAGCAGACGCAACCGTCACTCCCTCGGTCCGTGGAAGTTCACCGACGACCTGGCACGCCGTGGAGATACGCGCCAACTCCTCCTCGCGCATCGTCAGCAAAGCCGTGATCCGTTCCACTTCGGATCGCGACCGCTCCGCTTCGCTCCGGCAGGCCGCCTCCCTCTCCCGCAGCAGCCGCAGCACCTCATCGCAGCTCACCCGACCCGCCTCCCACGCCAGCTGATCAACCAGCTACCGCAACGAGACAGCCAATGCGCCAGACACGGTGTCCCCGCTGAGCTCACTCAACGAGAAACGCACCCACACCTGAACCTCGAACCAAACAACCGGACAAAACGCCCTTTAAAGCGTGTTGCACAAGGCCGTGAACTGGCAGCTTGAGGGTGGCGTTGGCTCGGTTCCGGATCATGCGGCCAGGGCGAGGTTGCGCATGTGGGCGACGGCCTGGACGGCGTGGTGGAGGCCGTCGCCGTGCTATCGGCAGTCGCGGAGGATCTTGTAGTTCTCCATCCGGCCGATCACGTGTTCCACACGGGCGCGCACCTCGCGGTGGGAGGCGTTGCCGTCTTCCTCGTCGGCCAGCAGGGGGCGGCCGGGACGTTTGCGGTGCGGCACGATGGCTCCGTCGGTGACGCGTATGACGACGCCCTCATGGAGTCCACGATCGGCCTGTACAAGACCGAGGTCATCAAACCGATGCGGCCCTGGAAGACGCTCTCACACGTCGAACTCGCCACCGCCGAGTGGGCCGACTGGTACAACCACCGCCGCCTCCACGGTGAGATACGGCACATCCCACCCGCCGAATACGAAGCCAACTACTACCGAGCAAGCACGAAACCCAAGCTCACAGCCACCAACTGAGGTCTCCAAAGAACCCAGGGCGCTTCACTTTCGGTCCGGGTGGCTTCGTGTGGTTCTCCGAGGGCGGGAAGATGGAGCACGGGGCGACGGCTGACCAAGATGTCACCTTCATCTTCACCCTCAACAATCCCTTCGGCATCGAATTCTGTGCCGACCCACCCTCTAGGCTGGACGCCCCCCACCGCCACCACCGAGGGCCACCCCGCCGTTTCGTGTGATCACCAGGAAGGTGCCCCACCGTGCCTGACGCCACCAGCCTTCCGCCCGCCGACCGCGAGGTCGCCCGCGTGGGCGGAGTGTTCTACGGCGACACCGGCGACACGGGCGACGGCTCCGGCATGCCGGTGGTGCTACTGCACGGCTTCCTGTTCGACCAGAGCATGTGGCGTGCTCAGGTCGCGGCGTTGAGCGCGCGCGGTCATCGGGTCATCACCGTCGACCTCCCCGGCTTCGGCGCCAGCGCCGTACCAGAGGAGCCGGCGACGATGTCGACCTACAGCACCGCGGTCGCGGCGATCATCGACCAGCTGGCGCTGCCGCCGGTCGCCCTGGTCGGCTACTCCATGGGAGGCCAGGTCACGCTGGACACGTACGCCGCCCGCCCCGATCTGGTCGCACGCGTGGTCCTGGTCGACACCGTGGCGCACACCGACCTGCCCGAGGTCGCCCAGGGGCGCCGGGATCTGGCGGCCCGGCTCGAGCGTGAGGGCGTCCGCCAGTACGCCGAGGAGTTCCTGCCGCAGCTGCTGCGCCTCGACGGCGCTTCCGCGGCGACGGTCATCCACGCGCGCACCATGATGCAGGCCGCCGACCCGGTCGGGGCCGCCCGAGCGTTGCGTGCCCGCGCCGACCGCCCGGACTACGGACCGGTCCTCGACGCCTGCCCCTTCCCGGTGCTCATCGTGGTCGGCGAACACGACCCCTTCGACCAGGGACGCTTCGGTGCCGGGATGGCCGAACGGGCGCCCTACGGCACGCTCGAGGTGGTCGCCGGTGTCGGCCACACGCCGCCCCTCGAAGCGCCCGACGTCTTCACCGGCCTGCTCGCGCGCTTCCTCGGCAACTGAGGCGGCGCCACCAGCGACACCAGGCCGCTCAGTCGGCGACCGTCGCCTGGCCACGAACGCGCCACTCCCGCTCCAGCACGAGGCTCACCGCCGCCCCGACCAGCAGCCCCCAGAACGCTGCACCGATGTGCCACACGGTGATGTCAGAGACCGTGACAAGGAACGTCCCCAGCGCCCCGGTGGCGTAGGAGCCGACGAACGCCGCCTGGAACGCTCCTTGGAGCGGCTTGAGCATCGCCAGGCCACCCAGCGCCGCGACGTATGCCGCGGGCATGGTCGTGATGACCCGGACCATGCCAGGGGCGAGGAGACCGAACCCGATCGCGAGCACCCCGCACCAGATCGCCGCCGTGTAGTGGCGACGTGGCTCGCCCGAGGCGGTGACGAGAGCATTGGTCGGCCCTGCCAGACACGTCGAGGCGCCGCCGAACGGCGCGCTGAGGAGTGATGTCACGCCGCAGACGGTGGTGACCTGGTTCATCCGCGGCTCGTGTCCGACACCGCGCAGCACCGCCATCCCCTGTCCGTTCTGCACCAGAAGGACGGTGACCAGCAGCGGAATGGTGAGCTCGACGAAGGCCGAGCCGGTGAACCTCGGAGTCGTCCAGACCGGGTGCACCAGCCAGCGGCCGGAGAGACCGGCGCCCGTGTGATCGCCGAGCAAGACGGCGACGGCACCGGCCGCCAGCGCCACCAGGACAGCGGGCAGCCACCGAGCCAGACGCGGCACCGCGCTGACCACGATGAAGGCGATCACCATCGGCCCGGCCACAGCGAGGTCGGTGTCGACGGCCCGGACCAGATCAGTGCCGAAGCTCAGGAAGACCCCCGCCACCATTGCCATCACGATCGGCATCGGCAACAGCCGCATCACGCGGTCGACCTGACCGCTCAGCCCCAGCAGCACGAGCAGCACCGCCGCCATGCAGAAGCCGCCGACGACCTCGGGCCACGTCGTACCGGCGGACATGGCCTGCCCGACCACCACGGTGCCCGGAATGGTCCAGAAGTACACCAACGGCTGCCGGCTCCACAGCGACGCGACGATGGTGAGGACGCCGTTGAGACAGAACACAGCGCTCACCCAGGAGGCGACGACGGCGGCCGAGAGGCCGGCCGACTGGCCGACCGCCAGGATCACGGCCACCGGGCCGGTACAGGAGAAGAGGAACCCGACGAAGCCGTTGGCGAGCTCGAGGCGTCCGAAGGCACGCGGATGAGCCGCGACCGCGGCGGGCTGGAGGCGGGTGGTCACCGACGAGGCTCCTGGTGGTCGGCGGCGCGGGCCGCGAGCTCGGTCCGGCTGCGCAGGCCGTACTTCGCGTAGATACGGGTCAGGTGGAATTGCACGGTCTTCGGCGAGATGAACAGCCGCGCCGCAACCTCGCGATTGGACAGCCCCGAGGCGACCATCTGGGCGACGGTCTCCTCCTGCGGAGTCAGCTCCCCGGGCGTCCGCGGGCCCTGTGGCGCGCGGACTCCGCCAGCTCGCAGCTCACGATCCGCGGCCTCGACGCGCGTCCGTGCACCGAGTGCATCCCAAAGGTCGCGGGCGGTGGCGAGCATGACCTCGGCATCGCGGCGCTGGCCGGCTCGCCGCAGAGTCTGCCCGTAGACGAAGGTGACGCGGGCCTGCTCGTAGCGCAGCGGCAATCCGTCGAGCTGGGCCAGGGCGGCGTCGAAGGATCCCCTGGCCCGGTCGAGCTCCCCTCGCGCCCCGTGCCACCGGCCGCGCGCAGCGGCAAGACGGGCTTGTGCGGAGTGGTGACTCTCCTCAGCCGCGCGCCGCTCATGCGGGGCGAGCAGCTGGTCCGCCTCGTCGAGACGCCCATCGGCGATGAGCGCTCCCGCCAGCGTGTCAGCCCACGGCCAGATGCCCGGCTCGGCGAGCGAGCTGCCGGGCCCGGCCTGGGCGAACGGCGCCAGGATGCGGCGTACGCCGGCGTAGTCGCTGCGTGCCTCAGCCAGGTGGGCGCGGGCCAGCAGCGTCGGCACCCGCATGATCTCGTACCCCTGAGCCTCGGCCTCGGCGGCACGGGCAGCCTCGGAAGCGGACTCCCACTCGCCCCGCAGCACATGGATCTCGGCAGCGGTCCACTCCAGCAGGGGCGTGACCAGCACGATCCCCGACCCCGCGGCCAGTAGGCGTCCGCGGGCGACCGAGGCCATGGCCAGGTCCCACTCGCCGGTCAGGAACTGCACTCGGGCGAGCCAGCCCAGAGCCCACAGCGAGATCCGTGTCGAGCCACCGAGAACCCACGGATCGGTGACGCCCTCGAGACGGCTGCGAGCCTCGTCCGGATCATCGATCAGGACGCCGAGCCAGCCGTGGCCCATCTGCACCCGCTGCGCCTGGGCGCCGTGACGTACCATGCTCGCCACGGCGCTGTATGCCGCCTGCGCCTCGGCGAACCGGCCGGACACGGCGAAGCCGAGCCCTCGGATGGCGGCCGCCTCGATGCCCGCGCCCGAGTCGGGCCCGGCCAGCTCGATGGCGCGATCGGCCCAGTCGATCAGGTCGGCGCCTCGGCATTGAGCCAGCGAGTGCAGCACATGTCGTTGCGCGATCAGCGCCGCGGTGGCCGGGTCCCGTGTCGCGTTGACGATCTCCCACGCCCGCCGGAGTCGCACCTCGGCCTCGTTGGCTCGACCCCGCACGATCGCGAGATACGCCAGCGCCGCATTACGCAGCGGGGTCTCACGCATGCCCTCCACCGTCGAGACGAGTGCGCCCGCACCGGCACAGTCGCCTGCGGCAACGAGCGCGTCGACCGATCGGATCAGCCGTTCGTCCCTGGGCGCCGGGTCCGAGGTGAGTCTGCTGGCATCCCGGAACAGGTCCGCGGCCTGCGCCCAGGCGCCGTCCTCGCCACGCTGGATCGCCAGCACGGTGATCCGCTCGGCCAGATCGTCGTCGGGGACCGGCGTCGCGGCGGCCAGATGGCGCATCTGGGCGACCGGGTCGGTCACGATCTGCGCGGCACGTCGATGCGCCTCGGCCGCGTCACGCGCCCCCATGGTCTCCAGCACCGCCGTCGCGATCAAAGGTGTGCGCCACCGAGGCTCGTGGATCGGCCGGGGATCGATCAGGCCACTGCTGCGCAGGTCGTCGAGCGCGGCGAGCGGATCCTCGAGGGCACCCAGCGCCGCGGCGTGTCCGAGCTCCGCGCCCGGGCCCAGGACGGCGAGCGCCTCGGCGAGCGCGCGTCCCGCAGGCCCCGCATCAGCCAGGGCGCGCGTCACCTCGACACGGACGTGCCCAGGCGCCGGCAGCTCCCGGTCGGGGCGGATCCACCGCGCCGGCGGCAGCTCGTCGAGCAGCGCGAGCGCGTCCCGTGGGTTCCCGTCGGTATGACGCGTGAGCGCGGCCGCCATGCTCGGGGGGAGCACACGCCCACGCAGCGCGGCGAGCTCGACGATGGCCGACGCCTCCAGCCCTTCGATGCGGAGCGCGTCGTCGGCCAGGTCGCTCAGCCGTGGTGCACCGTGCGTGGCCGAGAGCACGATCAGCACCGGTATCTCGGGGTGGCGGTGCCGTACCGAGCGGAGGGCATCGAGTGAGAGTTCGTCGGCCACCTCGGCATCGTCGACAACGATCAGCGTGGGCTGCTCCACCAGCCCGGCTGCCAGGCGGTCGGCAGCGTGGCTGGGGTGGAGCGGAGGCTCCCGGCGCAGGAGCTGCCGCAGGACGGCACCCGCCTCGTGCCGTTCCCAGGCCACGGCCTGGGCATGGCGGGTCGGAGCGCCGGTCGTGCTGACGAACGCCCGGAGCAGCGCTGTCTTGCCGATCCCCCGGTCACCGAGGACGAGCACCGCTGCCGCTCCCGATGTGCGGGTGGCGACCAGTCGCTGCTCGAGCTCGGCGAGCTCGTGCTCGCGTCCGACACATCCGGCTCGTTCGATGATCACTGTCACCCTCTGGACGCAATGCCGTTGTTTTATGCCGTGTCCTTGGGATCAGACGATGAAGTCGCGGCTCATCCGAGGTCACCGCCCGCGACCGGCAGCACGGTCCCGGTGATGTAGGCGGCCTCGTCCGAGGCGAGGAAGCAGATCGCCGCGGCCTGCTCGTCCAGTGTCCCGTAGCGGTGCAGAAGCGACGACTCCAGGGTCTGGTCGATGTGGGCCTGGAACCACGCCTGCTCCACTGCGTTCGTGGGCTGAGGGGTGCCCCGGGGGATCCGTCGCGGCGGGGCGTCAGTGCCGCCGGGCGCCGTCGCCACGACGCGCACCCCCGCGTCGGCGTACTCCATGGCGAGCGAGGCGGTGATCGCGTTGATGCCGCCCTTCGCCGCGGAGTACGGGATCCGGTGGATGCCTCGGGTGGCCGCCGAGGAGACGTTGACGATCACGCCGTGGCCCGCTGCGACCATGGCGGGGAGCGCCGCGCGACAGGCGTAGAGCGTGGTCATCAGGGAGCGGGTGACCTCGGCATCGATCTCGGGGGCGCTGAACTCGACGAACGGCTTGAAGTTGATCGCGCCGCCGACGTTGTTGATCAGCACGTCGATCCGCCCGTACGCCGCCAGCGTCTCGCGCACCAGAGCGGCCGCACCGTCGTACTGCTCGAGGTCAGCGCAGACCGCGCGAGCGGGGACCCCCGTGGCGGCGAGGTCGGCGGTGACCTCGCGGACCAGCTCCGAGCGATCGACCAGCACCACCTGTCCGCCCTCGGCGCCGATCCGCCGGGCGACCGCCTCGCCGATTCCCTGGGCGGCGCCGGTCACGATGACAACCCTGCCTGTGAAGCGGCCGGGGGCGATGAACCGCGGCGTGGTGCTCGCGGCGCGGTCGGACATCGCGCGGCGCATGGTCTGCTTGGACCGCTCGGCGTGCGCGGCGATCAGCGTCCGGGCCTGCCCGCGGTCGCCGGCCTCGAAGGCCGCGACGATGTCCAGGTGGTCCTGGGCACAACGGGGGTGGCACCAGGTCGCGTCGCGCAGCACCTCCTCCATCCGGGCCTTCACCCCCAGGGCCTGGTAGGCCTGCAGCAGATGGGCGTTGCCGGTCAGGGCGAGCAGGTAGTCGTGGAAAGCGGCGTTCGTCTCGGTGTACCGGTGCGGGTCGGTGAACCGCGCACGCGCTGCGTCGACGTACGGCACCGTCGACTCGGCCAGGAGCCGGTAGCCGGCCAGCTGCTGTGAGGTGAGCCGGCCGATGGTGAGTTCGAGCGCGCCGAGCTCCAGCGCCTCGCGCGCCTCGAAGAGGGCGTCGGAAGCCTGGATGTCGGGGTGCTCCTCCCCGATCTGGTAGCCGTCCTCGGCGATGGTGGTCGGGGCCTGCTCCTCGATCGCGGCGAAGACCTGCTGACCGGCCACCGTCCGCGCGTCCGCGTCCGGCAGGAGCGCGCCGTCGACGTCGAGTGCCGTCCGCGCCTGGTCCGCCGAGGCCCTGGCCGACGGCGGTGCGACCAGCTGGCCGGCGATCCGCCGGACCGTGTCGTCAGGGCCGTCGGCAGGCACCGCCCCTGAGGCGCCGGTGGCCGCAAGGGGCGCCAGCGCCGTCGCCGGAAGGATCTCCTGGCCGGCGTGGCCGCGGGCGTCGGGCGAGAGCAGCAGCTGCTCGCAGGGCGCGACGCCCACCGGCTCCGCGGCGCGCGGCGGGCTCGTCGCGGCGGTCGTGGCCGTCGCGGCCAGCGCGAACTTCTCGTAGTAGAAGCCGGACGGCTCGATGCCGGCCTCGGCCACGTGAGTACGCACCGACTCCACCATCGGGGGCGGGCCGCACAGATAGACGGCCGCGGCACCGTCGTGCAGATGATCAGGGCTGAGCAGCGCGGTCACATAGCCCTGGTTGCGGGCGGTGGTGGCCGGATCGGAGACGCAGTGGTCCCAGGTGAAGTGCGGCAGCGCGGCGGCCAGTTCGCGGAGCTCGTCGAGCTTGACCACGTCGGTGTCGGTGGACACGCCGTAGATGAGGTGGAGCGGGCGGGGCGAGTCCTCGAGGCGGAGCTTGCGCAGCATGGAGAGGATCGGCGCCAGGCCGGTGCCACCTGCAAGGAGCACCGCGGGACGGTCCGCCTCCCGCAGGAAGAACGAGCCGTGCGGACCGGTCAGGCTGAGCTGGTCGCCGACGGCGGCACGCTGGTCGAGCCACTCGGACATGACACCGCCCGGGGTGAGCTTGACCAGGAAGGTCAGCCGCTCCTCGCTCGGCGCGTTGCTGAAGGAGTAGGACCGTGTGACGTCCGTGCCGGGCACGGCCACGTTGACGTACTGCCCGGGAAGAAAGGCGAGATCGGCCCGGTTCGGGAGGTCCACCGAGAGCTCGACCGTGGTGGCGCTGAGCCGGTCGATGCCCACGACGGTGCCGGTGTAGGTGGCGGCGCTGGTCTTGGCCACCTCGCTGGTGCTGTTGATCTGCAGCACGAGGTCGGTGCTCGGTCGCAGCTGGCACGGCAGCACATAGCGCTGTGCGGCCTCGTCGGCCGACAGAGCGTCGTCGATGTAGGTGCCGTGCTCGTACTCACCTGATTCGCAGAACGCCTTGCACGTTCCACAGGCACCGTCGCGGCAGTCGAGCGGGATGTTGATGCGCTGGCGGTACGACGCGTCCGCGACCGTCTGGTCCGCGCGACAGCTGATGAACCGGGTGACCCCGTCCTCGAAAGCGAGCGCGACCTGATGGGTCGCCGCCTCGCGGGATGCCTCGGGCCTGGTGGACGTCATGGGGACCTCAGAAGTGATACACGTCGACGACGTGGTGGATGTAGTCGTTCTTCAAGATCACGGTCTTGCGACGGATCAGCGGCTGCTCGCCGGAGAAGTCGATGGTGTAGAACGACGTGCCGTAGTACGGGTCGACGGTGTTGTAGCGGAAGTACATCGTGTGCCAGTTGAAGCGCACGTCGACCACATCGCCGCGGCGCTCGATCACCTCGACGTTGCTGATGTTGTGCGAGGTCCGCGGCTCGGGGAGCGACGTCGCCGACGAGCGCTCGGTGCGGATGCGGAAGACCCGGTCCTCCAGACCGCCCTTGTTGGCGTAGTAGATCAGCGACATCTCGGTCTGCGGATCCTCGGTGAGCCGGTCGTCGTCGGCCCAGCAGGGCATCCAGTAGACGACGTCGTCGGCGTAGCAGGCCAGCCACTTCTCGAACTCGCGGTCGTCGAGGTAGCGGGCCTCGCGGTAGAGGAACTGCTCGATGGCGTTCTGCGTGATCAGCCTGGCCTCGGCGGGTGCGGACCCGGTCGTTGCGGTGGTCATCTCAGTTCTCCTCCTCGGCGGCGACGGCGGCGCGCATCGTCTCGAGCCAGTAGCTGTGCTGAACCGGGTAGAGGCCCTCGTCCTCGTTGCGCTTGCCGGCCGAGACGACGCCCGGCATGTCGAGCGCGGTCGCGACCTCGTCGGGGCCCGAGACCCAGTGCTCGGCGCCGCGGCTCATGTCGTTCCACGGGGCTGCGGTGGCGCGGAAGGTCAGCTGGCAGGAGCGGAACTCCTCGAGATCGTCCGGGGTCGCCATGCCGGAGGCGTTGAAGAAGTCCTCGTACTGCCGGATCCGCCAGGTCCGCGACTCGGCGCTCTCCCCCTTCGGGGCGATGCAGTAGATGGTGACCTCGGTCTTGTCCGGCGCGATCGGCCGGAAGTGGCGGATCTGGGTGGAGAACTGGTCCATCAGATACACGTTGGGATAGACGCAGAGGTTGCGGGAGCCCTTCACCATGAACTCGCCCTTGGCTTCGCCGTAGGTCTGCTTCAGCTCCTCCATCCGGTCCCACAGAGGCCGGTCCTGGGGGTTGGCCGCCCAGGTCCACAAGCACAGGTGGCCGTTCGGGTAGGACCAGTAGCCGCCTCCGGACTTGCCCCAGCTGCCGGCGTCCAGGGTCTTGGTGGCGTTCGTCGACTCGCCCGTGTTGCGGCGCGAGGTGGTGGCCGCGTAGTTCCAGTGCGTGGCGGTGACGTGGTAGCCGTCGGCACCGTTCTCGGCCTGGACCTTCCAGTTGCCGTCGTAGGTGTAGGTGGAGGAGCCCCGGAGCACCTCCAGGCCGTCCGGCGACTGGTCGACCAGCATGTCGATGACCTTCGTCGCGTCGCCCAGGTGCTCGGAGAGCTCCGCGACGTCGGGGTTGAGGCTGCCGAACAGGAAGCCCCGGTAGGAGTCGAAGCGGGCGACCTTGGTGAGGTTGTGCGAGCCATCGGTGTCGAAGCTGTCCGGGTAGCCCGCGCCGTCCGGGTCCTTGACCTTGAGCAGGGTGCCGTCGTTGCGGAACGTCCAGCCGTGGAAGGGACAGGTCAGCGTGGTGCGGTTGTCGGTCTTCCTGCGGCACAGCATGGCGCCGCGGTGCGCACAGGCGTTGATCAGCAGGTGCAGCCGGCCGTCCTTGTCACGGGTGATCACGACGGGCTGCCGGCCCATGTACGTCGTGAAGTAGTCGCCCGGCTCGGGGACCTGGCTCTCGTGCGCGAGGTAGATCCAGTTGCCCTCGAAGATGTGCTTCATCTCCAGCTCGAAAAGCTCGTCATCGGTGAAGATCCGCCGGTTGGCGCGGATGACACCCGCCTCCCGGTCATCGACGACAGCCTGGTCCAACAACTCGCTGACGCGGCGGTACGGGCCGATGCGACGCTCCAGCATCTCGGTCATGGTGACCTCCAGGAAAATAGGTGGCATCGACTGGGTTGAATCGACCGTCGCATCACCAGGGCGAGCGTCGTACCCGGTAAATGCCTAGTCCTGACCTAGCACTCGATTAATAAGCAACCACTCTTAATCGCGTCGAAACATGTCTTTGCCCCCTATGGATTGCCCGACCTAGTGTGACGGGCATGACTTGGCGTCACTGGGACTCCAGCCGATCTGCCGACCTGAGGACGGGCGTCATGGACCTGCGGCACCTGCGCTACTTCACCGCCGTGGCCGAGACCTGCCACTTCGGGCGTGCCGCAGAGCGCCTCCACGTCGCCCAGCCCGCGCTCTCGCAGGCGATCCGTCAGCTGGAGGCCGAGCTCGGCGTCACGCTGTTCAACCGCACCACGCGACAGGTCTCGCTCACCCCTGCCGGTGAGTTCCTCCAGACCGAGGCGGCCCGCATCCTGGGCGCCCTGGACGACAGCCTGCGCGGCGTACGGCGGATCGCGGCCGGACGGCACGGCCTGCTGCGCCTGGGCCTGACCGGCACGTCGTCGTTCTCGCATCTGCCCCGGATCGCCCGGCTGCTCAAGCGCGAGCTGCCCGGTGTGGCGCTGGAGATCCACGCCGACCTGCTCACCTCCGAGCAGTGCGACGCGCTGCGCGCCGGCACGATCGACCTCGGCCTGCTCCGGCCGCCCGCGGCGGGTGAGGGCATCGAGCTGAGCCTGCTCGACGAAGAGCCGCTGGTCCTGGCCGTGCCCGTCGATCACCGTCTCGTGGCCGAGCCCATCATCGCGATGGCCGACCTGCGCGCCGAGCCGTTCATCCTCTACGACGCTCGCCAGTCGGTGGTCAACGACGCGGTCACGCGCGCCTGCCGTACCGCCGGGTTCGTGCCCCACCGCGAGCACGCGGCACCCGGCACCTCCGTCCTGTTGGCGCTGGTGGCCGCCGGCCTCGGGGTCTCACTCGCCCCGGCCGGCGTCCGCTCCCTCCCCCTGGACGGCGTCGTCTTCCGCGATGTCGCCGACGCGGGCTCGGTGGGCCTCGCGCTGGGGCGCCGCGCCGACGAGGACAACCCGCTCGTCAACGCCGTCGTCGCACTGCTGACCGCCACGTCCGGCGCGGCCTCCGTCCCTACCGAGGAGCCTGCATGAAGATCGTCCGGGTCGAGGCGATCCCGTTCTCCATCCCCTACCTCAAGCCGCTGAAGTTCGCCTCCGGCGAGGTGCACGCGGCCGAACACGTGCTCGTCCGGGTCCACACCGACGACGGGATCGTCGGCGTCGCCGAGGCGCCGCCCCGGCCCTTCACCTACGGCGAGACCCAGCAGGGCATCGTGGCGGTCATCGAGAACGTCTTCGCCCCGCAGATCGTCGGCCTGACGCTCCTCCAGCGCGAGGTCGCCCACCAGCGGATGCGCCGCACGATCGGCAACCCCACCGCGAAGTCGGCGATCGACATGGCCATCTGGGACGCGCTCGGTCAGACCCTGGGCCAGTCGGTCAGCGACCTGCTCGGCGGCTACACCGACCGGATGCGGGTCAGCCACATGCTCGGCTTCGAGGAGCCGCAGAAGATGGTGGCCGAGGCCGAGCGGATGCGCTCCACGTACGGCATCACCACCTTCAAGGTGAAGGTGGGACGGCACCCGGTATCGCTCGACACCGCGGTGGTGCGCGCGCTGCGGGAGCGCTTCGGTGCCGAGGCGGAGCTGTACGTCGACGGCAACCGCGGCTGGTCACCGGCGGAGTCGGCCGCAGCGATGCGCGAGATGGCCGACCTCGACCTGCTCTTCGCCGAGGAGCTCTGCCCCGCCGACGACGTCCTGGGCCGCCGCTGGCTGGTCGCTCGGACCCCGGTGCCCACGATCGCCGACGAGTCCGCGACCACGCCCGCCGAGGTCACCCGGGAGATCCTCGGGGGATCGGCGACGGCCGTCTCGATCAAGACGGCGCGCACCGGGTTCACCGTCTCTCAGCGCGTGCACCACCTGGCCGAGGGGCTCGGCATCGAGGCCGTCATCGGCAACCAGATCGACGGCCAGCTCGGCACCGCGTGCGCAGTCACGTTCGCGGCGGCCTACCGACTGACTTCGCGCCGCGCCGGGGAGCTGTCCAACTTCCTCGACATGAGCGATGACCTGCTCGCCGAGCCGCTCCAGATCCGTGACGGCCACCTGAGCGTGCCGTCCGGCCCCGGCCTCGGCGTCACGATCGACCCCGACAAGCTCGCTCGCTACCGCACCGACGGTCGGGCCTGATCCACCACCGGCCCCCCTGGGGCCGAGAAGAACAAGCGACAGGAGAAGCACCATGACCTCTGAGGTTGCTAGCGCCGCCGCCTCCGGCGCCAACGCCACCGCGCGCTTCCAGAACGACAAGTCTCCCTACGAGGCGGTCAAGGACGTGCCGAAGGAGCGCGTCGACAAGCTCGCGCGCCGCGTGCTCGAGGCCGTCCACGCCACCATCCGCGAGGAGAACGTCACCTACGCCGAGTACAACGCTCTCAAGGCGTGGCTGATCCAGGTCGGGCTCGACGGCGAGTGGCCGCTCTTCCTGGACGTCTGGGTCGAGCACGTGGTCGAGGAGGTCGCCACCTCCGACCGCCAGGGCAACAAGGGCACCATCGAGGGCCCGTACTACGTCCCGAACTCGCCGGTGATCTCCGACGAGAAGGGTGTCGGCGCCGTCCCGATGCGCGAGGGCGAGGGGGGCACGCCGCTCACCTGGACCGGCACCGTCACCGCGGTCGACGGCACCGCCCTGTCCGACGCGAAGGTCGAGATCTGGCACGCCGACGACGACGGCTTCTACAGCCAGTTCGCCCCCAACCTGCCGGAGTGGAACCTGCGTGGCACGAACCACGTCGGCCCCGACGGCTCCTTCGAGATCCACACCGTCCAGCCCGCGCCGTACCAGATTCCGACCGATGGTGCCTGCGGTGCGCTCGTCGAGGCGGCCGGGTGGCACGCCTGGCGCCCGGCCCACATCCACGTCAAGGTCTCCGCTCCGGGCTACCAGCTGCTCACCGCGCAGCTCTACTTCCCCGGCGACGCCCACAACGACGACGACATCGCCTCGGCGGTGAAGCCGGAACTGCTGCTCGACCCGCAGCAGCAGGCCGACGGCTCGGCGACCGTGGCGTACTCCTTCGTCCTCGACCCGGAGGCCTGAGTGCTCTTCCACGTGCGGATGGACGTGCGGATCCCGCACGACCTCAACCCCGAAGTCCGGGCTGCGACTGTCGCCCGGGAGAAGGCGTACTCGCAGGAACTGCAGCGGGCCGGCAAGTGGCCCCACATATGGCGGATCGTCGGCGAGTACTCGAACTACTCGATCTTCGAGGTCGAGTCGGGCGACGAGCTCCACCAGATCCTGTCCGACCTGCCGCTGTTCCCCTACATGGACATCGCGGTGACGCCGCTGGCGACACACCCGTCCGACATCAACGGATAGCCGTCTGCCACCACGGGGCTGCTCGACCGGAACGACTCGGTCGAGCAGCCCCGCTCCCTTCCCCCACCTCTCCCTGAGCCTCGGACGAAAAACACTCTGCATGAGCACCGCCACTCGCTCCACGACACCTCGGATCGCCATCGTCGGCGCCGGCATCGGCGGGCTGACCCTCGCCTTGGAGCTACGCCGCAAGGGGTGGAGGTACACCTCTACGAACAGGCCGAGGAGCTGCGCGAAGTCGGCGCCGCCGTCGCGCTCTCGGCCAATTCGGTGCGCCATCTGCAAGCGCGGCTCAACCTCACCGAGCCGCTCGCCGCGGCGGCGGCCGACGTGGACGGCCTGGTCTTCCGCTCCGGACGCACCGGCGACGTGGTCGGCCGGGTGCTCTCGCGTGCCGACTACCACCAGCGCTGTGGAGCGCCGTACTACGGCATCCACCGAGCCGACCTTCAGGCGATCCTGCTCGGCGCGCTCGCCGGCCCGGACGCAGGGAGCGGGGTGGAGGGTCTGCACCTCAAGAAGCGGCTTGTCGACATCGACGACTCCGGCGCGCGGGCCCGTCTCCACTTCGCCGACGGCTCCTCGGCCGAAGCCGATCTCGTGATTGGAGCCGACGGCGCCCGCTCGACCGTGCGCCGCCTCCTGCTCGGCTACGACGACGCGCTGTACTCCGGCTCGTCGGCCTGGCGTGGCATCGTGCCGGCCGACAAGCTCGATCTGCTGCCCGACCCGGAGGCGATCCAGTTCTGGATGGGGCCCGGTGGCCACCTGTTGCACTACCCGATCGGCAACGGTGACCAGAACTTCTTCCTCGTCCAGCGCACACCGGAGCCCTGGTCCGCCTCCAGCTGGGTGTCACCGGTCGAGCGCGAGGGCGAACACCTCACGATGTTCGCCGAGTGGCACCCGGCGATCGTGCAGATGATCAGTGCCGTCCCGGTCACCGAGCGCTGGGCGCTCTTTCACCGCCGCCCTTGGAATGGTGGTCGAAGGGCCGGGTGACCCTGCTCGGCGATGCCGCGCATGCGATGGTCCCCCACCACGGTCAGGGTGCGAACCAGTCGATCGAGGACGCCATCGTCCTCGCCGACTGTCTCCTGGCCGACAGCGACTGGGAGGGCCCGCGCACGCTATGAACAGCTACGGCATGCCCGGACCCGCCGCGTGCAGACGGCATCGATCACCACAGGCGACGTCCTGCATCTGCCCGACGGTGAGGCACAGCGCCGGCGCGACGCGCGGCTGGCCGCCCCGAACGCGTTCGACCGGCACCTCGCCTGGATCCATGCTTTCCACGCCGCTGGAGAGGCATGAGGGGCTCCCCGCACTCGCCCCGGCCCGGCAGTCAAGCCGCTGCTCCGCCGGGGCGCGGAATCCAGCACCCGCTGGACAGATCTCGGGCATGAAACCCCTGGAGTACGTTCTGGAAGGCCGCCGAGGACCTGCACCCCACCCTGCCTGCCCGCCAGACGCACGTCGCAGACATGGCCCGCACCATCCTGGAAGGCCACGCCAGCCGCGTCGTGGCTGACCTGAACGCCCACGCCCGGGCCCACGGCCTCCATGAGGAGAGCCAGACCGCTCAACTGCACAGCCTGCAACGCGCCATCGCCTGTCTGAAGGCCAAGCAGCCCTATCTCGGCTATGACCTCGGCCTGGCTCTGGGCTGGCCGATCGCCACCGGGGTGATCGAGGAATGCTGCCGCTATTTGATTGATCAAGGACCGGCTCGATGTGACCGGGGCGAGATGGGGTCTGACCGGCGCCGAAGCCGTCCTCCTGCGCGCCGTGATCGACAACGGCGACTTCGACGCGTACTGGGAATATCACGGTCGACTCGAGCACGAACGGCAGCACACCGCCCGCTACCAGCAGGACTTCGCCATTGCGGCCTGACCACTACCCGGCAGCTCACTCAACGAGAAACGCACCCTGTCCAGTGCGCGGACGGCCGCCCTCGTTCACAGTCGTACGCGCACGCGGTCTGACCTGCCACGCAAACCCTCATGAACGCCCCCGTACGGTCATGCGGACAGTTGGAAGGCGTGCGGGGGCAACTCCTCACGAGTTGGAGGCTCATACCCTCCGCCAGCGCCTCGCCGGGCACGATGTCGAATGGCCTCACAGTTCGCGGTGGGGGCCCTTCTATGCGTCTCAGCCTGCGTCGTCCTGACGGGTCAGCCCTGGGGAGTGAGCGAGGAGTGGATCAAGGAAGCCCTACGGATCGCCACTCACGGGAACCAACTCGTACCAACGCCCTGACCTGCACAGGAGTCAAGAGCTCCTGGCCAGCGATCTTTCCGCACATTATTCGGGACGAAGAGGTCGTGGGTTCAAATCCCGCCACCCCGACAGAGAAACTCCAGGGCAGGGGCATCTTGGGGAAACCTGGGAGAGGATCTTGGATTACTGTCCCCAGACGGCGCCTACCGACGTGCTCTGAGGTGACGTCTCAGGAGCTTGGATTCACAGCGTCTTCGAATGTGAGCTGCCCGGGTACGCCATGATGGGCCCATGGACTTCGAGCCGTACCGGGGTGAGTTGGTGGCGTACTGCTACCGGATGCTGGGCTCGTTCCACGAGGCCGAGGACCTGGTACAGGAGACGATGCTGCGTGCCTGGAAGGCCCGCGACCGGTACGACCGTACGCGTGCGTCCGTACGGACCTGGCTGTACAGGATCGCGACCAACGCATGCCTGACCGCGTTGGAAGGGCGGACGCGGCGGCCGTTGCCGTCCGGGCTGGGCGCGCCGAGTGAGGATTCTGGGGCGCCGCTCACTCCGGCCTTCGACATCCCCTGGCTGCAGCCGTTTCCCGACGTGCGGTTCGATGCGGAGGTACGGGCCGACATGCGGCTCGCGCTGGTAGCAGCGATGCAGGTCCTACCGCCGCGGCAGCGAGCCGCGCTGGTGCTCCGCGAGGTACTGGAGTTCACCGCCGCCGAGGTCGCCGAGCAACTGGGGACCACGGCCGCGGCCGTCAACAGCGCGCTGCAGCGGGCCCGTGCCGCCCTTGCGGAGGTGGGCGGCGTGGAAGAGATCACGGAACCGGACGATCCCGAGGCACGCGCGGTGATTCAGCGCTATGTGCGGGCGTTCGAGGCGGCCGACGTCCCCGCGCTCGTGCAGCTGCTCACAGATGAGGCGGTCCTGGAGATGCCGCCGGTCCCGCGGTGGTATCGGGGTAGCCATGCCTACGGCCTGTTCATGGAGCGGGTGTTCGCGATGCGTGGGACGGGCTGGGGCATGAGGCACCTGACCGCCAACGGGCAGCCCGCGCTCGCGGCGTACGCGCCGGAACCCGGTGGCGGGCATCGGCTGCACACACTGCAGGTCTTCACGGTCACCGGCGGCAGGGTCGCGCGCAACGTCGTCTTCGCCGATCCGGACGTGTTGGAGGCGTTCGACCTGCCCCGGCAGATTTCTTCCGACGAGTTTCGTCGGGCGCGATGAGTGTCGCCGGTGCCGCCGGTAGGTACCGGTGAGCATCGATCGAAGGGACACCCCTCGTGAGCGTCATCGTCATTGAGTTCGTCACCCTGGACGGGATCGTGTCAGACCCGGACGGCTCCGGTGGAACGCCGGCCGGCGGCTGGGCGTTCCGGCATGGTCCCGAGACGGTCGCCGGGGACAAGTTCCGACTCGGAAGCACACTCGACGACGGGGTCCTGCTACTGGGGCGTACGACGTGGCAGTTGTTCTCGCGCATCTGGCCCGGGCGAGACGACCCGTTCGCCGCGCGGATGAACGCCGCGCCGAAGCTGGTCGTCTCCCGCACGGTGACCGACACCTCGGCGTGGGCGAACTCGCAGGTCATCGACGGCAGCGTCATCGACGCCGTCAAGCGCGAAGAGCGCGATGTGATCATCACCGGCAGCCTGAGCGTCGTACACGCACTGATGGCCGAGGAACTGATTGATGAATACCGGCTGTTGACCTTCCCCACGATCCTCGGCACGGGCCGACGGCTCTTCCCCGACGACGGCCCGCGCACTGACCTGGAGTGCCTGTCGTCCGAGCGGGCCGGCGCCGCCGTCCTCGTGCGGTACCGGAGGGCGGCACGATGACGGTTCGCCTCCTCGCCCTCTACGAGACTCCGACCGACCCCGACAGGTTCGATCGGCAACCGCAGCGAAGCGCGCTCAAAGCCAAGTTCGAGAGCCAACCCACCTGATGACGTCAGGTCACAATCGCCCGCGCCGCCTCCAAATACGGCAAGGACATGTCCCATACTGCCGACCCGGGAGAGCGACCGAGGGGGGACCGTGGGAGTTGGACGGGTCAGACGGCTGACGGCATGCGGCGTGCTCTTCCTTGCTCTCGCCGGTTGTACCAACGGGGAACACGGACGGGACGCACGCCCTACCGCCGTCCCGGTCCATTCATCGGCTCCTGCGGCGCCGACAGCGGTCGCGGGTCCAGCCCTCCGGTGGAGGCGGCAGCAAGGCTCGGGCCGACAGACGGCGCCCTCACCGACTGGCTCAGCATGACAACCCTCCCCGGCAAAAGTCCCAGACCGCCTCAGGAGGCGGTGGTGGTCGTCCGCCGGAGCAGCAAGGGCGCCAGGGACTTCGGGTGGATCTCGGGCGACAGCTACTGTCTCGGCTACAGCCACCAGGTTGCACACTCGATCGCCTGCGGCCCCTACGACGACACCACCACCCCTCCGCACCCGGGGTGGACTACGCCCCCGCGCGAACGGTCGGCCGGGGGGAGTTCCCCGACCGCCTGCCGTCGCAAGACCCGCTCCACCAGTACCACTACACGCTCGCTGTGATCCTCGACGACGCCGGCCCCTTCCGCCTCACCGTAGACGAGCACCGAGGCGTCCTCTACCAGGCCAGAGCCGTAATGAAACCGGACCGCACAGTCACATTCGTGGAGTGGGGCTACTTCGGCCCAGAGATACCGCTGCACGCCAAAATCTGCAGCACCTCGACCCACCACTGCATCCCCGACTTCGACTGACGGCCCAGGAACCACACGGCGGCACCCGGCCCATCACATCGGCGGCCACGCAGCCATTCACTCCACCCACGAGGCCATCCTTCTTAAGGTGCCCGGCAGCTATACAGCCTGCCCGATCCGCGGACACGAGGGCCGGTAGGGCGCCCGACTCTGCTCCAGGCGCGCGAGGCTTGATGTCGACATGCCGGCCTGCTCAACTTATGTGGTGTCTCATGGATGGAGCAGACGCGCGCTCGTGGCTCTCTTCTCGGTCGCAACAGGAGTGCCGGTGGTGATCGTCGTCGGAGCTGTCACGGGGTGGAGCCATTCGGCGATGGGCATCCCGACGTGGGCGTCGTGGACGATCGCGGCTCTGGCGATCCTCATCGGTTTGCCGCTCGCCTGGTTCTCCACCCCGCTGGGTACCAGAAACGCAACGAGCATCCTGCTCAGAGCCTATCGCCGCGAGGGATTGGAAGTTGCCGAGCAGCTGTACCTCTCCCGGTTGGCGCCTTACAGGGCTGGCCTTCAGCTGTTCAACCTCGCACTCGCCCTCGATCGCGAGGGCGACCAGGTCGGCGCCGAAGCCGTCTACCGGCGCGCGGCGGACTGCGGCTTTCCGCCAGCCATGGTAAGTCTGGCGCACCGGCTTAGCCGACGTGGTGAAGATGAGCAGGCTCGGGAGTTGTTCCGCCGCGCAGCGGAGGCCGGCGGGCGGTCAGAGCGTTGATCGACTGCGCAGCCGCAGGTAGCAGCGGTGTGTGATCAGTCGTGGCTGAACCGGCGCCTCCCAGCCAGCTCTCTGGGTCCTCGACCATGCCCATACGAAGGGGAACGACTCCAAGAACTTGTCGCGGTGCCGAGCGGGCACCGCACAACGCGACGGCCCCTGGCCGTATCAGGCGAATTCCAGGGGCGGCTCACCTGCGCGGTGGGTGTGGGATTTGAACTCACGGTGGCTCGCGCCACGACGGTTTTCAAGATCGTTCTTGGGTGGGCCGGCCCTCGACTTCCCCGCTTCCACGACACCGTGCCCGATGTCCGTCTCCTGTTTGGAGACGCCAGCCGGAGGAGCAAGGCATCCTCGCCAAGGACCGGCACCGGTTGGACGGTACCGGACTCGGCCCTGACGGACTGGACCGCCCCAACTCGCCGCTGCCGTACAGCAGCGAAGTACAGCAACCACCGCATCCGAAGGTGGCCGGCAACGGCCGTCGATGACCCCGCGACCAGCATCCTGGACCGCAATGACCATCCCGCCGAGAGTGCGGGACGGAGAGGTCGCCTGCCACAGCCGTGCCAGATAAAGCGGTCAACCACGGTCAACAGCAGCCGACCTCAGCCGAGATGCGCCGGTGACCTGCGAGCTCTCCGGAGCCGCGGCCCGTCCCAGGGCAGCCAGCAGCAACCACCAACGGCGACGGGGGTGCAGCATTCCGCCGCACCCCCGTGGTGTGTCCGGCCGGCTAGACCCAGGTATCCAGCCGCATCCGCGACCGCCATGAGTCGATCGGGTTCGCTGCGCCCGTGTACAGGGGCCAGAAGTCGGCGGTACGCCGCCGACTCGACAGGAGTCGTCGTGGTTCAGCGGCGAGCGAGCGCCGCCAGTTCCTTGGTGATCGTCTCGCTGTCCTGGTAGGACAGTCCGATGCGGGCAACGTGCTTCCAGCGGACCACGCCATTGGCGTCCACGATGAACACCGAGCGCTTCAGGCCGAGACCGGGCATCTGGATCCCGTATGCCTTCACCACCGAGCGGTCGGTGTCGGCGAGAAGCGGGAAGCGCAGGTCGCGCTTGCGCGCGAAGCTCTCGTGGCTGTCGAGGTCACTGAAGTTGATTCCCCACACGGTCGCCCCGAGGTCGCGGAAGCGGTCAAGGTCGGAGGCGTACGAGCAGAGTTGCTTGGTGCAGACCGAGGAGTCGTCGCCGGGGTAGAAAGCAAGCACGACGGGGGTTCCCCGCTGTGCCGACAGGGAGTAGTGGCTGCGCTCGGCGGTGCCGCCGTCGCCGAGCAGGACACCCGGAAGCGTGAAGTCAGGGGCGGGGGCGCCGATCTCGGGCACTGGCATAGCGGGGTCCTTCCGTATGGGATGCGGCCAGCGGGCCGCATCTCGGGCCGATGACGCCCACTGTATAGAACGTTCTTTCTCTCGGGAACCTTCTGCGTCGCCCACCCACTGTCGTCAAGAACACATCGTCGGCGGAATACGGCCCGGCACCGCCCGTGCTCGGTGCGTCCGTCCGAGGGCGCGTATCGGGTCGTGATCAATGAGCACCCCAGCTGCCGGGGCGGGCGCCCCGTCGGGCGTGCGGGGCCGGCGATCTGCGGCTGTGCCGGGTGGCGCGAGTGACGGGAAGCGATGCCGCAGGCAGGCAGCCGCGCCCGAGGACCCCGGTTGCGCGCCCGTCGGAATGGTGTTTCAGAGCACGGCGAGGCGGTCCACCAGCAGTTCCACCCTCTGCTCGGTGTCCTCCGGCAGCAGCCGTCCCGCCCGGGTCAGGGTCGCGATCCCGTGCAGGGACGCCCAGAACACCTCGGTGAACAGCCCCGAGTGGACGCCGTCCCCGGCGACCTCGCCGAGGCACTCCAGCAGGGCGGCGAAGGCATCCTTGAGCGGTTCCGGGGTGTCCTCCTGTGCGTACGCCAGGCCGCCGTCGAGCTGGAACAGGGCGTCGTAGACCGCCGGGTTGCGTTCGGCGAAGTCGAGGTAGCCGCGGGCGAGGGCGGTGACCCGGGCGCGCGGACCTTCCGCGGCGGCGGTCGCGGCCCGCAGCGCCGCGGCCATCTCGGCAGCGCCCTCGAGGGCGACGGCGCCGATGATCTCGCGCTTGCCGCGGAAGTGGCTGTAGAGGACGGGTTGGCTGTACTCGATGCGCTCGGCGAGCCGGCGTGTGGTGACCGCGTCCCAGCCCTGCTGCTCGGCGAGTTCGCGGGCCGTCGCCACGATGAGGCGCTCGCGGCCCGCCCGCTCGCGCTCCTTGCGTTCCTGTACCGACATGATTCGATCCTAGCACCGCTAGACAAGAGAGCGGCAGTAGCACTAGCGTTGCCTCGACAGCTAGCAAAGCTAGATATCTGGAGGGGCCGTCATGCTCAACGCACTTGAGGTCGTCACCACCGTGGTCGTCGGCGTGATGGTGGGGGTGGAGTTCTCCGTCGCCTTCGTCATCAACCGGATCCTCGACGCCCTCCCCGACGACGCCGGCCAGCTCGGCCGAAGCCACGGCGGCCGGATGCTCGGCGCCGTGATGCCGTTCTGGTACATCGGCTCGGTCGTCCTCTGCGCGGTCTGGGCCATCGCCAGCTGGCACCACGAAGGCACCGGCCTGGTCGTCACCGGCGCCGCGCTGCTGATCGTCAGCGTGATCATGTCGATCCTGCTGCTCGTCCCGATCAACAACCAGGGCAAGACGTGGACCCCCGAGAACCGGCCGGAGGACTGGAAGGAGCAGATGAACCGCTGGGACCGCTTCCACTACGTCCGTGTCGCCGTCCTCATCGCCGCCTTCGCCCTGCTGGTCGCCGCCCTCACCTGAGCCCGCGGGCCGACACCGCGCTGGTGGCGCACAATCCGGTTCGAATCCTGCCGGGGGCACAGCCAGAAGGGCCAGCTCAGGAGGGTTTTCCTCCCGGGCCGGCCCTTAGCCATTTCATGCGCCGTGCCACACGCGTGCCACTACGTGCCCTCGGGGCTCTCCTCGGAGGAGTCCGAAGGCGCTCCGCCACCACTCCGGATCATGGCGCCGAGACCATCAGCGATGGCCCGGTCACGGTCGCTGGTCATGTGCTGGTAGATCAGCGCGGCGCGTGAACTGCTGTAACCCATGCGGGTCATGACCTCTCGGGGGCTGGCCCCGGCGGTGGAGGCCGGCGTATCGCCCGTGTGCCGCAGGTCATGAAAGTGCAGCTCGGCCGTGACGCCAGCAGCCTTCCGGGCCGTGACCCAGTCGTCCTGAACCGCGGTGTCGTGGTCGACGTGCCGGGCATGCACGACTGCGGATGAAAATGGGCGAAGCTGGTCTTCGCGGGGATCGAGGTGACAGTCACGTCCGTGACCTGAGCACCGAAGTCGCGGTGATCCGGACCCTGACGGGACACGAAGAACAGCGCTGATATCGCCTCGGACAAAAGGGCTTTGCGCGGGCCGCCGTCCGGATGGTGGGGTGGCACGGTGACAATCCACGATAAGGCGGGGGCCGTCCGACCGTTGACCCTGGCTTGGGTCGGCCGGCATCTGGACATTGGCGAACAGGTCGTCAAAACCGAGGCGCTGCACGGCGGCATCACCGCCGAGATGCGGCGGCTGACCATCGGCACGCGAGACGGAGGCACCCGCGACCTGGTGCTGCGGACCTTCGTCAACGTGGAGCACGCCGAGGACTGGCTGAACAGGGAGTGTCGCGCCCTGACCCTGCTCACGGGGACCGGCGTGCCGGCTCCTGGACTGGTCGCGGTCGATCCGACCGCCGCGCATTGCGAGTATCCCTCGCTCCTTATGACACATCTGGCGGGCCGGACGGTCCTCGACGACGAGGGATTGGAGACGCGCGTCCCTCTGCTGGCCCGTCAACTCGTCGCGATCCACGCATTGCGACCCGCCGAGCGGCCCCCGGAGTATGTGGCGTGGACGACCGCCGACACCGTCGTGACTCCGGAGGGTGCCGACGCGGCGGCATGGGCCGCGGCGATCGACGTGATCCGCAAGCCGGCGCCGCCCTATCAAGGGCGATTCCTGCATCGGGATTTCCACCCCGGCAACGTGCTGTTCGACGTGACGCCCCCAAGCCCGGCAGGTCCCTGGATCACCGGCGTCGTCGACTGGGCAGCGACCTCCTGGGGCCCGGCGGACCTTGATGTCGCGCACTGCTCCACCAATCTCGCGCTGCTGCACGGCCAGGCGTGGGGTCTGCGGTTCGCAGAGGCGTACGAGGAGGCCGGCGGGGTGCTGGCAGCGGCCGCGAGCGAGCGGCTGTACTGGCAGGTGCTGGACGGGCTGGCGTTCTCAGGAGATGTGCAGTTGGTCGCGCAGCCATGGCGGGAGGCAGGAAGGACAGAGCTGACGACGCGAGCCGTGGAGGAGCGGCTGGATACCTACGTCACCGCTCTGATGGACACGCTGGGCTGAGCCAAGGCGTCCGGGGCGCGAACACTGCGGCGAACCGCCATTGCCCGTGCCCCACCTCGATTGGAACAGCGGCATCACCGGCCGTGCCCCGTGATTCTGTGACAGACCCCAGTAACAAGCCTTGGGTGTGGCGAAGTCGCATTGCCAGGCCGCTGATTCGACGGCACCTGATGACGGCAACACCGGAGTACGTTGCCGTACCAGGGGGACCAACCGCGCAGCATCCGGAGCAGACGGGGAAGCCTCACCCCTGACCAGCAGATCGCGCGGATGATCTCACCGAGCCGTCCCGTGTCAGAGGCCTCCGCCGTTTCCGGGCTTCACCTGCGCCATCGCCCCAAGAACCCGTCCACAGCTCGTCCACGGACCCCTACCTACGGCCGCTTCGGACGGCATGCGGCTGCACAAACACTTCTACCGCAACCAACGCGGCAGCCGGTGAGTCTCACCTCGTAACGGGTGTGGAGGCGCAGATGGATGAGCGCAAGTCCGTGCTGAGCGGCGGCTGGGATGAGTACGTCTCTCCCATTGGGTGGGGGGCGCCGGCGGCCGTCGTGGCCATCGTGGTGTGGATGGCATTCGGGCCGCTTGGGCCGTTGTGGCTCTATGTTCTCGGCTGGGCGGTGGCGCTGGCTGCAGCGAACGGTGTCACCTGGCTGCTGGTACGCCGCCGGGACTGGGCTCTACCTTCGCCGGGCCAACTCGTGGCGGGGCTGCTGCGGCTCGGTCCGGAATCGTGGCTGGCGGCCCCCCGCTGGGCCAGATGCCGATTGGCCGCCGGGGGTTTCCTCATATTCGCCGCCCTTGCCGGAGGCATGGGATGGAAAGCTGGTCAGGAGTACCAGATGCTGGCGAACCTCCGGGACCAGGGCCACAGGACTGATGCAACGGTAGTCGAGATCACCAGCCGGTCGGAGGAAGGATGGGCGACCGCCGTGACCGTGCGCTTTGGCACACCGTCCGGCCCGGTGCGCGCGGATGTCGATGTCACGGTCAGCTCAGCAAGCGATGCGCAGCCAGGAACGCGCATACCCATCGTCTACAACCCGGCGCGGCCCACCCAGGTCCGCCCCATTGCGTACCTCGACGGACGCGACGCCGACGGAATCCGACAGGGTTCGATAGTGACCGGGCTGCTCGCGGCAGGCTTCCTGGCGGCCACTGCCGGAGAGGCGGTGCGCACCAAGCGGCAAACGGAATCAGGCAAGACGCCAGACACCCACCACCCCAGGACCTAGTGCCGCATCAGGCATCCTTCGCCCCGTTGGAGTACCCAAGCGAATACACCCGCGCCGGCAGGTACACCGACAAAGAAGCCTGCGGGGAGACCGATGTCGTGGTCAGCCAACGGCGGAAAGGCCCAGTCCACGACTGCGCCGAAAAGCATCGTCACCGTCATCGTCGCAACGCGGCCACAGCGGCGAGCCGACGACGCTGCCCCGTGCGGGCCCTGCTGCGAATCGCCGGTCCACCGCAGCGGGCGCGGCGCGAAGGCGCACAACGGCATACAGCGCCGCGCCGTCGGCGCACACCGAGGACAAAGTCGGGGACGGCGCCGACTACACCGGAACCGAACTGGTCGTCAACGGCGTCTCCAGCCGTGACCGAACGCTGATCATCCCCAAGAGCAGCGTCCTGGTGGAGAACACCTGCGTCACCACCAAGGGCAGCGCCCGCGGCGAGGCCACTCGCGTCACCGACCTGCCCGCCGGCCCCGCCAACAAGATCGTCTGACCGACCTGCTCCATAGCTGAACCGACGCCCCGGATCCCCGACGGCCCCGGAGCGTCCCCTACGCGGACCGGGCGTCCAACGCCGCGGACACACGCGCGGACAAGGACGCCGCCGCCCTCGCGCGCAGCCGATACAAGTGAGGTTCGCATTGAGACGTCGCAGCGCCACCCGTCGTACCGCCACCGCCATAGCGGCCCTCGCCACCGCGGGTATCACCCTGCTCACCGGCTGTTCGTCCAGCGGTTCGGCGAACGCAGACCGATCCCCCTCGCCGTCCGTCCCCACGATCTCCCCGACCAGCGCGGCAACCCCCCGCACAGCTGTTGCCCCCTCGCAGACCACCAAGGGCGGCCCCTCCTCGCCTGCCTCATCGTCCGCCTCCCCGACGTCCACCGCCGGCTGCCGGTCAATCACCGTGTCGCCCACGACCAAAGCCGAAGTGACAGCCGCGTACGGCCGCCAGAGCCGGCCTCAGCTCGTGCACATCAGGCCCCGTACCGGCACCTTCTACTACGGCAGCTGCGACGGCACCACCTACGCGGCCGCAATGTTCGTACCGACCGCCGGTGCCACCTACGCCGAGCAGGTGGCCAGCCAGGACGACGGCGCCGCGATGAAGTACTTCTCCCGCTCCGGCAATGGCAGCTGGACGCTCATCGCCGGTGATGGCCTTCCCCGCGATCCGCGCGGCTGTGCCGCCATCCCGCAGATCCCGGCACCTCTGGCCGCCCTCTGGGCCCACTGCCTGGCAGTTCCGTGACCAGGTGAACCTCGTCAGGTATCGGCAAGGAACACCGGCCAAGCACTGCAGTCCCGGTGCCGTCCAGTGGTCGAGCCGCGGCCCTTGGTCCCCTCGCCGCACGAGATCGGCTCCCATGCCTCCATGGGAGCCTGAGCGAAGAGGTGGTCGATGCGCGGGCCGAAGACCTCCTGGGACTTGGACACCGCGGGCACGTAGCCGAGACCGGACTGCTCCAGCAGGCGGCGGAAGCGTCCCTCCTGCCCGAAGGCGGCGTCCGCGGCCACCCAGGCGACGGTGAGATCGGAGGCCAGGGCGCGCAGTACGAGGCACTTGGCCGGCTCTCCCCTGCGGGCGAAGTCGTGCTCGTCGGGAATCTTCGCTGCTCGCCGGCGCCCGCGGTCGTCCGTCCAGGACCTGGGCAGATACAGCCCCCAGTCCACCGTCGCGCGGCCGGTACTGGAAGCGCAGACGGCGAAGACCCCGCTCTGGAAGTCCTCAAAACGGCCAGCAGTGCCGGAGTACTGGCGCTGCACCCCGGCCGAGGTGGTGCCCTTCTTGATGGAGCCGGTGTCGTCGATGACGAGCACTCCGCCGTCATCGCCGAGGTGCTTGGCGACGTATGACTGCAGGTCGTCGCGGACGTCGTCGGCAATCCACGACGCTCCGTTCAGCTATCGCCGGAGGCCGTCGGGGGGTACGGTGCACGCCGAACTCGGCCGGCTGCCAGACGTTCATGCGGTCGGCGGGGGCGAGCAGGCCCCTGCACACAGTCCCGCATCCGGCGCCGCAGGTCGGCACGGCCGAACCGGTGGGTGATGCAGAGGAAAAGGTCGTCGAGTTCTCGTTCCCAGGCCGCGTCCGCATTTCGTCGATCACGCTCGGAGGCTGTCCGCATCAGAGGCCGGCCATTTTCCCGATCCACTCATTGGAGGGGCGACCCGGCAAGCGGGCCCCTGACTCACCACCAGCCAACTACACTCCGGACGATGCCTCTGACCAGGCAAGATAGCGAAACGCTGGGGTACTGGCTAGTCCGTGGTGCGGCGGCGGCGCAGTACGGTACGGACCACGAACGCGAGAATCAGCACGCCCAGGGCGATGAGCAGATAGATCGAATAGCGGTTGACCTCGGTGTAGATCGTGGTGATGTGGTCGCCGGCGGCGTAACCGACGCCCGCCCACAACCCGACCCACAGCGCCGCCCCGAGCGCGTTGAAGGCGAGGAAGCGCGGCCACGGCATCTCAGTGGTGCCGGCGATGATGCCGTTGGCTTGGCGCAGTCCCTCGACGAAGCGCGCGATGACGACGACCTTCCCGCCGTGGCGGGCGAAGAAATTCTCGGTCTTCTCATACCGTTCGGGCGTGAGAAAGACGTACTTGCCGTAGCGCTTTACCAGCGCGTGCCCCCCGGTGCGGCCGATGAGGTAGCCGACGTTGTCTCCGAGGATGGCGGCGACGATGCCGATGGCGATGACGGCGGCGATGTTGAGCTGCCCGGCACCCGCATACAGCGCCGCGGCGATGAGGATCGTCTCGCCCGGGGCGGGGACGCCGAAGTCCTCGACGAAGATCAGGCCGCCTACGGCCCAGTAGCCCCAGTGATTCAGGATCGGTGCGATGTCACCGAGCACCCCGGGCAGAGGTGGCGCGCTCATGCCGATCTCGTCCCTTCCCTCGTATGGCGGGAATGCGGTTGTCGTGCGATTCGAGCCGGCCCCGGGGGGCCCATGGTGTTCAGGTTATTGCGGGCAAGGCAGATAGCGGCTCGTGGGCCGGTGAGGCGGCACACGGCGGCCACTGCGGAGCCGACGCATCCCCGCCGCGGGTCGTACACGGCTGCCGAGTCAGACGCTGACCGGCGTCAGGCTGGGCTTGCCCATCCGCTGACCGGCCTCCTGCGAGGCGAAGACTTTCACAACCTGCACTGGCAAAAGAGGCTGGAGCTGAGCCTGGACTGCTTCATCTGCCAACGCACCCGGCGCACGACCTCCTCCCAGCACGGGCAGGAGCACGCTCTGTGCTCGGCCCATGAGGAACACCCCGAGCACCCCACCGCGGCCCGGGTCGCCGCCTTCGACGTCACCGACGGGCGGGAGCGGGCGGTGCTGCGGGCCGTCGTCGACTACTGGTGGGCGCCGTTCCACGACACGAAGCGCGACCATGCGGCCACCGCACTGTCGCTCACGCCAAGGGTCCGCCTGCATCTCGGGTACTACTGCCCTCAGGCCCGGCAGTCTGGAACGTTCAGCGTCCAGACCAACATCATCCGACCAGTACGCGACACGTGCGGCCACTGCGACGACCCGCTCGCCACCAGCAAAGACGCTCCCGCCATCCGGCTCCTCGCCTGAGCCCCGCCCGGGTGCCGTCATCAAGCGAACCCGAGCACGCCCGAGATCTCAGACGCACGCTCAGCCGGCACCTGAAATAACCATCACCGCACGGCTCCCCTCCGCTGCACCGGGCGGAGTAGCCACAATGACTCCCCCCGCAGGATGACCGCATGTGTGCCATGGGCGATGCTGTGGGCCGTGACAGCTGATCTTCGCCAAGCCGGTGACGGAGACGGGGGCGCCCAGCCGGCATCCGCTCCGCCGTTGCGCCGGGCCGAGCGCGCGCACCCGCCACGCCGCTCCCGGCTGCGGCGGTGGCTGCGGCGCGCCGCACTGGGCTGTGCCGTCATGCTGGTGGTCGTGACAGGGGCCTCGTTCATCTTCAACGCTGTCACGGCCCGACGCGCCGCGCCGCCGCGGGGGCTCAGGTACGTGCAGGCCGCCGGCATCCGCACGCGCTACCAGACCTGGGGTACGGAGGGCCCACCGGTCGTCCTGGTGCACGGCGCCTTCGAATCCGTGGACACCTGGTCGCGCCTTGCTCCGCTCCTCGCCCACGACCACCGGGTGTACGCGCTCGACCTGACGGGCGACGGATACAGCGAGCGCCATGGCCCGTACACCGTCGACCATTTCACTCGTCAGCTCCTGGGCTTCCTGGACGCCATGCACCTCGGCGGTCCAGGCGAGCGCCCGCTGCTGGTGGGGCACTCCAGCGGAGCCGCCGTGGTCACCGAGGCGGCGTTGCGGGCCCCTGGCCGGCTGGGGGGTGTGATGCTCCTCGACGGCGACGCCCTCGACACCGGTGCCGGACCGCCGCCGGGCTTCAAGTACGTACTGATCGACCCGTACCGCACCAGCCTGCTGCGGCTCGGGCTCGGCGTCGACGCAGTGATCCGCAGCATGTACGACGCACAGTGCGGGCCTGCCTGTCCGCGCCTGGACGCCGCCGGTCTGGATCAGTGGCGACGCCCGCTCCGGGTGCCGGGGGCGGAGAACGCACTCTGGAGCATGCTGGCCGCGGGTGTGCCGGGTCTGCCCGCGGACCAGGTGGCTGGGCTGGCCGGGGTGCGCCTGCCCAAGTCGGTGGTGTTCGGAGCCCAGGACGACGTGTTCACCCGGCAGACGCCGCAGGAGACCGCCCGCCGTATCGGCGCACCGCCTCCGACACTCATCCCGGGCGCCCGGCACCTGACGATGATCTCCAACCCCGAGGCGGTCGCGACAGCCGTGGACAGACTCACGGCGGCATCGATCGCGGCATCTCGATGACCCGGCCGCTGCCCCCGGTTCCCTTGCCAGCCAACCCTGTTGGCGGGCAAGGGAACCGGGGCGCCGTCCTCACTTGCTCGTGCCCTCACAGGACCGGGTCTTCATGTGCTGAGGAGCGGTTCAAGAACGACCGGTAGCAACGCAGCGCCTTGGGCGGGGTCTGCGCGTCGGCCATTGTCTGCATGACCTCGAGGTTCCGCGGCGACACCGACGGAAGCTATGCCACGGTGTGGGGCTCACACAGTCATCGCTGCAGGTGGGAGCCTGCGTACCGAACCCTCGGCGGCGGCTTGGGATGCTGCACGTCGATCACCTCGCTGCTGTACGCAGCCAACCGTGCGCTGTGTCCGTGCCGGCGGTACTGGGCGCCGGGAGACCGCCGAGGATGCCGAACTGCTGGTGCTGCGGCACGAGAGCGCGGTACTGCGGGGGCAACCGACCAGTCCGATCCGCTACGAGTCCGCCAGCCGGTTCTGGCCGGCCGCCCTGTCGTCGCTGATACCCCGCCGCCACTGGGGCAGCGTCTTCCCGGTCACACCAGGGATGCTACTGGCCTGACCCCGAACGCTGGTCGCCGGAAAGTGGGACTACTCTCGCCGACGCCGACGCCGTAAGTGCCAGCAACCTCATCCGCGCTGGTCAGCCATGTGCGGTGCGGTCGTTCCTCCGGGCCGGTCGGCGGTGACATCGGGGGCTGACTCGATGATTGCCGGCCCGGCTTCGGTCGGCACCAGGATGATCTGGTGCTGCTGCGACTGCCCTGCCTGGTCTTGACGAGCGTGTTCACCTTGCTACGGCTCCAACCGATGAGCGACAGCGACAAGGACGCTGAGATCTTGGCTCGGTGCGGCCGCGCACCCGACGGCGACATGGGTCACCCAACTCGCCCCAGACATGGTCGGGGAGTCCGCTGAGGTCCTCTTCGAACGCAGCGGACAGGTGGGTTACTGCTCCGGGTCTTCACGAAAGTCGGCGTGGTCGGCACAACGGTGCACGGGTACGGGGCACTCGGCCTCAACGGGTTCCAGACTGGCCTCGTCGGGATGGAACTCCCCCGTGGTGAAGGGAGCTTCGACCCATCAACGCCGTGCAGTCCGGGATGGTCATGGGCACCCCGACCGTTTGGGCAACGAGGAGAAGAAGCAGCGGTGGCTTCCGTCGCCCGCCCGCCTCGACAAACTCGGGGCCTTCTCGCTCGTGCTTCTGGTCGACGGCGAGCGCGACGACGAGGCAATACGCGGGGCACCGCCGACGTGCCGCCACCGCCCGGTCTTCGCCTCTCCGCGGCGAAGACGCAGGGGGATTCGCATTCGGAAGGGAGCGACCCGGACGGGCGGCATGATTCCGCTGCAACGGGAAGAAACGGTACATATCCATCAGGACGGCCGTGACCCCGTTGCAATGGAATCGTTATTGACCTTTCGGGCGGAAATCACCGAAATGGCAAGTCCCACTGGAGGCCCCAGGAGTGGAAACCGCCCCTGGGAGCCGTTGGCATCAGCGGTCGACCCCACCAGAGGATCGGATCATTCAGGACATTTCGACCTCCCATGCGCCCCCGTCGGCGAAATCCCGCTCTTGACACGCGTTAACGCGCGACCTCAGACTCTCCGCACGCATTAGTCATTGAGCAATGACAAATGGATTGCACGGTGGCACCCACTGATCGCCCAGACCGGGAGGCAAGATCGTGAGACTCATGACCCGAAGGCGTGTACGAGTCACAACGGGAGTGGCGACGGCGCTGCTCCTGAGCACAGTGGCGGCATGCGCCGGGTCGGGCGGCAGTACGCCGAGCAGTAGCGGCAAGGTTGAGGGCAACCTGCGGGTACTGAGCAACTGGACCGGTAGTGAAGGTGATGCCTTCAAGCAGGTCATCAAGGGTTTTGAGGCCAAGTACCCGTCGGTCAAGGTGCAGGTCGAGACGGTTCCGTTCGAGCAGGGTCAGGCTCTGCTGACGCAGCAGTTCGCTCAGGGCTCGCCGCCGGACGTGTCGGTGGCCTTGCCCGGACTGGTGAGGACGTTCTCCCAGCAGGGGTTGCTGGTGAATCTCGACTCGTCCTGGGACAAGTGGGTCGCCGACGGCGAGTACACCCCGTCCGTGCGGGACATGGCCCAGGGTTCCGACGGGCACACCGACGCCGTGCTGTTCAAGGGCAACGTCAACGCCCTGATCTGGTACGACCCCAAGCAGATGGCCAAGCTCGGCGTGTCGGTACCGCACACGTGGGCGCAGTTCACCTCAGTGCTGAACACGGCCAAGGCCAAGGGTGTCACCCCGTTCGCGGTGGGCGGCAAGGACCAGTGGCCGCTCACGCAGTGGACCGACTCGATCCTGCTGCGGGTGGCAGGGGCGGACGCGTTCAACGACCTGGCGCGCGGCAAGATCGGCTGGGACGACCCGCGGATCGTGAAGTCCTTCCAGGTCTTCGCGGACACAATCCGCTCGTATTTCCCGTCGACATCGTTGTCCAGCAGTTTCACGGACGCCACCTGCGGGCGGGTCGCGGGCAAGTACCTCTTCGAGAACCAGGGCGCCTTCATCAACCTGGTCGACCCCCAGGAATGCGGCACGAAGCTGGTGCCGGGCAAGGATCTGTCCTTCTTCGAGATGCCCGCCTACGGCAGCACGCCCGCGCCCCAATTTGTGAGCGGTGACCTGTTCATGGGCGCGAAGGCGTCCAAGAACCCGGCCGCCACGCACGCGTTGCTGGACTACCTCGCATCGCCTCAGGCCCAGGAGATCTGGGCGAAGATCGGCGGATACGTCGCGCCGAACGCCAAGGTCCCGGCCAGCGCGTACCCCAACGTCAATGACCGCAACGCGGCCGCCCTGTGGCCCAAGAACCCGACCCAGCAAGCCGGTTACGACCTCGACGACTGGATCGGCGGGGAGATCCAGGTCAAGTACGAGCAGGCGCTCACGCAGTTCGTCCGCGACACGAACGTCAACGCCTTCATCTCGAAGATGAAGCAGATCGACACCCGTTCCCACCAGTGAGACGGCGATGATCACTTCCCTCAAGAAGCCACCGCCCGCGAGCGGTCCCGGATCCACCGGTGACCGCCGCGGCGGCGGCCGCACACCCACCGCCCCGGGCGGCGCCCGCACAGCGGGAAAGAAGGGCAGCCGCACGGGCTACGCCTTCGTGACCCCGCTGATGGTCGTCTTCGCCCTGTTCTATCTCTGGCCAGTCCTGCAAAGCGTGTTGAGCAGCTTCTTCACCTGGGGCCTGCTGCGGCCGTGGAACCTGTTCGACCGCTCCACCTGGCAGTTCGCGGGCATGGCCAACTACCGGCACACGCTGAGCGATCCGGACTTCTGGCACGCCGGCGCCAACTCGCTGCTGTGGCTGATCCTCTTCCCGCTGATGGTGGTGGGGATCTCCCTGGTGGCGGCAGTGGCCATCTGGCACGCCCGGCGCTGGTCGGTCGTGTTCCGCACCGTGTTCGTGCTGCCCATGACGATCTCCCTGGCGGCAGCGGGCGTCATCTGGTCCTTCGTCTACAACCCGGACGCGCACATCGGGGTACTCAACGCCGTCCTCAAGGCCCTGCACCTGCAGGGGACCTTGAATATCGGCCCGCTGCACCTGAAGACAACGGGCCAATGGCTCGCCGACCCCGGCACGCTGAATCTGGGTTTCTACGACATCCGCCTGGTCAACGTCTTCGTGATCATCGCGGCGGCCTGGGCATTCGCCGGCTACGGGGTCATCACCTTCAGTGCGGGGCTGGCCTCGTTGCCCCAGGAACTCGTCGACTCCGCGCGCGTCGACGGCTGCGGGCCGCTGCAGGTGGCGCGCCATGTCATCGTGCCGCACCTGCGGCAGCCCATGCGGATCGTCTTCGTCGTCAGCGTGATCTTCGCGCTCCGAACGTTCGACATCGTCTATGTCATGACCTCGGGCGGCCCCGGCACGGACTCCACCGTCCTCGGGCTGCTGCCCTGGCAGGAGGCGTTCGCCTTCCTCACCTCGCCGCAGGCCGGACAGGGCGCCGCCGTCGCGGTGCTGATGTCGGCCGTGCTGATCGTCCTCGGCTTCCCCTACCTGAAGTCGATGCTCCCCCGGAAGGAGTCACGGTGAGGAGGAACCGCTTCACGGTCACCGCGCTCTACGGCTCGCTGACGGCCGCCAGTCTGGTCTGGATGGTGCCCGTCGTCACCGCGCTCGCGATCTCGGTACTGCCGATCGGCCAGACCCGCAGCGGGTGGTGGCACGGCGGTCTGTCGCAGTTGACGCTTGCCAACTACCGGGATGCGTGGAATCAGGGACTGTCGCAGTACGTCGTACCCAGCTTCATCATCACCCTCGGGTCGGTGGTGGTATCCCTCCTGATCGGGGCGCTCGCCTCGTACGCCTTCGCCCGGCTGGAGTTCCGCTTCAAGCGGCTGACCTACTTCCTGTTGCTGACGACGATGATCGTGCCGGTCCAGATCATCCTGATCCCGCTGCTGCCGTGGCTGCGCCTGCTGGGTCTTGCGCAGGGTGACCTGCAGTACCTCGGCATCATCCTGGTCCACACCGCCTTCGGCGCGGGCTGGGCGGTCTTCATGATGTCCGCCTTCTTCGCGGACGTGCCGGAGGAACTGCTCGAGGCGGCCCGACTGGACGGAGCCTCACATCTGAACCAACTCAGGTATGTCGTACTGCCGTTGGCCCTGCCGGGACTGGTGTCGTTCGCGATCATCGATTTCGTCTTCGTGTGGAACGACCTCCTGCTCGGCCTCACGCTGCTCGACCGTGATCATCAGCCCCTCACGGTCGGCCTGGCGAATCTGCAGTCGCCGCATCTGGCGCAGGAGAACCTGGTCTCGGCCGGTTCGATCATGGTGGTCCTTCCACCGCTGCTGCTATTCATCGCCCTCAACAGGTTCTACGTACGCGGGCTGTTCGCCGGAGGAGTCAAAGGATGAGTGTGCTGGATGTCGTCGCCCTGCAGCTGTCGGCAGAACTGGGCGATGTGACGGGCAACGTGGAGCGCCTCTTGGACGCTGTGCGCACACACGGTCCGGGCAGCGACCTGGTGGTGACGCCCGAACTGATCACCACCGGTTACGACCTGGACATGCTCGACGAGCGCGGCGCGGAACTGGCCGAGCCGCTCGACGGCCCCACGGTGTCCGCTGTGGCGAAGGCAGCCGCAGAGGTCGGTACGACCATCGTCCTGGGCCTCTTGGAACGCGACGGCGACGTCCTGTACGACACAGCCGCGGTCATCCTGCCCGACGGGGCGGTGCACCCGTTTCGCAAGACCCACCTCTACCCCGCGGAGCTCACCCGGTTCACCGCCGGCCAGGGCCTCCTCACCGTGGACACGCCCGCCGGCCGACTCGGACCGCTCATCTGCTTCGAGCACGCCTTCCCCGAACTGGCCACGACCCTGGCCCTGGCCGGGACGCAGACGCTCGTCATCCCCTCGGCCGTACCCATCGGCTATGAATACCTGCTGACCCTGCGGACCAGGGCCCGCGCCCAGGACAACCAGATGTTCGCCGTCGCCTGCAACCTCGCCGGCGGCGGCTTCACCGGCCACTCCCTGATCGTCGACCCCGCGGGAAACGTGCTGGCCTCGGCGGGAGCGGAGGAGACCGCGCTGCGTGCCCGGCTCGACCTCGACCTGATCGCCAAGGAACGCCACCAGGAGCCGGCACTGGGCATGCGGCAGGTCGACCTGTACCGTCCGGAGGCTGTGGACCGGCTCGGTGTCGTGACGGCGGGTGACCAGTGAGCGGGCAGACCCCAAACGCGGCGGAGGGGGCACTGAGCGCCGGCCTGCCCAAACCGCTCGACGTCGGCAACGGGCTCGTCGCCGGCTCCTTCGGCGGCGACGGATCATGGCTGTCCCTCGGCGCCCCGCATCCGGTTCACGGCTTCGTCGAGATGCTGGCCTCGCCGCCCTTCGACGAGGAGCAGCGCGGCGACCCGGCGGCCGTGCGCCGCTACAGGGAACAGCTCACCCAGGAGCGGTTCGCGTTCTTGCGCCTGGACCTGCCCGACGAGCAGGTGCCCGAGCGCCGCGCCGTTCTGGACAGCGAAGGCCGGCCCGTGTGGCACCGCAGTGGACGCGGGTGGACCTGTTCGGTGACGGCATGGGCCCTACCCGGCCAATCGGCACTCGCTCAGCGGTACGTGATCGAGGCCACCCCCGATGTGCGTGCGGTGCTGCGATTCGGCGGCCGACTGGATCGCAGCGCGTTGGCAGAGATCACGGAGGTCAATCCGCCCCTCCCTCTCGACGTGCACAGCGACGTGGAGGTGTCGTCCGGCGAACTCACCGTCACTGCACCGGTGCTGACCACCTCGGCCCGCGTGGCGGTGCACGCGACGGCCGGTCGCTGGGTGCCCGACGCCGGCGGCGCCGCGCAGTGGGAGATCACCGCCGGCGACGGCGAACCTGTGGAGATCACGGCCACGGTGTCGTTGGCACCTCCCCCCTGGCCGGGCGATGGACTGCGCCCTACCGCCCCCGCGCCGCGGATCACGCAGGCCGATCCACCCGGGACCCTCGAGCACATCGCGGCAGGAGCCGTACGTTACGTGCTGGGCTGCACCGCGCTCGACGTCGGCCACGGAGATCGCACCATTCTCACCGATCACCGACTGCTCCCCTTGAGCTGGACGCGTGACGCCTACTACCAGGCGCTGCTCCTGTTGTGTGCGGCACCCGACGACCACGACGTCACCGATGTGGTGGCCGGCCATCTGCGGTGGCTGTGGGGCAGAGGACGCACGCCAGGCGCGCCCTGGATGCGCAGCCACCTGCCCGACGGCCGGCCCAAGGACCTGGCCGTGCAGGCCGATCAACAGCTGTATCCCCTCCTCGAACTCGCCGACTACCGGCGCGTGGCGGGCCGGTGGCCCATCGGACCGGACGGCGGCGATGCCGCGTACGAGTGGGGCCGACTGATCACCGAGGTCTGGCAGGGACTGCCCCGAGACGGTCACGACGGGCTGCTGGCGGGAGCGGAGAACCCCGCCGACGACCCCAGCGAACTGCCCTTCGCGCTGTCCACGCAGATCCTGTACTGGCACACGGCCTCGCAGTTGGCGCCCTGGTCCTCCGAGTTGGGTCTCGACTCGCTGCAACTGGAGCAGACCGCGCAGAATCTCTCAGGCGCCATCGCGCGGGCCTTCACCTGCGAGGGGCCGTTCGGCTCACAGTGGGCCTACGAGACCGACGGCAACGGCCAGCACCGGCTTTACCACGACGCCAACGACTTGCCCACCGCTTTGGCCCCGACTTGGGGCTTTTGTTCCCCCGAGGACGAGCACTGGATCGCCACCATGCGGTTCGCGTTCTCCCCGCACAACGCCGGCCATGTCGCCGGACGCTTCGGGGGGCTGGGATCGGCGCACACCCCAGGGACGTGGACGCTGGGCGACGCACAGGAACTCGCCGTCGCACGGACGATGAGGGACAACGCCCGCGCGAAGGCGGTACTGGAGCGCATCGGCCATGTCGCGGGCGTCGACGGACTGCTTCCGGAGACCTACCGCGCCGACAGCGGGCGGTGGCTGGCACGCCACTGGTTCGCCTGGCCCGCGGCTGTGTTCGGAATCCTCCACTTTGGTATAACCAAGGGCGGGCACAACGTGTGGCGCGTATGAAAACGAGGAACGGGTGACGGTGATCGACCCTACGCAGCCGCTGCCGGTCTACGTTCAGCTGAAGAACCTGCTGATCCAGGAGATCGTCGGCGGCAGGTACGGCCCCGGTGACCGGCTGCCCACGGAGCAGGAACTCTGCGCCATCTACCGCATCAGCCGCACCCCGGTCAACCGGGCCCTGACCGAGATGGCCGAGGAAGGGATCGTGCTGCGCCAGCGCCGCCACGGTTCCTTCGTCAACCCGAGCTGGGTGCCCCCGAACACCGCCGCGAGCACCCTGAAGGTCGTCGTCCCGGAGGGCTCCTGGGAAGCCACGGTGCGCGCCGCGGCGCCGGAGCTGTCCCTGGACATCGTCCAGGTGGGGTTGTCCGACCTGCGCCAGGTGCTGGTCCGCGCCATCGCCGAGGGCCGGGCCCCCGACCTGGCGATCATGGACTCGGTATGGGTGCACGAGTTCGCGGCCTCCGGCTTCCTCACCCCGCTGGACGAACTCGACCCCGACTGGGTCGACGACGAGTACGAGAGGGACTTCCTCGAGCCGTTCCGCTCGGCGAACAAGTTCGACGCCCGCCCCGTCGCGGTGCAGGCAGAGGCGGACGTCGCCGGCATCTGGTACCGGCGGTCCGACCTTGCCGCCGTCGGACACCAGCCACCGCAGACCTGGAAAGAACTGGCCGCCCTCGGCCAGACCCTGGCCCAGCGCGGCACGGCCATACCGCTGACGCTGCCCGGCGGCTCCGCGGCCGGCGAAACGGCCACCTACTGCCTGCTGTCCCTGCTCGCCTCCAACGGCGCCGGAGTCCTCGACCACAACGCCGTCACACTCGACACGGCCGCTGCCACGGAATCCCTCGCCTTCCTGCGCGAACTCCTCCACGCGGGCGTCATCTCCGCCGAGTCGGTGAGCTACGAACGCCATGTGCCCATACGCCAACTCGCCCAAGGCCAGGCCAGCATGGCCATAGGAGGCAGCTACGACGCCCCGGCCCTGGCAGCCGCCGCGTCACTCACCACACAAGACCTGCTCGACCAGTTCGGTTTCATCGCAATGCCCGCCGGCCCCCGCGGCCCCGCCGCCACCCTCGCCGGCGGCATGGCCTACGGCATCTTCCGGCAGGCGGCCTCCCCCCGGCAGAGCATGCGCCTGCTGCGCGTCCTCACCTCCATCCAGGCACTCGCCACCATGTCCCAAGACACCTGGCAACTGGCACCACGCCGCACCGCACTCGAACAGGCCGCCCACCACTCACCGTTCCTGCACACCACGAGCACCATGCTGCAGCAAGCCGTCGTACGCCCCGCCACACCGCCGTACGCACGCGTCTCCGCACAACTGCACGCCCTCCTGGAATCAATCCTCCTCGAACGCCGGGAACCCCACACCGCCGCCGCCCGAACCGCCGACATGATCGGCGCCATCACAGGACTGCCCGTGGTCTGACCCAAACCACCACCCAAGGCCCGCGTAAACACCCGCTGTCTGGCGCTCCCGTCGCCCACCTCTGCGTCGAGGGGCAGGAGATCAAGGACGAGGGCGTCGCGAGGCTCTCCCCTTCTTCGCTGCACCGAGGGCGACCTCGCCCCGGTGGAGCCACCCCGCTCGACGCCGGAGGCTCCCCGGCCGCCCCATCACTTCCCTGTCCGGCACCGCCGCCCCACTGATCATCGAGCTGTTTCGGCTCAACTGCGGCCCTGGGACTCTTGCCACCGTCGTCCCCCGACGCGGCGCCAGACGGATACCGCCTCCTTCACCTTGGTCGACCACCGACGGTGCCTCTACGTCTTTTACGTCTTTCGTCAAGGTAGGCGTGTGGTTCGGGCTTCGTAGATAGTGCTGGCCCTTGCAGCCTATAGTTCGATCTCGTAATATCCGAAATCGTGAAGCCCGAATCCGTGCCATCTGAACGGTCGGTGCTGCTGACCTTGCAGCGCGCGACCCACGCCACCTTGCAGCTGATCGCCGCCGAACTCGTCGACCTCGATCTGACCGCCTCCGAGATCAACGCACTGGCCAACCTCGCCGACGGCCGGGGCCGCACCGTGTCCCAACTGGGCGCCGCCATCGGCATTCGCCCCACGACACTGACCAGCGTGTTGGACCGGTTGGAACGACGCGGTCACATCACCCGCGGCACGCGCGCCAACGACCGCCGCTCGGTGCTCATCGAACTCACCGAGTCCGGGCGTGCAGCGGCAGCCCTGATCAACCAGACGCTCGCTGATCTCGAGAGCCGCGCGCTGGACAGCCTGCCTGCCGAGGCGATCGCCGGCTTCTACGCCGTTCTGGATGCGTTGGTCAAGGAGGGGGCATGATCACAAACGGCCAGGGCGCCAAGGAAGAGTCTTCACCGTTCGCGGAGCTGATGGCAGAGGTGATGGCCGCCGCCGAGCAGTTCGGGCACCGCCAGCACGTCCATCTGACCTGGCTGGCCGTACGGCGCTACGGCACCCACGCAGCAGTGGATCTGGTCAGCGATGGTATCCGGCGCACCGCCCGCTACGCAGGCGCCCCGCAGAAGTACAACGCCACCGTCAGCCGCGCCTGGGTGGAGCTGGTGGGCCACCATGCGGGCCAGTCGGACACAGCAGACTTCGACGCATTCGTCGACCAGCACCCCGCGCTGTTCGACAAGAAGCTGCTCACTCGCTTCTACCGGCCCTCAACATTGGCCGAGACCCCGGCCAGGACCGGCTGGGTCGAGCCCGACCTCGCACCCTTTCCGTGGCAAACACGCCGACCGGTCTAGGTCCGAGGACGCGCATACATCGTGAGGCGGTTGGCGTGGGAGCTGCCCTCGCCGAGGCCAGTCTGTGAAGGCGATCACCAGCCGGCTCATGTACGGGGCGGCCGTGACCGCCCCGGTCCTCGCAGCGGTGCCGGCGCGGGCACCGCGCTCACCTGCCCTGTGGTGTCCGCCGGCTGCTTGGCCTGCGGTGCCGGGGCTTTGGACGTCGGGATCAACCGTCCTCGGCGCCAGCCTGTCACGGGGCGCTCGCCCGGGAGGGCCAGGTCGGCTGTTCTCGCCGCAAAAAATCGTCCCGGCTCCTGGAGGGGAGCCGGGACGTCTTGCGTCAGTTCACTTCACCTGTGCGTGCCAGGCTCAGGAAACCGGTTTGAGGGCGAAGTTGTGCCTGGTCGTCAAGCCATCGGTGATTCTTGCGGTCGCGGTGGTGGATGTGAAGCCGCTCTTGGCGGCGAGGACGGTCGCCGTACGTCCGCTGATGGGGAGCCAGAGGCTGTACATGCCTTCCTGGGTCGTGGCAATGGTGTAGCTCTTGGCCCCGAAGCGGATCTTGACTGTCGCCCCTTCCAGCGGGACGTGGTGTCCGTGGCCGTCCGGGCCGAGCACGGTGCCCGCGATCCTGCCCCAGTCCCCGGCCGGGCCCACGTGCATGGTGACCGGGACGGACAGCACCGGGTACGGGGTGTCGGCGCTGAGCGACAGGGCCGCGGTGTAGTCGCCGGGGGTGACGATTCCCGGTGCTCCGGCGTTCACGGTGACCGTCACCGTGGTGCTCCGGCCAGGTGCGATGGTCACAGACTTGGGAGTCTCGGAGAGCCAGTCGACGTTGGTCGGAGACGAGTTGCGGTTGTAGCCGGGCAGCAGGGACACGTTGCTGATCGACGGAGCGAGTATCTGGTTGCTGGACAGGCCGCCGGCCACGTAGAACCCGGCCGCCCCTGCGCCGCGGTACACGGTGAGGTTGGCGTTGGGCAGCGCGGTCCAGGCGTTGGCGGCGGGGCTGTAGGCGTAGGTCTGGTTGGTCAGCGTCGGGCGGAGCCCACCGCCGCTGATCACGCCGCCGGAGACGAGCAGCTGCCCGTCGGCGGCGCTGTAGGCGGCGCCCCAGGTGGTGTTCGGCAGATCGGCGATCGGTGACCAGCTGTTGGTTCCCGGGTCGTAGACGTAGGCGTGCTTGATGGGGTGGTCGCTGTAGTCGCCGGAGATGCCGCCGGCGCAGTAGAGCTTGCCCGCGATGGCCCCGCAGGAGGTCCAGGTGACCGGCTCGGGGTACGGGGCGGCCTTGGACCAGCTGTCGGTGTGCGGGTCGTACACCTGGACGTCGGTGACGCCGGCGCAGGACAGGGCGTAGCAGCCGCCGACCGTGTACAGCTTGTCGTTCAGCACCGCGCTGCCGGAGGCCGCGTATGCGGTGGGCATGTCGGCGCCGACGGACCACCGGTCGGTGCGCGGGTTGTAGATCTCCAGCTTGCGGTCGACACCGCTCGGGCCGCCCCAGCCGCCAGCCACGTAGAGCTTGCCCCCGATGAAGCCGTGGGCGGGTGCTTCTCGAGGATCGGTGGCGGAGGCCAGCTGGAACCAGGCGCCGGTGGCGGGGTTGTAGGAGTACAGCGAGCTGACGTCGCCTACGGCAAACCCAGCCCAGCCGAATCCGGTGTAGAGCCGGCCGTCATAGAAGTCGGCCACATTGCTGGAGAGCGCCGTGGGTAGATCGGCCGAGGTCTGCCAGGCCGTCCCGGCCACCGTGGTCCGCGTCCCGGTGGGGACGCGCGCGGCCGTGGTGCTCGTCGCGCCCGCACCACCGCGTGCCGCCAGGGCCTTCATCGGCAGGGGCGAGAAGGTCCCCGCGAGGCGGTTGAGCGGTGCGCCGCCTCGCGACAGCTGTGGCAGCAGCGCGGGATGCTCGGCGAGCTTCAGGGTGGCCGGGGCGCTGCCGTCGTTGCGGACGATCAGCTTCGCGGACTTCTTGCCGCCAGTGGCGACGGCGATGTCGATGGACGACTGGTTGACGGTGAGTCGGCCTGCCTCCAGCTTGAAGTTGTGCCAGGCCACGCCGTTGGCGGCGACGTCGACCGGCTGTGTTCCGGTGGCGAAGTAGGGCTTGACCGCCGAGAATTGGTGCTTGCCGGTGGCCGAGGAGAACATCCAGTAGAAGCCGTCCGGCAGGTTCGGGTCGGTCGGCGTGGCGGAGGTGAGCGCCGACTCAGCCGGAGTGCTCTTGCTGGTCACCCGTGCACCGTTGACGGGGGCGCCGGTGTTGGCGTCGGCGATGGTGCCGGCCACCAGGCCTCCGGGGACCGGGTCGTAGCTGCGGTTGCCGACGAAGATGTTGTCAAGCTCCCACCAAAAGTCGCTCTGGGCGACGTAGCGGAAGCGCAGCTGGACGTTGGACTTGCCGGCGTACTGCGCAAGCGGCACCTTGAAGTGGTGTGCTGCTCCCCACAGGTTGCCCTTCCAAACGTTGGTCCAGGTCTGGCCACCATCGGTGGTCGCGTCGATCATGTCCTGGTCGGTGCCGGGCTGACGGCTGAGCTGGTCGGTGTCGAATTCGACCTGCGGGGTGGCATCCTTGCTCAGGTCGTAGACCGGGCTGATCAGTTGCGAATCCTGGGAGGCCGAGGAGCCCGCGAGGTAGCTGTCGACGATGGCGAAGCCGCCGGTGCCGCCGGTCAGGTTGCCGCGGTGGCCTGGGTCGTTGAAGCTCCAGCCGCCGCTGGTGCCGGGGGCGTTGGCCACACTCCAGCCGGACGGGGACGCGGTGGTCGAGTCGAAGGTCTGCGTCCCCCCGACGTGGTGGACCGCGTAGCCCGGTGCGGTCTCAGCCACCCGGTCCACGGAGAGGGCGAACGGGACGGTCTGGTCAGAGCTCGCCACGGTGACCGTCCTGTGCGTCTGCTCGTAGCCGGGGTAGGCGGCGCTGACGGTCAGGGTGTAGTCGTGTCCCTGCGGAAGGTCGAGGCTGAACTTGCCGGTGGCGGGGTCGGTGAACACCGGGCCGCCGGGCACACCGCTAGCGGTGATCTTCGCGTACAGCGGCCAGTGGTGTCCGCTGCCGTCGGTGACGGTGCCGCTCACGGTGTGCCTGGGCACGGGGGCGAGCGTGAAGTTCTCACTCACCTTGGCACCGTCGGCGACCGTCACCCCGTTGACGACCGAGCTGGCGAACCCGTATCCGGACGCGGTGAGGGTGTAGGTGCCGGTCGGCACGTCGAGCGAGTAGGCGCCGCTGGAGTCGGTGGTGGCGCTGAGCCCGTCGGCCAAGACAGTGGCTCCGGCGACCGGGCCGCCGGTGGTGCTGGTGACCGTGCCGGAGACCACCCCGTGCGGGCCGCTGGTGAACGCGGCGACGCCGTTCGGGGAGCCGAGGCCGGTGGGGCCGTCGTAACCGGTACCGGCAGTGCACAGGTACTCCGGTGAGCAACCGCCGTTGCTCCCCGCGGTCACGTCGTTGAGCGCGGCCGGGTGCTGGTAGGGGTAGGAGTTGGGGTATGTCCCCGGGGCCGGGCTGCCGGCCACCGCGTAGGTCGACGCGATGATGGGCGCGCTGGCGCTGGTGCCGCCGTAGACCGCCCAGCCGGTGCCACCGTAGGTCTGGTACACCGCGACGCCGGTGGCCGGGTCGGCCACGGCGGAGACGTCCGCGACGGAACGGTTCGCACAGCCGGTGTCATGCTGGAAGGCCGGCTTGGACTCGTACTGCGAGCAGCCCGATCCGGTGCCGCCCCAGACCGACTCGGACCAGCCGCGGGCGTTGCCGGAGTCCTTGACCAGGGACGTGCCGCCCACGGAAGTCACGTACTGCGAGGCGGCCGGGTAGGAGACGCCATAGCCACTGTCACCGGCGGAGGCGACGATCGCGACACCGGGATGGTTGTAGTGAACGTCCGACGTGGTGGTCTCGGACGGGTCTTCGCCGCTTTCTTCCTCGTCGTACTGCGTGCCGTAGGAGTTGGAGACGTACTTGGCGCCCAGCGCCACGGCCTCGTCGACGGCCGCGCCGAGGTCATCGCCGTTGGGGTTGTCCGCCTCGACCAGAAGGATCTTCGCGTCGGGCGCGGCGGCGGACACCATGTCGAGGTCGAGCGAGATCTCGCCTGCCCAGCCCTGGTCGGGCGCCGGGTAGTCGGTGCCGCCGCGTTGGGACACCTTGGTGAAGCAGCCATTGACGGTCGTGCAGGGCGGCAGCCCGTACTTGTCGCGGTAGGCGGCGAGGTCCGCCTCCGCGTTGGGGTCGTCCATGGCGTCGACGATGGCGATCGTACGGCCGCCACCACCCGACGCCGGCAGGTTGTAGGCGCTCTGCAGGTCCGCCGGTCCAAAGCCGGGTGGCATGACGTCGGCAGCCAAGCGGGCGGGGGCCCGCTTGTCCGTGCGACGCAGCGCGAAACAGCTGTAGTCACCCGGCTTGGGGGCGGCGCACACCCGCTCCGCCGGCACCGAGGACGGGGCCGCAGCGCCGGCTGTGACACCTGCCTGGGCATGGTGTGTCAGCGTGGCTGCCTGGGCCGGGACTTCAAGGCCGATGACCGCCAGGGGTACGGCGATCAGTGCGGCTGCACGGACGAAGAGGTCCCACCGTCTTGGACCCCATCGCTTCGAACTGCCCAATTTCGGACTCCTGTGTTGGTAACCGTGTCCGACTGGCCTGTCTGTGTCAGCAGCGGATCGGTCCAGCGTGCTGCTCAACTGTTTGAGGGTCAGCAGGCCAGCGGCTTCCTGAACGCGAAGGATCCCAACGGCTGTGAACGGCGAACATGGTCGCGACACGGCGGATGATCGCCATGTGGCCAGGATTCGCCAGTGCCGGTACGTTGACACACCAGTCACTGGCGTTACGTAACCTCGATCTTGCATGAGGGTCCGTCAGCCTGCTGACGGACCCGTTCACGCGTTCCTTCTTCTTCGTGTCGACGCTGATCACCGGCTGGCCAGCACCCATGTGCTCCATGGCCCGCTCATTGATGTAGCGAACTGGACGTCACGGTCTGGGTGCTGCTTGCCTTAGATGGTCCTGGCGCCGACCTGCAGGCTGAAGCCCTCCTCACGCAGCAGGTCCCCGACCGTGTCCGAGCCTGTCCTGTGTCCCTGACGGGTGAACTCGGCGATGAGGCTCCTGGTCGACTTCACCGTCCAACGCAGTGGCGACATCGGATCGCCCCGCTCGTCAGGTGCCACCAGTGGCGGCTGGGCGGGCAGCAGCCCCGGCTCAAGGTCCACGGCCTTCTTCCGACCACCACAGGGCATGCGTACCCGACCCAGAGGCTCCTCGCAGGCCTCCGATTCGTCCCGCCCTTCGGACCGTTGTCTCGCTGACATGGGCCGCCCGCGCGACCGCCTGGATACCGCCGTGGCCCAGGATCCAGGCCTCGGCCCCTATCATCGGCCTCGCCCGCACCTGCGCACCGATCCCATCGACGGCTTTGAACGCCGAGACCGACAACCGTCGGCAGCGCAGGCGATGACCGCTTGCGCGGGAGCCTTGCCTTCGCAGAGCAGCTGGAGGCTACGGTCGCGGCGGGTCACGCCGTTGCGTGCGCCTGATCACTTCCAGCAGGCGAAGGACTGCGGCGTCGGCGTCGGGCCGGTGTATGGCAAACACTGTGGTCTCCAGATACGGAGACGACCCTCGCACCGGAACAAAGACGATCCCGGGGACGCCGAAATCCCGCAAACCTTCGGACAGGAGACTCACGCACAGTCCGGAGGCGACGTAGCTGAGGAGGCCGCTGAGGTCGTCGGCCGCGGCACGTCTGCGGGGAGTGAACCCTGCGTGGTGGCAGGCGAGCTGGACTTGTTCGGCCAGCGCGGGAAGGACCGTCGCGTTTGGAAGAACGAAGTCTTGGTCGCGCAGAGCCTCCAATCCGATCTCGTCGGCCTCGGCCAGCGGGTGATCCTGCGGCAGAGCTGCGGTGAGGCGCTCGACGGCGAAGACTTCGCTGGCCAGATCACCGGACAGGGGAGAGGTGTCGCGCAGGTACCCCAGGTCCAGCGTGCCGGAGCGCACCTTCTCGGCGATGGCGACCGGGGAGTTCTGGTGCAGGTGCACCCGCAGTCCGGGCAGCTCCTCAGCTACCGCCCGCAGCAGCCTGGGCACGTAGAGGTGGCTGAGGATGGTCACGTAGCCGACATGGATGTCCCCTTCCAGGCCGCTGGCAACCCGTCGCACCCGCTCGATAGCCGCCTCCTGCGCATCGAGGAGCCGCCGCGCATCCACAACAAAGGCCGCACCTGCCGACGTCAGACGAACGCCTCCTGGGCCCCGCTCGAACAGGCGCACATCCAGACCGCGCTCCAGGCGCTGTATCGACTGGCTCAGCGGCGGCTGGCTCATGCCAAGACGCTCTGCTGCACGCCCGAAATGCTTCTCGTCAGCCACGACCAGAAACTGCTCCAACAGGCGCCTGGTCAGAGAAATACTATTGATCATATCGACCATGCCACAATCATATATTGGACAGGATGGTCCGATTGGTGTCGACTGGTCCGGCACTCGCAACTCACCGAGCGGAGAGCCGGTGACCTGCATAAACGTCCCACCAGGCGACCCGGGAAGATCAATATGAGCGGCACAACCGGAAAATCATCATCTGTGCACATCAGCGAGGAGTCGCCGGCGTATTGGCGAGTTTTGTTCGACAACCCGCCCCTCAACGTGGTCGACCAAACCGTCTTCGAGGGCCTACAGGACCTGCTCGCGCGGATGGACGCCAGCCCGGACCTGCGCGTCATCGTCTTTGAGAGCGCAAGCCTCGACTTCTACCTCGCCCACTCCGACATGTCCGGCAAGTCACGGGACTACACCAACAGTGCCGGCCCTTCCGGCATGAATGTCCTTATGGACACCCTGGTCCGCCTCACCAAGTCCCCCGTGGTGAGCCTCGCGAAGATCCGCGGCCGCGTCCGTGGCTTGGGCAGCGAATTCGTCCTCGCCTGCGACATGCGCTTCGCCTCCCGCGAGAACGCCCTCCTCGGCCAGCCCGAGGTCGGCGCGGGAGTCATCCCCGGTGCCGGCGGCACCGAGCGACTTCCGATGCTGACCGGCCGAGGCCGCGCGCTGGAAATCATCCTCAGCGCGGACGACTTCGACGCCGACACCGCCGAACGCTACGGCTGGGTCAACCGGTCCCTTCCCGACAATGAACTGGACGGCTTCGTCGACACCCTCGCACGGCGCCTCGCCTCCTTCGACCGGCGCCCGATCGAGACAGCGAAGAGCCTCGTCAACCAGGTCTCCCTGCCGACCCTCGACAGGCTCCTCGAAGCCCGCGACGCCTTCTACGGCACCCTTGCCTGGCCCGAAACCCAGCAGCGAGTCACCGCCCTGTTCAAGCGCGGGATGCAGCAGGAAAGCGACCTGGAGAACAGATTCGGCGCACACCTGCCCAGCCTGCTCGACGACGACCCCGACGACGTGTAGTCAGCCGGCTCCTGTCGCCGGCCCACAGCCGGCCCGGACCGATCCGGACAGATTGCTGGGACATCCCTCAGCAACACCTGACACCGCCCACGGTCACAGTGACCATGGGTTCGCCTCCGCCGACGTCGCCAAGCCTTGCCCCGACGCGGCGATCTGGGGCGGCCACATCATCGTTTCGGGCGTGATCGCACCGGCGCCCATGGAATTGAACTCGCCCGGGTGCTGATCGCTCCCGGTGCCGCGGTCGTCGGCACAGACCATCCGGACCGCAAAGGCCCGCCGGATGCGCGGCCCGCCCGATCCGATCGACGCCTGTGCCGCCACGACGGCGGTGCCATCCGGGCGAGCCACCATGCCCCGAAAGGCCGCGATCGTGTCGTCGTGGCCGTCCACCTGCTGCGGGTCCCGCGCCGCAGCACGGCCAAGCCCCAGACCAGGCCATCAGCCCATAGACCTCGCCCAGCAGCTTGACAGCCACCGGCGCCCCGTTCTGCTGGGCATACTCGTTACCGTCCTGGCCGGCTCGCTGATCGCCGCGGTGACCCACAGCCTTCCCCTTCTGCTCGTCGGCCGAGCGCTCCAAGGCACCGGCTACGGCATTTTCCCGATCGCCGTCGGAATCGTCCGCGAGGAGATCCCGGCGGAGCGGGTGACGCGGGCCATGGCCGACGTCAGCGGGATGCTGTCCGTCGGCGGAGGCGTCGCCCTGGCCGCGACCGGCCTGCTGACCAACCACGGTGGCGACTACCGGCGGGTGTTCTGGCTTGCCGCAGTGCTCACCGTCCTGGCGCTCGTCCTGACCTGGCTCACCATTCCGGCTCGGCGTCCCTCGGCCCAGCGGCGAGCCGACCGGGCCGGCGCCGCCGTCCTTGCCGCCACGCTCGTCCTGCTGCTCACCCCGCTCTCCCAGGGCAACCGGTGGGGCTGGAACTCCCTGGGCGTCAGCGGCTGCCTCATCGGAGCAGCTGCGATGTTCAGCGTGTTCGTTCTTCTTGAGCGGGCCACCCCCGAGGCCCTCGTCACGACGCAGATGCTCAGCCGCCGGCCGCTCGTCATCGCCAACGTGGCCGGACTCGTCCTCGGGATCGCGTACTTCGCCGGCTTCCTCGGGGTGACCTCGCTCGTCGAAACCCCTCGCGCGGCGGCCGGCTACGGCTTCGGCGCGTCGGTACTCAGCACCAGCCTCGTCTACTTGCTGCCCGGTGCTCTGTCCGGCCTGGTGACATCCCCGCTGGGCGGAGAGCTCGTGGTGCGGCTCGGCCCACGGGCAACCCTCGTCCTTGCCATGCTGCTGGCCGCGGTCGCGTTCACGGCGCTCGCCTTCTTCTATGACCACTCCTGGGAGGTCATCCTTGCAACTGTGGGCATCTTCGCCGCAGTAGTCTTCGGATATGCCACTCTCCCCGCGTTGCTCAGCGAACACGTCAGCCGGGCAGATACAGGCGTAGTCAACAGCGTCAACTCCGTCGCACGAACGGTGGGCAGCGCACTCGCCACCCTCTCGAACATGCGAGCCCGGCAGGTGAGGAGCGGTGTTACTCCCGTCGGACACTTCGCAGATCAAAGCCTGTCCTGCCGGATCAGACGCAATTGCACGGGGCCCGCTGTAGCGGATGGCGTTGGTCACCAGCTCACTGACGACGATCTCCGTGTTGAACGTCGATTCGTGCAGGTCCCAGGCGGGCGGCGGGGCCATGGTAGCCATCCACTGACAGCCGTCCCAGCGTGCGGGGAAACGATCCGCGGGCGAGGCTGGGGGTATGACTGAGCGCCGCGTGACCGTGGACGCGCCCGCCGAGGGCGGGGGCCGGTGCGTTCACGTCGATGACGAGGTCCTGGGTGTGGCGTACAGCCTTCGAGATCTGAGCGTGTTCCTGCAGCGCGCCGGCGCGGAGGACCTGGACGAGGTTGACGTGGCTGACTCGCCCTTGATCGAGTGGTACGGAGGCGGCCCCGAGGTGTGGCCGAGGGGGCGGTGATCTGCTCGGTCCTTCCGCGCGGCAGCTGGCGGGCGTAGCGACGGGCGTACCCCGCGAGGGGCACCCTTCGAGGCGCTGGCCCGCCGGCCCCCGAACCCGTGGAGCTGGCGGGCAGCTGTGTCTCTGGGCGCACGTCCGCCCGGTCCCCAGGCGGACGGGTCATCCGTCTTGGCGTCGCGAACAGCCTGCCGCCCCCGGCGTTTTGCTCGCGTCCGTTGCCGGGCTTGTCCTGTGCCTCCCACTCGGGTTCGGGTCCGGGATCCTTCGCGGTCACCTTGTCACCTTCAGACCGGCCGCCCGGCCGCGAGTGTGCTGCCCGGCGACGCACGTCAGCGGCCGCAGCTCGCGAGCGACGAGAGCCTGAAGAGTGGCGGGCTCCCCGTTCAAGTCGGCGAGGCGCCGGATGCCGAACGTGGAGCCGCCGAGGGTGCGGCATCAGCCGTGGTCCTCCCAGTCCTGTGCGAAAAAGCGGGCCCCGCTGGCGACGGTGTCCCCGGCTCTGGTGGCCCGCACGTACATGTTGAGCTCCTCCGGTCCCGGACCACCGTCGCCGTAGATCAGCCAGCCCAGGTCGCGGTCCTCGATGTACTGGATCACCTCTGCGTCGACCTCGGAGACCGTCCGGCCGATCAGCCGAATACCGTCCAAGTCGACCTGGGGCCCGGTGCACCCGTGCACGGTCACGGCCGCCAGGGTGGAAAGCCTTGCGGGTACCAGTAGTGGGCGGTCACCCCGGCCCTCGTCGAAGTGTTCCTCCCTCAGGTACCACTGTCCGGCACCATGTCCCGACCACTGGTGGCACCCTCGGCAGGCGGTCGGCGCTTCGCCGTCCAGCGCGGCGGCCACCTGGTGCGTGCGTTCAGTTGGCCCGTTGCGCATGATGGCCGCCGAGCCGGTGCAGCCGTATGCCCGCGAGGCCGTCCTCGTGTTGGCGTGGCCGCGAGGCATTGTCATCGCACGTCCCGGCTCAATCGCAGCTGTCCGCCTTCCGTCACGTGGCGGACAGACTCCACGCCCCCGCGGAGCGCACCTGGTAGTAGCCGCGGCCCGGCCACTGGAACGTATGCTCCCCTGCGCGGCCCTCGGCCACCGTCACCCCGTAGGCGAGGCAGTCGTCCAGCGCCTCCAACTGGATCAGGCTCGGGCCCGCGTAGTGCAGGGCGCCTGGGCCAGGTTCCCCTCGGTAGTGGACGACATCCGATCCGGTCCCGTTGATCTCGTCGTGGAAGCACGGGACTTCTCGCAGCGGTACCGCGGTCGCCGTCCATGCCTCCCGGTCGCCGGCGGCGAACACTCGGAAGGCGATCGCCTTGTTCCCCTCCGGCAGCGGAATCCGCGCGGTGATGGGGGTGCCGTCGCCGGACAGCCGGTAGAGGCGTGAGGAGCGCCCCTTCCTGCCCTCGAAGCGCAGGTGGACACGTGTCTGCCCGTTGGTCGAGAAGACCATCACGGCCGGACGGTATGACGGCATTGCCAGTTGATGCGTTTGCTCACCGCTACCGCCCTTCCCGCTGACCTGCGGCTGGGGGGCACGCACCGGCGGCGTCGTACGAGGCTTGGACCCGCGCGGTTGTACGCGGACCCTGCTTTCCTGACCCGGCTGCGGAGTGACGGGGCTCCGGCTCTCCGCCAGGCGGACCGCGTCCGCTGCGCACACGGCGATGTTGCGGGCGACACCCCCGGGAGGAGCCCAGCTGACCTGCTTGCTGGCCTGGCCGTGCCGAGCGTCGAAAAAGCACAGCGACATGTGCTCTGGCGGTCGTCGGCCGGCGAGCAGTGCGTCCAGACAGGCCAGCGCGTGCCTGCCCTCGTCCAGTGCGCGCAGGGCGTCAAGTGTGTCCGCCCGCGTCCGGGCGCCGGTGAAGTCCCGCTTCGCCTGCTCGTATGCGTCAAGGGCACGCGCCAGTTCGGCTCGCATCTCATCGGTGGCACCGGGCCGGCCGGGGCTGAAGGAATGGACGTTGAGAGCCTCGCCGAAAGCAGTGATCTCGGCCTCGATCTCAGCGAGCGCCGACGCATCGCGTCCGCGCCATGGCCACAGCCGGCGCAGCCCCCCACCCACCCCTCTACGCATGGTCGCAATCATGCCGCAAGGCCCGGCAGGCATGGCCTGAGGTGAGCAACTCAGCGGCAGAGTTGCCAACTGGAGCGCTCACTCTCCGAGTGAAGGGCTCCGTCACGCCCAGTCACCTGCACAAGCGCACAGGGTGCTCGATCAGTAGTCGACGTCGATGTAGTCGATGTCGGGGAACTCCACCAACAGGCCGTTCGAGCGCCGCCCGTGATCTTCGAAAGGACCACCCTCGTGCCTCTCCCCCATCTCGTACGGACCGCGGCCGCCGCATCCCCACCCTGGAGCTCGGCCGCCGAGGCCAGGGCGACACATCGTTCCCAACGATCAACCCGGCCTCAGGTGGGGCGAGGAGGGTCGAACACGGAAGAGACGCGGCCAAGGAATCCGGTCGGTGAAGTGGCGGCGGAGAGGCAGGATAGGGCGGCGGCTGATCTGCTGTGGGAGAACGTCAGGTGGTTCTTCGACCCCGAGGTGATGGGGTCGTTGCCGGACGTCTGGGTGCCCGACGCCTCGGTGAGGGACTGGCAGTCGGTCCTTGATCTCGTGATGGAGCGGGGCTGAACATTCCAGTACTCCGAGTCTCCCGGGTGCCTCAGACGGACGTGACCTTGAAGGTGCTGCCGTTGCGCGGGCCCAGGCGCGCTGTCACCCGCGCCGGTGTGCTGGTGTCGTCGCGCACCGTCAACTCCTGCGTGCCCATGCCGAGGCGGGCCGTGCGCTGGCCCTTGTAGCGGAAGAACACGGCGATCTCGTGAGCTCCCGCCTCGAGGGAGACTTCCGTTGTGCCCCACGTGGCAGGCCATTGGACACCGTCGATCTCCACCACCGGCCTGGTGAAGGCGCGGTGGAAGAAAAGTGCCACCAGCGACGGACGGATGTCGATGAGGACCTTCACCATGACCGTCTCCGAATTCCATGCGTAGTTGCTTGGTTGTGTCGGGTTGCTGCCTCGTGTCGAGGTGTCTCGCGCCGGCGACGACAGCACCGACTCCGGGCGGGCGCCCTTTGCGATGCCGATCAGGCCGCCCGCCGTGTCAACACGGTCACCAAGCCTGCGTACAGCAGCGGCCGTGTCGGGCCGAGCGGGTCCCGGGCGATGGCCATAGCCGGCAGGGCGCCGAAGCCGGGCAGCATCGCGGCCAGGTTTACGCGGCCGCCGCCGTTGCCCGCCAGGGCGCCGGCTCCGGGCTGGGACAGACGCGGAAAGAGCAGGTTGAGCAGGAGACCGAGGGCCGCGCCGACCGAGGTCGCCAGGAGCGGGAGCACGAGGGCGAGGGCGAGCGTGAGGTGGCCGGCACTCGGTCCGAGGCTGTCGTGGTGCCTAGATCGGCATGCGACACATCCCTGACGGATCATCAACTTGTAGGCACCCACAAGATGCAAGTTACAGCCAGCGTTCACCTAAGGCTCGCGATCGCGTCGTTCGCACGTTTTGGTCGATACTTTGTAATCGGGTGTGCGCCCATGATCGAAATGGGCGTAGCGGGAAGGTTTCTCCGCTTCCTCTCCTGACCCGAGGTTCCCATGGTCTTGAACCATCGACGCACGAGACCACTGCTGGTCGTGCTCGCCACAGCGACCGCGCTCGCCGCCGCACCTGCCGTCGCGTACGCGGACAGCGGCCCGCTCGCGCCCGTCGCCGTTGCTCCGGCCAACATTGACCCGGTCACCGGTGTGCCGGTCACCGGTGCTCAGACCACCGGTACGCCCGTCACCGGTGCACCGGACACCGGTGCTCCCGTCACCGGCGGAATCCCCCTGACCAACACGTCCGAGAAGATCGGCCCGGGGATCGACCTCCAGCACGTGAAGGCGCTCGCCCAGAAGGGCTGGTACGACGCGCAGTTCCTGCACGTGGACCTGTCCAACAGCGCGGTCGGCACGGACTTGCTGACCTCCGGACCAGTCGCCTCCGGCGGCCCGCTCAGCAAGGCCGCCAACAAGGCCGGCGCCGTCGCGGGCGTCAACGGCGAGTTCTTCGACATCGGCAACTCCAATGCGGCCCTCGGTGGCGAGGTCCAGGACGGGAAGCTGATCAAGTCCGCCGACACCGGCGGCCGTCAGCACGTGGGCGTCAGCAAGGACGGCATCGCCCAGCTCGTGGACCTCACGGTCGACGCGAACGCGAACTTCGCGGGCGCGGACCACAAGGTGCTGTCGCTCAACGCCGCGAACGGCGGCGGGGTCCCCGCGGACGGTCTGATCGCGTTCACGTCGGCGTGGGGCGACTACAGCCGCAACCGCGGCCTGACGGGCGTGCCCAACGACCAGATCGCCGAGGTGCTCGTCAAGAACGGCTCGGTCGTGTCGGTCACGCCGAACGGTTCCGCGGGCTCGGGGACGATCGCGGACGACAGCTTCGTGCTCGTCGGGCGTGGCGCCGCGGCGACCGCGCTCCGCGCGCTGCAGCCCGGCGACCCGGTGAAGCTCGACTACGATCTCGCCGACAACGTTGCCAAGACGATGAAGTTCGCGCTCGGCCACGGCGGCACCATCGTCTCCGGCGGCAAGGTCGTCAGCGGTCTCGACACCTCGATAGCCCCGCGCACCGCGCTCGGCTTCTAGGACGGCGGCAAGAAGCTCGTGCTCGCCACCTGGGACGGCCCGGGCGGCACCGGCAAGGGCGGCACCGGGATCGACGAGGAAGCGCGTGAACTCGCCGCGATGGGCGTGGAGACCGCGGTCAATCTCGACGGCGGCGGCTCGACCACGATGGTCGCCCGCGCGCTCGGCGAGGACTCCGCGACCGTCCGCAACGCCCCGTCCGACGGTGGAGAGCGCAACGACCCCAACGGCGTCGGCGTGTTCGTCACGAAGGGCGACGGCAAGCTGGACCAGCTCCTCGTCAAGGCCGCGCCGGGTGCGGCGTCGGCCGACGGCGGCGTGAAGGTCTTCCCGGGGCTGCACCGCGCGCTCGTCGCGGAGGGCGTCGACGACCACGAGACGCCGGTGACGGTCGACCCGCAGTCCGTGCGATGGAACGCGAACGGAGCGAGCGTCCAAGACGGCACGCTCGCGGCCCCGGCCAAGGCGCACGGCGCGATCAAGGTCCACGCGCATGTGGGTAACAAGAAGGCGCACGAGAAGGTCTCCGTACTCGGCCCGGTCAACAGCGTGGAGCTGTCGTCCGAGCGCCTGTCGATCGCCGATGCGACGCCCGACAACGCGGTCACCGTCGCCGTGACCGGCCGCGACGCCCAGGGCTACACGGCTCCGATCGACCCGCAGGACCTCTCGCTCGACTACGACCACAGCGTCGTCGACATCACGTCCGTGAACGGCAAGCTGAAGGTCACCCCGCTCACCAACGCGGGCACGATCCTCAAGGTCTCGGTCGGCGGCAAGTCGGTCCAGCTCCCGATCACCGTCGGCGTGCAGACCAAGACGGTCTACGACTTCGACGACGACGTGCTCGGCCGCTGGCGCAACAACAGCACCGCCGCCACGACGTTCTCGGCGGACCCCGAGGGCCTGCGGATCGACTTCAACGCGATGCGCAACGTGGGCATCACCGTGAAGGCGGCGTCCGGGCGCATCCAGGTGCCGGGCCAGCCGCTGCGCCTGCGGATGCGGCTCAAGTCGAGCATCAGCGTGCCGAACGGCCTGACCTACATCAGCTACGTCGACGCGGACGGCAAGAGCAACGGCGTCTACGGCACCGGGCTGACCGCGAGCGACAACTGGCAGAACGCGTCGTTCACGCTGCCGGCGAACACGAAGTTCCCGATCGCGATCTCGGGCTTCCAGGGCATCAACACCAGCGTCGCCCAGCAGAAGACGGGCACGTTCATCCTGGACCGCGTCGAGGCCGACGTCCCGACGTCGATCGATCTGCCCGCCCAGCCCGACCTGCAGCCCGACCCGCTCGTCTCCGACGACGGCTCGCTGCTCCAGGGCCACGACACGTGGAAGTTCGCCACGCTGTCGGACGTGCAGTTCACCGCCGACAACCCGGCGCTGACCCAGGTCGCGACGACGGCCATCCAGCGGATCCGCAAGACCAATCCGGACCTGATCGTCCTCAATGGTGACGTCACCGACCGTGGCCTGCCGCAGGACCTCTCGCTGGCCCGCAAGGTACTCACCGACGCCGGGTGCGACCTCATACCGGTCGGCCAGGAGCCGGCGGAGAACAGCACGCCGGACCCGCAGGCCGGCTCGGTTCCCTGCTACTACGTGCCGGGCAACCACGAGTCCTACGGCCTCGACAACGTCCAGCAGGACCTGACCAACTTCACCAAGGAGTTCGGCCAGCCGTACCGGACGTTCGACCACAAGGGCACGCGGTTCATCCTGCTCGCCAGCTCCGTCGGGACGCTGCGCGGGACGGCGTGGGACCAGCTCCCGATGCTCCAGAAGGCCCTCGCCGACGCCAAGAACGACAAGTCGGTCCACAACGTCATGGTCTTCGCCCACCACCCGGTGGACGACCCCGCCGAGACGAAGGCCAGCCAGCTCGGCGACCGCGACGAGGCCGCGCTCGTCGAGCACATGCTCACGGACTTCCGTGACTCCGCGGGCAAGGGCGCCGCGATGGTCGGATCGCACGCCCAGATCGCCAACGTCCACCGCATCGAGGGTGTCCCGTACACAGTGCTGCCGTCGTCCGGCAAGGACCCGTACGGCACGCCCGACCGCGGTGGCTTCACCGGATGGGTCGACTGGTCCGTCGACGCGGACCGGAGCGCGAACCAGCAGTGGCTCGAGGCCGACGTACGCGCCTTCGCGCAGTCCATCACGCTGAACGCCCCGGACTCGCTCGAGGTCGGCAAGACCGCGTAGCTCTCGGGCAGCATCGTGCAGCCGGAGGGCGTGTCGACGGGTACGCGTGTGGTGCCGCTGCAGTACCCGATGTCGGTCGACTGGAGCGGCTCGTCCAATCTCGCCATCGGCAGCGGTAAGCAGGCCATCGACAAGGCCCGCGACGAGGGCAAGGTCGCGATCCTCGACCCGCAGACCCGCACGCTCACCGCGCTGCGCCGTGGCTCGGTGACCGTCTCGGTGACGAACGACTCGATGCGCGCCTACACGGACGACAGTTCGCTCACGCCGATCACGACCTCGAAGACCATCGAGGTCGGCCGCTCCTGAGCGGTTCCCGCCGCGCTAGGCAGTCTCGCTGAGGGCGAGCACGTATGTGCTCGCCCTCAGCGCCCGTTCCGGGCGTTGCGCGGCAAGGAGACGGGCGACAGGCCGACGGTGGACGTCATGATGTGCCGGGGGTGCCGTTTGAACTCGGCGGCGCGCGGTGTCTTCCCGCCCGCGGAGGGCGGTACGACCGTGGTGCAGCAGCCCTCGAACCGGGACACGGGCGTGCCGTCCATCACCGCCCATGCGGTCGTGTTCACCGACGAGGACCCGGAGTGGGTGCGCGAGACGCCGCGCACCCTCATCGCCACCGCCGCCACCGCCATGCTCCACGGTGCGGAGGAGTCGGTGACGGTCAGCCGCACCCCTCACATCATGGCCGACGCCGCCTATGCGATCCTCACCCGCCCGGCCGAGGAGGCCACCGGGAACTGCTATCTGGACGAGGACGCGCTGCGGGAAGAGGGCGTGACCAGCCTCGGCGGCTACCGCGCCGACCCGGCAAGCACCAGGCCGCTGCAGCTCGACGTCTTCCTCCGACCGGCCCCGGCGGCGCCGAAGGGCGGCGGCAACGGCCGTGAAGGTTGGCGGCGGCGCAGCCCGTCGGCATGGGCCTGGCCGAACTTCACACACCGGCGGCCGACAGTCCCGTAGGAGACGATCACGCCGCGTTGAAGCACGATCCCCCTCCAGCGAGGCGCGATCCCTTCGGAAGATCGCGAAGGGGACCGGTCAGTACGCGAGTCCACGCCTGACTAGCATCGCGAGAGTGCTTGCCATGACTGCCGCCGACGGCTGCACCGTTGGCGGCCGCTCCGTCCCCTGGCCTGCGAGCGGGTGCGGTGAACAGCGACGGCGTCACACCCTCCTGCGGCCAGGCAGCCGCTCGGTGCTCAGCTCTCCCGAGGTGTTGAGGAGGGCCCGGCCGAGAGGGGTGAGGCTGTGAAGCACGGAGTTCCGGTGGCGCAGGGAGCGGATCAATCCGGCTTCCCGGAGGACGGTCGCGTGCTCGCTGGCGCTGGCGGCTGCGATGGCGGCGCGATCGGCCAGTTCCTTGGTGGAGCAGCCCTGGTGCTCCGCGATGACGGACAGCACCACCGTGCGGGTGCGCCCCAGGAGCGTCGACACACTGGAGGAACGCCCGTAGCCGGGCATGGAGGCATGAGCGGTGATTTCGTTGGGGTGCTGGTTCTGGAAGGCCGGATAGCTCACGGACACGGGCCTGCCGTCGGTCACGATCGCGCGCGTGCCGAACATCGAGGGAAGGAGCAGGAGGCCTTGCCCTTCCAGATGGAGGTCACGATCGGCGCCGTTGACCATCCGGATTTCCAGAACAGGCGGATTCCATCGCATCCACCGGGGGTTGGCCAGGGTGAGCAGCTGTTCCACACCGCCGCTGAGCACGTGCTGCAGGCGCAGGGTCCGGTCGACCGCCAGGTGTTCCGTGAACTGGGCCCAGTGGGGTGCGAGCAGGGTCGCGTGGAGGTGGCTGAGCCCTGTGCAGAGCTCGGCGAGCAGCGTGGCATCGTCGGCCAGGTGGCGGGTCCATGCGGGCAGGGAGGGACGATGTTGTGCCGTTTCGAGCATGTCCGCCCTGATGCGTTCGCGAGGTGTGCCGCATACCTGTTCCAGCAGCTCCCCGGCTGTTCCCGATTCGGTGGGACTGAGGAAATTCGGTGAGCTTCCCACGGCGGGTATGAGGGCGAGCGCCATGCGGGCTTGGGCAGACAGTTGTGCGCGGGCACGGTGTCGCCAGGCATCGAACCGGGCGGGCTGGTTGCGGCTCTGCAGGGCGCGCGCCGCGAGTTCCAGCTCGTGCAGCGGCATAGCGGTCTCAGCCACACGCGTCCGGGCCAGGTCCTGAACCGTGAAGTGTATGCGGTAGACCATGGCAGCCTGGGAGTTCCTTCCAGAATGTCCTTCTTCGGTTCAGGCCGAATGAGGTCGCCATCGTATCCAGGCACAGAGAAGCTGGATCCGCCAGCCGGCACGGCATATGGCCGAGGGAGGTGTCCTGTGGCGGCATGATGCGGCGCCCCGTGCCCACCTCGGCATGTGCGCACCTTCGACCTGCGCCGGCCCGGGACTTGGGGAAGATGCCACAGGTGCCCGGCGCCTCAGGCGGACACGGGGATCGCGTTAACGTCGGCCGCCTGACGGAATGACCGCCGCGGCAACTCGTGAGCATGTGAAAAAAGCCGGCTGCGGTGTCCTCCGTCATTGCGTGGATGCGCTCAGCTCATCGGTGCGGGGCATGCGGAATGCCACGCCGACTGACGCCATGTCATTCGCGCATACGAGCTCCCCTCGTGCCGCCTGTCACACATAATCCTTGTTCTCTGCACGACGAAAGAGATCCACGATGTACGACGCCTCTCCCGCCGAGAAGCCCGAAATACACCTCGACGGTCACCATCTGGGCATGGACGAGGTCTACCGGGTTTCCACGCTTCGGGACGGAGCGAGGCTGGACCTGTCGGAGGACGCGGTCCTGCGGATGAAGAAGTCTCTTCACGTCAAGGAAGCCCTCATCGAATCCGGGATACCTATCTACGGCGTCACCACGGGCTTCGGTGACAGCAGCAGCCGCCAGATCAGCCCCGAGAAGACGGTGGCCCTGCAGCGGAACCTGCTCCGGTTCCTGCGGGTGGGCACCGGGCCGGTGGCGCCGGACGAGGTCATTCGCGCGACCATGCTGATACGCGCCAACTGTGCCGCCCGAGGGCACTCCGCCATCCGGCAGGAGCCTGTCCGCCTCATCCTGGACATGCTGCACCACGACATCCTGCCGCAGATCCCGGAACGGGGCTCGGTGGGCGCCAGCGGCGACCTTGCACCTTTGAGCTATCTGGCGGCGTCGCTCACCGGCGAAGGCACCGTCACCTACCGGGGCGAACGGATGCCGGCCGCCGAGGCCCTGCGCGCTGCCGGTCTGCAGCCGGTGGAACTACAGGCCAAGGAAGGCCTCGCCCTGGTCAACGGCACGTCTTTCATGTCTGCGTATCTGACGCTGGCCTTCACCGAGGCACGCGAACTCGCCTGGTGCGCCGAACTGTGCACGGCGCTGGCCGCCGAGGTACGCAGGAGCAGCAAGGACCAGTTCACCGCATTCCCGCACATCAACAAGCCGCACCCGGGCCAGATCACCAGCGCGGAGAACATCCGGCAGATGCTCGAAGGATCCGCCCTGATCGGCGCCGACGCCGACCTCCGGGGAGGCGACATGGACGAGGGCGTCACCTATCGGGAACTCGAACGCGGCATCCAGGACCCGTACTCCATCCGTTGCGCCCCCCACGTGATCGGCGTGCTGCGCGACACCTTGCAGTGGGCCGAACAGTGGATCGCCAATGAGATCAACTCCTCCAACGACAACCCCCTGTTCGACGCGCAGTCGTCCCTCGTCCACAACAGCGGCAACTTCTACGGCGGGCATGTAGCCCAGGCCGCCAGCGCGCTGGCCACGGCTGTGGCCAGCGTGGGCGACCTCCTGGACCGGCAGGTGCAGTTGCTGGTGGACCCGAAGTTCAGCCTGGGGCTCCCGGCGAACCTCATCGCCCCGGTCAAGGCCACCGATCCGGCGGCCGGATTGCACCACGGCTTCAAGGGGGCGCAGATCGCAGCCTCCGCTCTGACCGCCGAGGCCCTCCATCTGACCATGCCGGTAAGTTCCTTCTCCCGGTCGACCGAGGCACACAACCAGGACAAGGTCAGCATGGGCACCATCGCCGCCCGGCACGCCAGGACCGCTGTCGCCCTGATCAGCGAGGTGACCGCGATCCACCTGGTGGCACTCTGCCAGGCCGCGGACATCATCGGCACGGACGGACTCGGCCCCCGCACCACCCGCGCCCACAGGCACCTGCGCGGCATCGTCCCCTTCGTCCAGGAGGACCGCCCCTTGGGCGACGAGTTCCAGCGGACCGCCAGGCTGCTCATCGACGGCTCCCTCCGCCGCGCGGTCATGGCCGGTTGACCCGCTGGACCCCGCTCCCGTCCACACCGCCTCGGCAGTGGAGGGAGCAACGGCGTCATCGCGTCCACCGCCGGGCCCCCGGCTCTGCCGAGCCTGGGAACGCATACCTCGCGCCGCCCCGGGGGCCGTCGGTTCCCCTGTTGTTTCTTCTTCCGTACCGCACCGGAATCAGGCCTGCCTGATTCCTGACCGTCCAGCGCCCGTGGGAGGCAATGGTGTTGACAGCGACGACCCTGGTCGGCGCCCTCCATGACTGTGCGAACCGCTGGCCCGACCGGCCCGTGGTCTTCCCGGAGCTCGGTGAGAAGGTCACCGTCCGCCGGCTGCTCGAGCACGCCACCGACTTCGCGGCCCGAGTCGCCGAGGCCGGGGTCCGGCGCGGGCACGTCGTGGGCCTGCTCTCCGCCACCGGACCGCAGGTACTGGTGGGCCTGTTCGGCGTCACCTTCACCGGAGCTGCGGTGAGCCTGCTGCCCACTCCGCCCATGATGCGCGACCTCGACTCGGCGGCGCGCCATGTGATCAGTTTCCTGGACGCAGCCGAGATTCGGTATCTGCTGGTGGACGACTCGCAGAAGGACCTGGGTGATCTCGTACGCGCGGCCCGCCCGGGCCTGACCGTCCTTCGGCTGCCCGACGGTGTGGCGCTCTTCTCCCGACCCCCGTCCCCCGAGGCGGACGCCACCGGCGTAGATCAGCCTGCCCTGCCCGAGGTGCTACCGGACGACATCGCTGTCATCCAGTACACCTCGGGCAGCACCTCCGATCCCAAGGGCGTGGTGCTGCGCCACCGCACCGTGCTGGCCGGACTGCGGTCGATCGGAGTGTCCGCCGAGGTGTCACCCGACGACGTGTTCATCCAGTGGGTCCCCCACTTCCACGACATGGGCCTCTTCGGCTGGCTTGCCTACCTGCTGCACGGCGCCACCACCCACACCTTCAGCCCGGGCGGATTCATCCGCCGCCCGGCCGGGTTCCTGCGTTACTTCGCCGAGCACCGAGGCACCGTCACGTGTGGCCCGGACTTCGGCTACGACCTCATACTGGCCACCGTCGACGACCAGACGGTGCGGGAACTGGACCTGAGCAGCTGGCGGTTCGCGTTCAACGGGTCGGAACCGGTGTCGGCGGCGACGGTCGAGGCGTTTTGCCGGCGGCTGGCCCCGGCGGGCTTCCGTGCGTCGGCGATGTTCCCGGTGTACGGGATGGCCGAGGCCACACTCGCGGTGACCTTCCCGGCACCCGACGAGGCACCGCACGTCCTGCACGTCGACCGCCGGCTGCTCGTGGACGCAGGCGAGGTCCGCCTGGTGGACGCCACGGACCCGGAGGCGAAACCGGTCGTCGCGGTCGGCCGGCCGGTCGACGGTATGCAGCTGCGGCTGGTCACCAGCGCGGGCGACCCGGCCCCGGACGGGGAACTGGCGGAGGTCCGGATCCGCGGCGAAGCGGTCACCGAAGCGTACTACCGGGCACCGAAGGCCACCCGGTCGCTCTTCGAGGGCGGATGGCTGCGCACCGGCGACCTGGCGTTCCGACACGAAGACCGGCTTTACGTGGCCGGCCGTCTCAAGGACATGGTCATCGTCGGCGGCCGGAACTTCTTCGCACAGGACGTCGAGGCCGTCGTCCGCGACGTTCCCGGCGTGTTCCGGCGGCGCTGCGTCGCGGTGCCCGAGGAGGCCGAGTACCTCACGGTGGTGGCGGAGACCAAGGAGCACCACGAGCAACTGGCCGAGCGGATCCGGGCGCGAATCGCCACCGAACTCGGACTGTCGGCGATCCGGGTGCACCTGGTCCGCCCCGGGCAACTGCCTCGCACCACCAGCGGCAAGTGGCAGCGCGGCAAGGCGGCCCGGATGGCGGTGACGGCAGGGTGAGCGGGTGGAACGGTCACGCCGCCGGCACGGCGGGGCTGCGCGACCAACCCTGGTTCCGTTGCTTCGGCTGCTCGTCGCACCACCCGCAGGGGCTGCGGCTCGACCCGCGCCGGACCGCACCTGACGAAGTGGCCTGCACGGTGGTCTTCGGCCCCGACCTGTGCTCCTATCCGGGGATCACGCACGGCGGGATAGTCACCACCGCGGTGGACGACGTGATGGCCAACTTGATCCTGATCGAACGCGGCGTCCTGGTCTTCTCCGCCACCCTGCGCACCCGATTTCTGCAGCCGGTCGCGACCGGCCGGCCGTACCGGATCATCGCTCGCATCACCCGGTCCTGGGAGGGCGGTTACCGGACCGAGGCCGAGGTGGTGACACCGGAGGGTGCGCAGGCCCTGGTCGCGGAGGCGACCTATGCGCACGTCCGGCCTGAGCACCTCGGCGACCTGATGGCGGTCGGCGGCGAGGCGGCTGCCCGTCTCAGGCCCCATCTGGCCCCATCGGACCGTATCGGCGCCGAATCCGACTCCACCGCGACATGTGCGATGGACGACACAGAGAGGACACAACCGTGAACAGGGACGAACTGCTTGCCATGGTAGTGAAGGAGCTCGCAACGGTGCTGCCGCTGGAGGGCCGCCCGGTGCAGGAGTCCGACCTCCTTCAGGAACTGCCGAGCATCGACTCACTGCGGCTGGTCAGGATCGCCTCGGCCCTCGAGCGGTCAGCCGGTGCCGAGTTCGACGACGAGGCCCTGTTCGGCGCCAGGACGGTCGGCGACCTCGTCGACAGTCTCGCAGCGGCCCTCCGCGCAGCGGCGTGACCCCACACCCCTCCGGTGCGGTCGGGCGAGCGTGCGCACCGACGGCCGCACCGAAGACCTGAGAGAGCTTCCGGAGAACGATGACGATGGAACAGCCTGTGGAGACGGACACCGCGGCATCCGAGATCGCCGATTCCGAGATCGCGGCGATCCGCAGGTCCGCGGAGACCACCGTACGACGAACGGCCGAACATCCCTGGTCACTGGCCGATGTGGACTGGTCCGCGGTCCGTCCGGAGAGACTGACCGACGACGATCACTCCATCGTGCGGTTCGTCACCTACGTCGAGGACCACATTCCGGCCTTCCTGAGCTTCAACCTGTCGGCCTTTCCCACGACCGGTGACATCACCACCACGACCTACCACCGCAATCGCGAGTACGCCCGCTTCCTCTTCGCCTGGGCGAACGACGAGGAGAAGCACGCGTCGGCGCTCAGCCGCTACCAGCTGGTGTCGGAGATCGCGGACGAGGCCACCCTCGCCGAGGACCTGGCCGAGGTCGGCCGCAAACCCTTCGCCATGCCGTACGAGGACCCGCTGGAAGCATTCCTCTACCTGTTCATGCAGGAGAAGGCAACGCAGCTCTTCTACCAGCACTACCGCCAGGTGGTCCAAGAACCCGTGCTGCGGCAGCTGCTGCACTTCATGAGCCGGGACGAGGCTCGCCACTTCGCTTTCTACTCACGCCTGATCGAGGAGTCGCTGGGACGCGTCGGTCCACGCACCCTGGACCGCGCCAGGGACGTGCTGGCCACCTTCCGGATGCCCCTGGACGGCGTCTACGACGGGTACTGGCGCATCGCGCTCAAAGTCGTCGACCGGGTCGGCCACGACCACACCGAGGCGTACTACGCGCTGGACAAGCTGGTCCGTCGCTTCGTGGACACACTCGGCACGCGCGAGGCCGACGACTTCGGCCACTTCCTCCGCACCGTCCAGAGAATGCCGTGACGAGCAAGCCAGGCCCTCCCGCGCTGCCGGCGCCCCGTCGGAGACCGGCTCCCGCCGCTCACCGCGACAGAGCCGGCCTGCGACCGGAGCCACCAGGCGAGGCAGAAGGCTCATCGAGCCCGGCCGACACCGATCGACTGACTGCGAGATGGGGAGTGTACAGGTGATCTTGTCCGAACTGAGGCCTGGTCAGGACCTGATACGGGAGTACCGCGAGACGGGCGTCTGGCGGACCGAAGGGCCCCTGGCCGACTTGCGCAAATGGCGCAACGAGACGCCGGAAGCCACCGCGGTGATCGCACACCGGGCCGGCACGGGCATGCGCCGGCTCACGTACCGCGAACTCAGTGACTACGTCGAGCGGTTCGCCAGGGCACTGACCGAGCTCGACGTCGGACCGGGGCAGGTCGTCGCGATGCAGTTGCCCAACTGGTGGCAGGTGAGCGCACTGCTGCTGGCCTGCGCACGGGTCGGGGCCGTCGTCGCACCCGTCATGCCGTCCATCGGCCCACGCGAGCTGGAGCGCATCCTGGTGCGGCTGGAGGCCGACGTGTGCGTCACGGCCGACGAGTACGGTGGCGTGCGATACGCGGACGCGGTGGCTGACATGGCGCCCCGGCTGCCCAGGCTGCGGCACCGGGTGGTCATCGCCAGGGGCAACGCCCCCAAAGGCACGGTGGACTTCGGCCGTCACTTCGAGGAGACACCGCGGGAGCGACAGCCCGGGACATTCCCGGGTGCGCTCACCGAGGACCCGGACCGGGTGGCGGTGGTCCTGTTCACCTCGGGAACCTCCGGCGAGCCCAAGGGTGTACTGCACACCTTCAACACGCTCTACGCGGGGGCTTCGGCGATAGCCCACGCGGAGGGGCTCGGCACCCGGGACCGGTTCTTCACGACCCAGGCGCTGACCCACATCTTCGGGTTGATGTACAACATCATGATCCCGCTGCTGGTCGGCGGTGCCTCCGTGCTGTCGGACGTCTGGGACCCCAAGGGCGCACTGGACATCGTCACCGAGAGCGAGACCACCGTCCTGGCGGGTGCGCCGACGTTCGTGACCGCCCTGGTAGCCGCCGCGCAGGTGCGACCCCGGCCCGAGTTCCTGCCGCGCATGGTGCTCAGCGGCGCCACCACGGTGCCCGGGCAGTTGGTCGCCTCCGTTCCGCAGACCTGGGGCGTGCCGCTGCGCACCCTGTGGGGAATGACCGAAGTACCTGGTCACACATGGACCCGCCACGATGATCCGCCGCTGTGGGGTTCGCAGAGCGACGGCAGGCCCGGAGCTGGACTGGAACTCGACTTCCGGTCCGACACCGGCACCCCGCCCACCGCCGAGCAGCCCGCCCGGCTCTTCGTCCGCGGCGGCGGTGTGTGCCTGGCGACCTTCGGCCGGGACAGCGGCCGGCTGCGGGTGACAGCCGACGTGGACAACGGCTGGTACGACACCGGTGACCTGGCCGTTCCAGACGGTCGGGGAGGCCTGCGCATCATCGGCCGGACCGCCGACCGCATCGGCGGCTCCTTCATGATCCCGATCAACGACGTCGAGACGGAACTGCTCGCACACCCCGACGTCCACGATGTCGCCCTCGTCGGCTACGTGGACGATCGGGGCGAGGAACTCGCCTGCGCGGTCGTCGTTCCCGGCCCGGCCTCACCCACGCTCGCCGGACTGCGGGAGTTCCTCACCGCCCGCGGCATGACCGAGTGGTACCAGCCCAGTCGGCTCGAAATGACGACAGAGCTGCCGCGCAACGCCACGGGAAAGGTCCGCAAGGATCTTCTCCGCGCCCAACTGAAGGACGGTCGCCCGGCGAACCGGCCGGCCGTGTGACGTCCGGTCGCGGGAAGTCGGCCGACACCCACCGCGCCTCCACAAAAGCCCTCCCGCGAAGGTCCCGCCCGCGCACTCCGGACGCGCGGCGGGACCTTCGCGACCGGCTGCGGCTCACTCGTGCGGCACCACGACCACTGGGCACTCGGCGTGGTGCAGCACCCCGTGCGCGACCGATCCGATCCGAGCACCCACGGGCGTACGGATCAGTCGCCGGGCCGGAACCGGAGCGCCGACCAGGTGTCGTCGATGGCAATCTGCCGCACGGGCCGCACGCCCCGCTCGGAAAGGGCGGCGGCCAGGACGTCGCGGTTCAGATCCGTTCCCAGCTTGCCGCCCTTCGGATAGGCCACCCAGGCGAGGGCATCGCGCTGCGCGGCGGCAAGCGCCGCCTGCGCACCCGCTCCGAGAAGGTCACCGGAGGTGGTCACAAAGGCGAGCACCGCGTCGGCCGAAGCCGCGTCACCCGCGGCCTCGACCTCCAGGTGGACGTCGTTGGGCTTGCCCAGGACTGCGACACTCTGACCGGGCTTGATCTGCAGCTTGCTCACGACGGACACCCCCAGATCCTGCCACCTCACGTGCGACGCCGCACGCCAGTCCAGTGGACATCCGGATTCCACGCACACCGCTGATCGCGGGGATCGCGACCGCCGCGCGGGCCATCGCCCCGCGCACGGAGGCAGTGCGGCAGCAGTTGATTGAGTGCGACGCGGCGGGTTTCGGGCGTGCCCAGGCTGTCGGCGGGCACCGCACTCATCACGAGCGGACCCGCGCTGCGGACACGACAGAAACACGGCAGTGGATGGGCGGCCGGCGAGGCACAGGTTGCGGGTCACAGGCTGGCGACGGTCGCGCCGGCACCCGGCTTGCCGACATATCCGGGGTGAGGGTCAGCCTGAAGGCGATGGCTGCAGAACTCTCCGCGCACCCATCACATGCGGCCGACAGCACTCAGCGTCACCGCTCCACCGAACTTGGACCAGATCCTGAGAAGGAGCAGCACCGGCTCAGTCATCACCGTGACACTCGGTGGCAACCGCACGACGTCACCCAGGCTCTCTACCGCACTGGGTGGTACCAGCGTCGGTGCACCGCAGGTTCGACGCACAGCACGGCGGCGCCTGCGACTGTGCCGACCAGCAGGGCGGACCCACCGCCGCCGTTGACGACCGCGCCGAGGCAGGCGGCGGCAATGGCGAGCGGGCGCAGCAAGGTCAACGGGCCGAGGCCGACAACTATCGCGAGGGTGCTGGCGCGAAACGGCAGGGCGAAGTAGGCGGCGAGCGAAAGGAGTACGGCGGTGGCGTAGACAGTGAGCGGGAGCAGGTAGCCGAGGCCGCCGGCAGTCAGAGTGTTGTAGGTCCGTGCCGGATCGCGTGTGGTCAGCAGCAGGAGGACGGCGGTCAGCGTGGGAGCGAGCAGCAGGACGGCCCCAACGGCCAGCCCACGCAGGGCGGCTCGGATGGTGGCCCGTTGTTTACGGATGCGGGCGTCGCTGCCGGCATAGGCACGGAAGCCGCTGAACGCCGCATCGACCAGACCGAGGAGTACAAGCGGTATGGCGGGCGTCATCGGGTGGTCTCGGCGAGGTGCTCCTGGCCGACCATGCGGCGTGCGTCCCGTCCGAGGGCTCGGCGAAGCGGCGCCTCCAGTTGCGGGCGCACCCCGATGATCGGGCGCAACGTGGTGCAGAACGGGTTCACCGCGCCGCGCGGCTCGTACAGCAGTGCGCGGATGCCGGGTACCGCAGCCGCGCGCAACAGTGTCTCGTCGCTGTGCGCGCGCAGTGCGGAGACGACGCCGTCGTGGCGGCCGAGCGGGTTGCGCATCCGGGCACGATGGAAGATCCACGCGCCAATGGGCGCGAGACGGGTCGCTGCGATGTCGAAGTGGCAGAAGGCCTGCGCCGGTGAGGCGGCCTGGGCCTGGAAGAACTCGGCCAGAGCGGGGCCACGGAAATGGTGCAGCACGCCGGTGGAGACATAGACGGTCGCGGCCTCCGGCAGGTCGAAGGCATTTCCACGGACGAAACGGCAGTTGAGCCCCTCTGCGTGGGCCAGGCGGTCCGCTTCGCCGACCAGCGTGGCGTCTAGGTCGACGCCGACCAGCTCGACGTCCGCGCCGAGGGCGTCGGTAGTCGCCAGCCAGCGGACCAGGTAGCCCAGGCCGCAACCGACGTCGACGAGGCGGTACGGCCCGGGCTGCCCAGTAGTCGACCGAATCGCGGTGAAGAGCGGGCCGAGCAGGTGGACCAGACGTTCGCCGAGCCGTAGCTCCTCGCTCAGACGTTGGAGTTCGGTGTGCACGCTGATGAGCAGGCGGTCCACGGCATGCGGGTCGAGTACGCCGTCCTGGTCCGTGGGCAGCCCGGCGACGATCCGGGCCGCACGCTCGTCTCCGCTCTCGCGGAGCCGCTGGATCACCTCGGCGCGCCGGACCGGGAGCCGGTGGCCGCTGCGTGGTTCCACCGCCGTGATCAGGTCGGAAATCTCAAGCTGGTGCACGAGGCAGAACCCTACGGCCTTCCCTGCCAAGCCCGGCGGGCCAACTTCCACCGTGGAGTGTCCACAACCTCCCGCAGTCTTTCGACACCGGTGCTGTCGAGACCCGTGCACATTTCGATTCGCTCGCGGATGCCGGCTTGCAACGAGCCTCACGGACCCAATGTGCACTACCAACTTGCCGCTGAACGTAGCGCTCACGGTCGACGGCGGAAGTCCTTGCAACCCGCGCCCCTCCCGACGCCGCGCCTCGGCTTGCCATCTGCACCCCGCGACAGCGAGCACGAGACCCAAAGCCCGCGAGTCCGAACGCCGCGAGTGTCCCGGGCAGGGCGGTCACCTCGGTATGCGAGGTGACGTGCACCGCCAGCGGGGTCGACCGACAGGGTGGTAAATGCGCCCCACCACACCGCGCACCACGGGAACAAGGCGGGACGGCTGATAACTTCGCTGGCTACCGG